>PMIF01000129.1:11581-32033 GCA_003157035.1 Rhodocyclaceae bacterium
TGCGCGAGAGCGAGGACCGGTATCACATGGTTTTCGAGAACTCACCGGTTTCGATATGGGAGGAAGACTTTTCCGACGTAAAGACCCTTCTTGATGACCTTAGACGGGAGGGGGTCACCGATATCGAGACCTACTTCGATCAACATCCTGAAACCATTCGTCATTGCGCAGACTTGGCAAGGATCGTCGATGTAAACCGGGCTGCGCTCACTCTGCACGCGGCTGCAAACAAGGAGGAACTGCTGGCGGGGCTGGCCAACACGTTTACGCCGGAATCATACGATACGTTCCGGCAGGAACTGGTCTGTCTGTGGAACGGAAAAACCGAGATGACGGGAGACGCCGTCGTCAAGACTCTTGCCGGCATCCTCCGCAATGTGACGGTCTACTACGCCGTTTGTCCCGGTTACGAGGGAACGTTTTCAAAAGTCCTTGTTTCGCTTGCCGACATCACCGAGAGAAGACGGGCGGAGGAAGAAATTCGCCAGCTTAATCAGGAACTCGAACAGCGGGTGGTGGAGCGCACCGCCGAACTGGCGGCGGCGAACAAGGAACTCGAAGCCTTTTCCTATTCCGTCTCGCATGATCTGCGGGCGCCGCTGCGCCACATTGACGGCTTTCTCGGCCTGCTCAGGCAGAAGATCGGCTCGACGCTGGATGAAGAGGGTCGGCGCTACATGGTCACTATTTCCGACGCAGCCCTGCGCATGGGGACGTTGATTGACGACCTGCTCTCCTTTTCGCGGACGGGACGGTTCGAGATGAACAAGTCCCAGGTGGACCTGGGTGCTCTGGTGCGGGAGGTCATCGGTGAATTCGAGCCGGAGACGCAGGACAGGGGTGTCGATTGGCGAATTGGCGAGCTTCCCACGGTGATCGGGGACCGTGCCATGTTGCGAGTTGTGCTGGTCAATCTGATCTCGAATGCCCTGAAATTCACGCAGCCGCGTGCGCGGGTAGAAATCGGCATCGGTTGTCAGCCGGGCCGTGAGGGCGAGACCGTCATTTTCGTCCGCGATAATGGCGTGGGTTTCGACATGAAGTACATCGACAAGTTGTTCGGCGTCTTCCAGCGCCTGCACAGTGTCGATGAATTTGAAGGCACCGGGATCGGCCTGGCCAATGTTCGCCGGGTAATCAGCCGGCACGGCGGCCGGACCTGGGCCGAAGGCCAGGTCGACGTCGGGGCGACCTTCTACTTCTCGCTGCCGCGATCGTCCGACACGGAAGCCATGGGAGAGACTCGGTGAATAGACCTGGAACGACAATCGCCGTGCTGGCGCTGGCGCTCGGGATTTTCGCCGGCTGTAGCCCGGAGCCAGAAGGCCAGGGGCCGCAGTTCGGAACGCAACCCGCATCTCAAGATGTAGCCACCTATCGCTTCGCGGTGCACCCCCTGCACAATCCCGCCAAGCTGATACAAGCGTATCAGCCGCTCATCGATAGCCTAAACGGCCGCCTGCAAGGCGCGCGGCTGACTCTGGAGGCATCGCGGGACTACGCCAACTTCGAAGAGAAATATGGGGCGAGGAAGCCCGAGTTCATTCTTCCCAATCCGTGGCAGACCCTTCAGGCCATGAAGGTCGGCTACCGCGTCATCGCCATGGCCGGCGAGCCGCGGGACTTCACGGGCATATTCGTGGTGCGCCGGGACAGCGGCCTGAAACATCCTGCCGACCTGAAGGGCAAGTCAGTGAGCTATCCTTCTTCCACGGCTCTGGCCGCCTGCATCATGCCGCAGTACTTTCTCCACAGCCACGGCATCAACGTCAACACCGACATTCAGAACCGTTACGTCGGCTCCCAGGAGTCCTCCATCATGAATGCCTACCTGAAGCTGACTGCGGCGGGCGCAACCTGGCCGACGCCATGGCGGGCCTTCCAGAAAGAACACCCCCAGGAAGCGGCAGAGCTGAAGGTCATGTGGGAAACGGAGTCGCTGATCAACAACTCTGTCATGGTGCGTAACGACGTGCCCGTTGAGGTGAGGGATCAGGTCCGCGCGCTGCTGCTCGGGCTCGATGGCAGCGTGGAGGGGAAAGCCATCCTCGTCGGCATGGAAACTGCGCGTTTCCTTGCTGCCACGGACGAAGACTACGACGTGGTACGCCGATACGTCTCCCGCTTCGAGCGCGAGGTGAGGCCTGTGGAGCAGCGATGACCTTCCAGGCCTTGTCTCGCTTTCTGTTCGGTACGCTCCGCGGTCGGCTCATCGTCGGTGTCGCCGCGGTACATGCGGTGATGATGACGCTTTTCATCGCCGATCTGACTGACCGTCAACGCGCCATGCTCCTGGATCGTCAGGTCGAGGAAGCGACCGCGCTGTCGCAGAGCCTTGCCACTTCCGCCGCGGGATGGATCGCCGCCGACGACATCTCGGGCCTGCAGGAACTGGTGGAGGTCCAGCACCGCTATCCGGAGATGCTCTTTGCCATTCTGGTGGACAAACAGGGTCGCGTGCTGGCCGATACCAACAAGTCCAGGCTGGGCTCATATCTGCTTGATCTGCCCGGCGAAGCCCACCAGACAGTTGTTTCCGGGACTTCAGCCCTGGTCGATGTTGCAACGCCGGCCATGATCGGAGGGCAGCATGTTGGCTGGGCACGTGTCGGCATCGGACAGAAGGCCGCCAGCGAGAGGCTTGCGGACATCACGCGCAACGGCGTCGTCTACGCGTTAGCGGCCATTCTTGTCGGCTCGGTCGTCGCCTGGCTCATGGGGCGTGGGATTACCCGCAGGCTCTATGCCGTCCAGGAAACCATCGACGCGGTGCGAGGCGGCAACCGCCTGGCCAGATCAGACGTTGCCGGCACTGACGAGGCGGCGGTGATGGCGCGTGAGTTCAACGCCATGCTCGACGCGCTGGCGGAGCGGGAAGCGGAGCTTCGCAGCAGCGAGGAAAGGTACCGGTCACTGATCGGCAAGGTCCAGGCCGCCATCGTGCTTCATGACGGCCAGGGCCACATCCTGATCGGCAATCCCCTGGCGCAGGCACTACTCGGGCTTTCCGAAGACCAGCTTCTCGGCCGTGTGCTGATCGATGCGAAATGGCATTTTCTGCGCGAGGATGGCTCCATCCTGCCCGTCGCCGAATATCCAGCGAGCAAGGTATTGTCGACGCGGCAGCCGCTCAGGGGCTATGTAGCCGGAATCAGCCGGCCGGATCGGGATGAGGTTGTCTGGGTGCTGGTCAACGGCGAGCCGGAGTACGACGACGGCGGCGCGATAGCGCGGGTAATCGTGTCATTCGTAGACATCACCGAGCGGAGGCGGGCGGAGGAAGAAATTCGCGAGCTCAACCAGGACCTCGGGCGGCGCGTTGCCGAGCGCACAGTGCAACTGGAATCGGCGAACAAGGAACTGGAGGCGTTCGCCTATTCCGTCTCCCACGATCTGCGCGCGCCGCTACGGCACATCGACGGATTTCTCGGCCTGCTCGAAGAGAAGATGGCGCCGACGCTCGACGAAGAGAGCCGCCATTACATGACCACCATATCGGACGCCGCCAGGCGCATGGGCACGTTGATCGACGACCTGCTCTCCTTCTCGCGCATGGGGCGAAGCGAGATGGCGAAGACGCAAATAGACCTGGGTACCCTGGTCCATGAGGTCATCCGGGAATGCGAGGCGGAGACGCAGGGCAGGGTCATCGACTGGCGCATCGCGGAGCTGCCCGTGGTGACCGGTGATCGCGCCATGCTGAGGGTCGTGCTGGTCAACCTGATTTCGAATGCCCTGAAATTCACGCAGCCGCGTCCTCGAGCGGAAATCGAGATCGGTTGTCAGCCGGGCAGGGAGGGCGAGACCACCGTCTTCGTGCGCGACAACGGCGTCGGTTTCGACATGAAGTACATCGACAAGCTTTTCGGTGTCTTCCAGCGCCTGCACGGGGTCGATGAATTCAAAGGCACCGGGATCGGCCTGGCCAATGTTCGCCGGGTAATCAGTCGGCATGGCGGCAGGACCTGGGCCGAGGGCAAGGTGGCCGCCGGCGCGACCTTCTACTTCTCGCTGCCGCCGCGGTCGGTGAAGGAGGCTTCATAATGGACTCCGTGGGCATGTTCGTTTGGGCAAGGGAGAATCGCAATGAATCGGTCAAGTGACGCGGTCGAGATTCTGCTGGTGGAGGATACGCCGGCCGACGCGGAACTGACCACGCTGGCGCTGAAGAAGCACTGCCTGATCAATAATCTGCTCTGGGTCAAGGATGGTCCCGAAGCGCTCGATTTCCTCTTTGCGGAAGGCATCCACGCCGGACGCGACTGCGCTGCCAAACCCAAAGTGGTGCTGCTCGATCTGCGTTTGCCGCGTCTGAGCGGTATCGAGGTGCTGCGACGGATCAAGAACGACGAGCGAACCCGTTCGATTCCGGTGGTCGTGCTGACTTCATCGAAGGAGGACGTCGATATCGACGAGTGCTATCGACTCGGGGTCAATAGTTACATCACCAAGCCGGTATCGTTCGACGAGTTCGTCAAAGTGGTGGGCGAACTGGGGCTTTACTGGCTGCTGTTGAACAAGGGGCCACACGAGGGTCCGAAATGTCGCACGAGCCGAACGTCCTGAATCTTCCTGAAAAGCTTGCGTACATTGGCGCCGTCGTCGGGGCGACCCTGGGGCTTTACCTTAGCAGTTTGTATAGCTATCTCCTGTTCCACAGCCTGATCGAGGTCGTTACCGTCGCGGTTGCTTTTGCCCTCTTCATTCTTACCTGGAACACCCGTGAGTACCTGGCGAATGGTCTCGGTCGGCATTTTCATTTGGTCAAGGGAGAATCGCAATGAATCAGTCAAGTGACGCGGTCGAGATTCTGCTGGTGGAAGATATGGCGGCCGATGCGGAACTAACCATGGTGGCGCTGAAGAAGCACTGCCTGATCAATAATCTGGTCTGGGTCAAGGATGGTCCCGAAGCGCTCGATTTCCTCTTTGCGGAGGGCGCCTACGTCGGACGAAATTGCGCCGACCAGCCCAAGGTGGTGCTGCTGGATCTTCATCTGCCACGGCTCAGCGGCATCGAGGTACTGCGACGGATCAAAACCGACGAGCGAACGCGCTTGATTCCGGTGGTGGTGCTGACTTCGTCGAAGGAGGAGGTCGATATCGAGGAGTGCTATCGGCTGGGAGTCAATAGCTACATCGCCAAGCCGGTATCGTTCGACGAGTTCGTCAAAGTGGTGGGCGAACTCGGGCTTTACTGGCTGCTGCTAAATAGGCGCCCGACCGAGTGATCGAGATGCCGGAAGAACTGAAGATTTTGTCTCTGGAGGATGAACCGGCTGACGCCGAGTTGGCGGAGGAGGTGCTGCGCAAGGTTGGCATGGTTTTTCAGTACCGGCGTGTAGACACCCGGGACGGCTTCATCGCGGCGCTGGCGGAATTCCGGCCGGATATCATCCTGGCGGATTACCATCTGCCGGCCTTCGATGGCATGGCGGCGCTAGGCATTGCCCTGGAGCAGGCGCCGGACGTGCCCTTTATCTTCGTCTCGGGGGCTATGGGTGAAGAGCTCGCGATCGAGACACTGCACCGAGGCGCGGCGGACTATGTGATCAAGAACCGCCTGGGCAAGCTGGTTCCGGCAGTCTCTCGCGCCCTGCAGGAAGCCAACGAGCGCCGGCTGCGCCGTCAGGCCGAGGCGGTGTGGCGAGAATTGGCCGCGATTGTCGAATCCTCTGACGATGCCATCGTTGGCGCGACACTGGATGGCCGCATCAAGACCTGGAATCGTGGCGCGGCGAAGATGTACGGTTACAGCGCGGAGGAGATTGTTGGCAAGCCGGTGGGAGTTTTGCTGTTGGCAGGACGCGGGGACAAGCTCGCGGGACTACAGACTGTCATCGCCGACGGCAAGAGTGTCACCCATTATGAGACAACCCTGCAGCGCAAGGATGGCCGGCAGATCGAAGTCTCGCTGTCGTTGTCACCAATTCGCGACGCCTCGGGGGCGATCAGCGGCGTTTCCACCAGTGCCCGGGATATCAGCGAACGCAAAGTCGCCGAGTGGGCCCTGCAACGGAGCAACCGTTTCCTGCGAACCCTCAGCCGTTGCAACGAGACATTGGTTCATGCCACTGACGAGTTCCAATTGCTCAGCGACATGTGCCGCGTGGTCGTGGAAACTGGTGGTTTCCCGATGGCGTGGGTCGGTTACGTCGAACACGATTCGGCCCAGAGCATCCGGCCGGTGGCGCAATTCGGCGAGCGCGCCGCCCAGTTCGTCGCCGCACTTGACTTGACCTGGGCCGACTCCAATCGGGGGCAGGGACCGATCGGCCGGGCCGTGCGCAGCGGGCAGATCCAGAGGGTCGAGGATCTTGCCGATCCGTCTTCCTCTCCCTGGCGTGCGCTGGCGCTTCAACTTGGCTACCGTTCGAGTGTTGCCCTGCCGCTCAAGATTGATCACGGCGTGATCGCAACCTTCAACATCTATGCAGGGGAGCCCGGTGTGTTTGGCGAAGATGAGGTGGGCCTCCTCGCCGAACTGGCTGCCGATCTGGCCTTTGGTATTGTCACAGTTCGCGCTCGTGTCGAGCAACGGAAGAGCGCTGATAGGCTGGCCAAGGCGCTGGAGGATACGATTCAGGCGATCGCCACGACCATCGAGGCGCGCGATCCCTATACGGCCGGGCACCAGCAGCGGGTTAGCCAGTTGGCCTCGGCCATTGCCTGCGAAATGGGTCTCGACGACGCGCAAGTCACCGGCGTGCAGCGTGGTGCCGCGATCCACGACATCGGGAAGATCTACATTCCGGCGGAGATTCTGAACCGTCCTGGCCGACTCAGCGACATCGAATTCGCGCTGATCAAGCCGCATTCCCAAGTTGGCTACAACATTGTCAAGGATATTGATTTTCCATGGCCAATTGCGGCGATGATTCTCCAGCATCATGAGCGCCTTGACGGTAGCGGCTATCCGAGTGGCCTCAAGGGTGACGCAATAGTGCTGGAGGCGAGGGTCCTGGCTGTCGCGGATGTCGTTGAGGCCATGATGAATCATCGTCCATACCGTCCGGCCTTGGGCGTCGAATCGGCAATAGAGGAAATCGGTCGCAACAGTGGCCGGCTGTTCGATCCGACCGTAGTCGATGCTTGCATCAGGTTATTGCGTAGCGGCAGGTCTTTCGTCTGATCTTGTCGCCTTGCTGGCGCGATGCGCCAACCGCCTGTAGCCAACTCTGCGGTCTAAGGCTTGGCCAGACGAACTGGAATGCGCCGGCTGCCAAAGGCTGACTCGTAGCTGGCAAACCGGCCGGCAATCGTGTTCTGGCAACGNNAGGCCAGCATCCAAGGCGATTTCACGAGCCCGGCGCAGCACCTGCAATGGCGTTGGTGGTCGGTCGGTCAATCGGTAATCCGGGTGGAAAGCAGAAAAGTGCAGCGGCACGTCGGGACCAAGCTCGTTCGCCACCCATTGAGCCAGGGCCTGCAGTTCGGCGTCGGAGTCGTTGAGCCCGGGAATCAGCAGGGTGGTGATCTCCAGCCAGCACTCGGTGTCACGCCGTATCGCGACCAGGACATCGAGGACGGGTTGCAGGTGCCCGGCACAGAACTTGAAGTAGAAATCGTCGCTGAACGACTTCAAATCGACGTTCGCGGCGTCCATGCGGGCGAAGAATTCCTTGGCCGCCGGCAGATGCATGTAGCCGGCCGTGACGGCGACCGCCTGCAGGCCGAGCGCGTGACAAGCGTCGGCCGTGTCCATGGCGTATTCGGCGAATATCACCGGATCGTTGTAGGTGAAGGCGACGCTACGCGCGCCGTATTTCTGCGCCGCCGCCGCAATGGCGTTTGGCGACGCTTCATCCATGAGCGTGTCCATCTCCTTCGACTTGGAAATATCCCAGTTCTGGCAGAACTTGCAAGCCAGGTTGCAGCCGGCGGTGCCGAAGGAGAGGATGCTGGAACCCGGGTAGAAGTGGTTGAGCGGCTTCTTCTCGATTGGGTCGATGCAGAAGCCGGAACTGCGCCCGTAGGTGGTGAGCAACATCTCGCCGCCACGGTTGGCGCGAACGAAGCAGGCCCCGCGCTGGCCATCGGCGAGCAGGCAATCGCGCGGACAGAGGTCGCAACGGACGCGGCCGTCACCTTCAGCGTGCCACCAGCGGCCCGCTCGTCCACTCAGCTCGGTGTTGCCGGCTCTTGCCATTTTTGTACTCGATAGCGATAGAGCTTGATCGCCGGCGACCAGAAATCGCTCGCCAGGCCGGCCTTGCGCTTGAGCTGGGCGAAGAACAGATGCCGCTCGGGCAGGCTGTCCCACACCTGCGGCAGAAACGTACCACGATGGCCCTGATACTCCAGAATGACGCCGTCGACGCCGGGGCACAGGCTACGGATGGCGTCATCCTGGTCGGTGAACGTGATCGGCTCCGGTGTTGTCAGCAACGAAACCTCGACCCGCGTAACGGCCAGTTCGGCGGCGCTCAGCGGCGGGAAACGTGGGTCGCGAAAAGCAGCGGCCTGGGCGTTGGCGCGGACATCGGCGGCGAGCGGCTGCCGCGCTTGCAGTGATCCGATACAACCACGCAGTTCGCCCTTTTGGGTCAGCGTGACGAATACCGCGCCGGGTTCCTGCAACGCCGGGTGATCAGGCTCACGAACTGCAGGCTGGCCGAGTGCAGCGGCGATGGCGTTGCGGGCACGGGTCAGCAGGGCGTCGCCGAGAGCGTCGCTCATGACTCGTAGAAGGCAAGAGCGGCATAGCCGACTACCCGGGCCTTATCGCCCGCGGTGTCGCCGGAATTGCACAAGTCGAGCAATTCAGCGGTAAGGCCGCGTTGGCGCGCGGTTTCGACGAGCCCATTGATTGGCAGGGCTCCGCAGGCCTGATCAAAGTGGCGGAGCGGTTCCAGGCGTCGGATTGCTTCGACGCTGGCGCGGTCGATGCGTTGGGCATCGGCGTAGGGCAGGTAATGGGAGAGATCGGAGCTGACCACGACCAAGGTTTCGTCGCCTCCCCAGAGCGCATTCATCACTTCGGCAACGGCTGTGGCATTGGTGTCGCCGACGACAAATGGGGCGATGGCGAACTCGCCGAGCAGGCGCTGGAGAAACGGCAACTGCACTTCCAGCGAATGCTCATGGGCATGGGCGCTGTCGTTCCATTGCACCTGCGGTAATCGGCAGACAGTCATTAGCGCCGCCTGATCTACCGGTACGGACCCCAAGGGGGTAACAAAGGCACTGACAGTCGGTGCAGCCAGACCGTTGATGGCTACCCGATGCGCGGGGCCGAACAGGACAACGCGCCGGATTTCGCTCGCGAAGGGCCCTAATGTCGCAAAGGCGCTGGCCGCGGTCGGCCCGGAGTAGATATAGCCGGCGTGCGGCACGATCAGGGCTTTCGGCCGCCGCCCACCTCCATCGCCCGCGAGCAGCATGTCGTCGACGCAACGCAGAAGCTCCGGCGAGTCGCCCGGATAGAAGCTTCCCGCGACAGCAGCGGGGCGCGCGGAAACCGCAGGCATGGCACACCTCCCACTTTAGTTATGGTACACAGCCCGACGTGTTTCAAGCAATGACGATGGCGATACCCAGGCCAAGTCCAACGGCGATGGCGCCTAGTCCGGGAAGAGTTCGGCGCGCCAAGGCCTTGCCACCGATCGAGATGACCAGCCCGGACTTGAAGAGCAAATTGGCGAATACCGCCAAGGCGATGGAGGTGACAGTATCGCCCGCCGCCAGCTTGTCGAGGTTGAAAAGGTGCAGGCTGGACAAGGTGATGGCGTCGACGTCGGTCAGGCCGGAGGTTAGCGCGATCGCGTACAGGCCTTTGCTGCCGGCGACATCCTGCAGCCAGGCGGCGAGAAAGAGGATTGCTGCATAGAGCAAGCCGAAGGTCAGGGCTGCCTTGAGTTCGGTCGGGTTGGTGACTTCGGGCATGGGCGGTTCACTGGCAGCGCCCATTCGCCGCCAGACCACCAGGAGGCCGGCGAGGCCGAACAGCAAGCCCATGCCGAGGACGGTGGCCAACGGTACCAGCAGAGCCGGTGCGACTACCAGGGTGACCACCGTCAAGCGCAGCAACACGACCAGATTGGCGATCAGGATGACCACGGTCGCCATACGCAGGAAGTCGGCCTGTGCCCGGGCGTGGCGAGCGAAGACCATGGTCGTGACCGTGGAGGACACCATGCCGCCAAAGAAGCCGATCATGGGTGCGCCGAGGCGGCTGCCGGCGACGCGCAATGCCGCATAGCCGGCCAGGGAGACGCCCGAGATCAGCACTACCATCCACCAAATCTGGTGCGGGTTGAAGGTGTCGAACGGGCCATAGTCATGGTCCGGCAGGATGGGCAGGATGACGAACGACAGGACTGCGAACTGGAGTATGGAAATCAAGTCCTTGTGGGTCAGTGCGCGAGTGATGCCATGGAGCTGGGTCTTGAAATAGAGCAGCGCCGTTGTCGCGATGGCGGCCATCACGGCGACCGTGGCGTAGCCGAACCAGACGGCGGCGCCGAGGCCGAAGCAGGCGAGCAGGGCGACGATCGAAGTCGTACCCGGGTCACCGTCGCTCGGCGGATCGGTGATTACTGCGGTGATCATCATCGCCGCCAGAGCCAGCAGGCCGACACCGATGATCCAGCCGCTGTCGGTGCGTTCTGCCAGCAGCGCGCACAGGCAACCGAGCATGCCGACCAGGGCGAAGGTACGCACGCCGGCATGAGCGTCCTCATGGCGTTCGCGTTCCAGGCCGATCAGGAGACCGATGGCCAGACTGGTGGCGAAGGCCTGGACGTTGGCGTAAACGGCAACTTCGAACGGATTCATGCGGCCATTGTATAGAATCTGCCCATGACCCATGTTGCTCTCGTTCCCGCTGCCGGCGGCGGTTCACGCATGGCCAGCGCAGTGCCCAAGCAGTACCTGTCCGTGCTTGGCCGGCCGCTGATCTGGCATACCCTGGCGGCGCTGGCGGCCGTCGCTGACATTGCGCGGATCTATGTTGTGCTGGCGCAGACCGACGAGTATTGGTCCGAGTTTGATTTTTCCGCCTTTGCCGGCAAGCTGCGCGTGCTCCGTTGTGGCGGCCAAACGCGTGCCGAGAGTGTCGCCAATGGTCTTCTGGCAATGGCGGATGAAGGCGACGATACCTGGGTGCTGGTGCACGATGCCGCGCGCGCCTGCGTCAGGTCCGAGCAGGTGCAAGCGCTGATCGGCGAAATCGGTGCGGACCCTGTCGGTGGCATCCTCGCCCTGCCGGTGGCCGACACGCTCAAACGCGAGGTGAACCAGCGCATTGCAGCGACGGTTCCGCGGCAGCGACTCTGGCAAGCGCAAACGCCACAGATGTTCCGGCGCGGATTGCTGCTGCAGGCGCTACAGGCGACGACCTCGGTCACCGACGAGGCGAGTGCAATCGAGGCGCTCGGCCTGCAGCCGCGAATGATCGTTGGTGAGGCGGCAAATCTCAAGATAACCTTGCCGCCGGACATTGCGTTGGCGGAACTGATTCTTCGCGACAGGATGACCATGGAACCGGAAATGCGCATAGGCCAGGGCTACGATGTGCACGCCCTGGTGGCGGGACGCAAGCTGATACTCGGCGGTGTCGAGATTGCCCATGAAAAAGGCTTGCTCGGACACTCGGACGCCGACGTGCTGCTGCATGCCATCACCGACGCTGTTCTCGGTGCGGCCGGCCTGGGCGACATCGGCCGCATGTTTCCCGACAGCGATGAGCGTTGGCGCGGCGCCGACAGCCGCATGCTGTTGCGTGGCGCGATGGACTGCGTTCGCCAGGCCGGCTGGAGCATTGTCAACATCGACGCCGTGATCGTCGCCCAGGCACCGCGCATCGCGCCGTACGCTGCGGCGATGGCGGCGAACATCGCTGCAGACCTCGATGTCGTAGTGACAGCCATCAACGTCAAGGGCAAGACCACCGAGAATCTGGGCTTCGAGGGGCGGCGCGAAGGTATTGCAGCCCAGGCGGTAGCGCTTGTCCGGCGCAGCTGAGTCGGCGCGGCTGTTCTTTGCCATCTGGCCATCGGCGGACGTCGTCGCATGTCTGATTGATCTGACGCACGAGATCCGGGAGACTTGCCGCGGTCGGCTGATGCGCCCGGAGACACTGCACTTGACGCTTGCCTTTCTCGGCACGACGTCGCTGGAGCGCCAGGCAGAGGCTGTGGCCGCCGCCGCCGATGTCGATGCCAGACCTTTTGATTTCACCCTCGATCGCATCGGCTACTGGCGGCACAACCAAATTGTCTGGGCCGGCGCCGATTCGCCGGAGTTGACTGCCTTGGCGAACCGCTTGAGTGACAGTCTTCGTCGGCATTCGTTTGAGCTCGCTGCGCGACCGCTCTCGGCGCATGTGACCTTGCTGCGCAATGCCGACTGCCGGCAATCATTGGCGAACAGAGCTGCTGTCAACTGGTCGGTCCGAGACTTCGTCCTTGTCCGTTCTGAGCAGTCGCAGAACGGATCGCGTTACACGATCATCGGTCGCTGGCCGCTGATCGGCTAGAATCCTGGCCAACCGGGACGAACAAGACCATGGGCCTGTTTCCGCCACGCAAGGTACCTTCTCATCTGGAGCGTCTGCGCTCGCTGTCGCTGTTCGTCGAGTTGACGCCGCCGGAACTCGCCGTGGTGCATGGCTTGATCCACGAACGCGACTATCTGGCGGACGAAGTTATATTCGACCAAGATGAGGAAGGGCAGGCCATCTACATTGTGCTCGCCGGGGCAGTGGCAATCCTGCGCAACGACGGTGCTCAGCCTTGCGAGATTGCGCGCCTGACCAGCGGAACCTTCTTTGGTGAGCTGGCGCTGCTCGACAAGGCACCGCGCATGGCGCAGGCGCGGGCGCTCAGCGATTGCCGCCTGGCGGTGCTGTTCCGCGAGGACTTCATGGCGCTCCTCGATACGCATGGCCGCATCGCCTCGAAAATCACCCGGCAGCTGGCACGCCACATCGGCCGTCGCTTGCGCGACCTGGCCTCTGTGGCCGGTGCCCTTCACCACCTGTGAACGGCTCGGAATCCGCTTCGGGGCCCTGGGTTTGGACGGCGGTCATCGCCGTCACCCTGGCCTTGCTGTCGGTGATGCAGCAGATGCTTTGGCTGGTGGTGCCGCTCTTGCTCGCACTGATACTTTATTACCTGCTCTACCCGCTGACCCGGATCCTGGTTTTCCGTGGCGTCAGCAGCGATTCGGCCGCAGCGTTGGTGACGGCCGGTTTTCTGACCACCTCTGCAGTCGCTGTGATGCTGGTGGCACCGAAGATCGCCGCCGACGCACTCGACTGGCATGCCTCCGCCGAGCGTTACCTGCAAGGCGGCATGCAATTGCTGGCTGTCACGCTGCGCGACTTGGAGGCGAGCTTCACGGTATTCGCCAACGCCCATCTGGCGGATTCGGTGGCCCAGCGACTCGCCGGCGTGGACCTCGGCCTGGCGCTGCGTCTTGAACCAGCGATCCGCCTGGTCGCGGCCTGGATGCCGCTGCTCCTGTTGGTGCCCTTCCTGGCTTTCTTCTTCTTGCGCGATGGCCGGCGCTTCCAGCGCTTTCTTGGCCGCGCAGTGCCCAACGCCTTTTTCGAGAAGACGCTATTTCTGCTCAANNGCGCTCGGCCTCGGTGCGGCCTGCGCCGTCCTCGCCTGGATCCCGTATGTCGGTTCCATCGCCGGCGGAATCCTGGTTGTTCTCGTTGCCGCAACCGACTTTCCCGGACAGCCGCTGATGGCCTATGCCGCGGCCGCGTTGTTCGTCTTGGTCCGCTTGCTCGACGATTTTGTCTTCATGCCGGCAACGATTGGCAACAGTCTGAAGATGCATCCATCGGTCACGGTGCTGATGATCTTTGTCGGCGGCACAGTCGCCGGCATCAGTGGCTTGATGCTGGTATTGCCGCTACTGGGCGTCGTCCGCGTGATCGGCGAGACCGTCGGGCAGGTGATTGGTGACGCCAGACTGATGGCCAGACACCGGCAGGCGCGGCGGCTGCGCCGGCAGCGTGCGGAAGCAGGGCTCTAAATTATTGTGGCCGATTACGCATGAAGTCGGCGAGCTCGCCGATTGCTTTGACCAGGGAGTCGCGCAGCGCGACATCGGCGATGTTCTCGCTCAGTGCCGTGCGCATGCACAGCATCCATTGATCGCGCTCACCGCCGCCGATCGGGAAAGGCAAGTGGCGCGCCCGTAGTTGCGGGTGGCCGAACTTCTCGGCGTACAGCTGGGGACCGCCAAACCAGCCGGAAAGAAACATGAACAGCTTGTCTGCCGAGCCGGACAAGTCTGCAGCATGCATCTTGCGGATCCCGTAGGTCTCCGGCAGGCTGTCCATCAATTGGTAGAAGCGATCGACGATAGCGTGTACCGTCGCTTCGCCACCCATCAGGTCGTAAGCGGTATTGGCGGTTGTCATGGCGTCAAGTGTACCCGAGCGGCAAGAAGATGCTGGCGACCAGGCCGCCGCCCTCACGGGCCGACAGTTCCAGCCGTCCGCCGAAGTTGCGGGCGAAACGGTCGACGATCGCCAGTCCCAGACCAGCTCCCAAGGCGTTGCTGCGTGCGGTTTCCAGTCGGGTAAACGGTAGCTTGAGGCGCTCGATTTCGCCTTCCGGGATGCCCGGACCATGGTCGGCGACTTCGATGAGCATTTCCGCTCCGCGAACCTTCAGCGTCAGGTCGATGGCCAGCGTGTTGCCAGCGTAGCGCAGCGCATTGTCGATCAAGTTGCCTACCGCGCGCCGTAGCGCCTGTGGTCGCACGCGGCATGGTGGTAGCAGGGCAATTTCGGCATTGATGTTCACACTTCGGCGCCGATATTGGCTTGTCAGGTCGATCAGCAACGAGGTGATGTCTGTCGCTTGCAGCTCGTTGTCATTGCCTTCGGTCTGTCCGGCACGGGCAAAGTCGAGGAACTGGCCGATCGTCCGGTCCATTTCCTCAACGTCGGCGACCATGCCATCCCGGGTCGTTTCGTCGCCCGGAACCATCTCGATGCCCATGCGCAGACGTGCCAGCGGCGTGCGCAGGTCATGCGAGATTCCCGCCAGAATCAAGGCACGGTCTTCGTCGAGCCGGCCAAGATCCGCATTCATCTGGTTGAAGTTCCGTGCCAGGTTGCGGATCTCGCTCGGGCCCGATTCGGCGACTGGTGCCGGCCGTCGGCCGCGGCCGATTTCCGCGGCAGCATTTTCCAGAGCCTTCAGCGGGCGTGTGACCAGGAAGACTACCGACCAGGCCCCGGCAAGCGCCAGCACCAGCACGGCCGAACCCCAGCCGAGCCATTGCAGCGGAAAATGGCGTTCCAGACGCTCCGGCGGCAGGGCCAACCAGTATTCGTCGCTGCCTTCACCTTCGTCGCCCTCGATGCTGAAACTGACGAACAGCGCCCGTTCGCCTTGCCGCTCGAGCGTCATGCGGGTGTCGGCACCGATCTGGTGCCGTACCAGTTCCTGCACGCGGCGCAAGAACTCCCGATCGGGCAGCGGCTCGATCCTGTCGGTCGTCTCCGCGGGATAGATGTGAATTCCCTCGCGATCCGAGAGCTCGCGCAGCAGTTCGACCCGGGCATCCTCGCGGGCGTTGATCAAGGCGGTGCGCGTCAGGTTGACGACACTGACCACGGTTTGCGCCAGTTGTCGTGCCCGCGGCTCGCGTTCATAAACCGTGAAGATGGAGAACCACGCCAGCACTGACATCAGCATCAGCACGGCAATCAACAGGAAGGTGCGCCAGAGCAGGCTGGCGGGAGCCAAACGCATAGCTGCTATTCGTGCTTGACGCCGTCTGGAACGAAGACGTAGCCGAAGCCCCACACGGTCTGCAGGTAGCGGGGCTTGGCTGGATCGTCTTCGACCAGCTTGCGCAAGCGCGATATCTGGACGTCGATCGACCGGTCGTAGACGTCGTATTCGCGCCCGCGTGCCAACTCCATCAGTTTGTCGCGCGACAGCGGCTTGCGGGCATGCTCGACGAGCACTTTGAGCAAGGCAAATTCGCCTGTGGTGAGGGTCGTCGTCTTGTCGTCGCGGCTCAAGGTCCGGGTTCCCAGGTCGAGCACGACGCTGCCGAAAGCAACCGAAGCGTCATGCTCGGTCGGAGCCCCTGGAGGGGGCGGTGCTGTCCGGCGGCGCAAGACAGCGTGAATTCTCGCCACCAGCTCGCGCGGGTTGAACGGCTTCGGCAGGTAGTCGTCGGCGCCCAGTTCGAGACCGACGATGCGGTCGACTTCGTCACCTTTGGCGGTCAGCATGATGATCGCGATGTCGTTTTGCTCGGCGCGCAGTCGGCGACAAATCGCCAGGCCGTCCTCGCCGGGCATCATCAGGTCGAGCACGATCAAGTCGTAGAGTTCGCGGGAGAGCGCCTTGTCCATGGCAGCGCCGCCGTCCACGGCGCGGGCGGCAAAACCTTGCTCCGCCAAATAGCGATCGAGCAGCTGGCGCAATCTGAGATCATCGTCGACAATCAGGATCTTGGGCTTGTGTTCATTCATGGTGACCTCGCGAGGGCGAATCCTAGCTGGAGAATGTGGTATCGGGGAAGTGGCTTACAAACCATTACAAAGCCTTCGCCGATGATTACATGGGGCTTACAGGTTCAGGCTAACATGTCGATGCTGCAGGCGATGCGGCCATGAGGAAGCGGGCTGGGTTGCCAGCAAATGCGGATGCGATCGAAGTACTCGTAGCGGAACGAACGATGACGATCTTAACTCGGTTGTGCGTGGCGACTTTGGCGTTTCTCGCCGTGCCCGCCCTGGCGCAACCGGGCTGGCGGGTCGAGCATCGCCATCGCTTCGCAGAATCGGCGGCTGCCGCAGAGCGGCAGGCGGGACCTGACGTGCCGGCACAAGCGGCGGAATTCCGCCGCTACGACTATGCGCGCCGGGGCCGGTTATCGCCGGAAGAGAGGCGGCAACTTCGACGCGATATTCAGGATGCCGGTGTCGGCCTGTATCGGCGCCCGCCACCGTTGCCACCGCCACCGCCACCGCTGGCACCACCGCCGTAGCGATTGCCGATTCGGCACCTCGGCGGCGCTTCGGTAGAATGGCCGGATGCGCCTGCTAGCTCTTGAAACCGCCACTCGCCGTCTTTCGGTTGCCCTTTGGCTCGATGGCCAGGTACAAGAAAGGGACTTGGATTCGACCACGGGTGGCTCCGAGTGGTTGTTGCCAACGGCTCGTGCTCTGATGGCGGATGCCGGAGTGGCGCTGACCGATCTCGATGGTCTGGCTTTCGGTCGCGGCCCCGGTGCCTTTACCGGGCTGCGCCTCGCTGCCGGCTGCGTTCAGGGACTGGCCTTCGGTCTTGACTTGCCGGTGATCGGGATATCGAGCCTGGAGGCCCTGGCTGAAGCCTCCGGAGAGTCCAAGGTCTATGCCTGTCTCGACGCGCGCATGCATGAAGTCTATGTCGCTGCCTACTTGGATGGTATCGAGGTGATCCCCCCGACGGTGGTGGCGCCTGCAATGGCGCCGGTACCACTGGGTGACGGTTGGGTTGGCTGCGGCGATGCTTTCGCCGTCTATCCCAGCGATCTGCCAAGATTTGAACGCACGCGACCGAGCTTGTTGCCGACC
Organism: Rhodocyclaceae bacterium; assembly: GCA_003157035.1. GTDB lineage: Bacteria > Pseudomonadota > Gammaproteobacteria > Burkholderiales > Rhodocyclaceae > Fen-999. Next base: position 29,129 of record PMIF01000129.1, read on the forward strand.
GCTGTCGCCGTTGCCCGGTTGGCAGCAGCGCGCTGGTCGAACGCAAGTCGATTGTCGGCGGGCGATGCGATTCCCACGTACGTTCGTAACCGGGTTGCGTTGACTACCGCAGAGCGAGTGGCTCGCGGTGGAGTGCGCTAGCCGGTGGCTATGGTGGCGACAGGTTTGCTGATTCGGCCAATGCGCGAATTCGATGTCGAGGCGGTCTACGCCGCAGAACTCAGGACTTACGCTTTCCCATGGAGCAGAGGTAACTTTGCCGATTCGCTGCAGGCAGGGCATAGCGCCTGGGTAGGCTGCCTTGGCCAGATGGTGGTCGCCTATGCGGTGATGATGATGGGTTTCGAGGAAGCAGAATTGTTGAACATAAGCGTCGTGCCGGAAATGCAGCGGCAGGGATTCGGCAGCGAACTGCTGGACTATCTCTTGGATCGGGCACGCCAGTTTGGTGCCAAGCGCATGCTGCTCGAAGTTCGCCCAGGCAACCCGTCCGGGCGCGGGCTTTACCAACGGTTCGAATTTTGTCAAATCGGCCGGCGGCGCGGCTACTATCCGGCCGCAAGCGGCCGCGAGGACGCGCTGGTCATGGCGAGAACGCTATGAGTCGTCGAGATCAGGTGGCGCGTGACCTTGGTCTGGGCCCGACCTGGCGCCTGCGGGCGGCGCCACAGGCGGAAACGCCGGCCTTGCCGGCACCGGCACACGATGCCGCGCGGGCGCACACCATCGGTCTGATGGACTGGCCGGCGTTGCTTGACGAGATTGGCAATTGCCAGGCGTGCGATCTCTGTCAGGCCAGGAAGCAGGCTGTGCCAGGCGTTGGCGATACCAGCGCTGACTGGCTTTTCGTTGGCGAGGGCCCTGGCGCGGAAGAAGATGAGCGCGGCGAGCCATTTGTCGGCCAAGCGGGGAAACTTCTGGATGCGATGTTGGCGGCGATAGACTTGCGGCGAGGCGACAACGTCTACATTGCCAATGCAGTCAAGTGCAGGCCGCCGAACAACCGTACTCCCGAGGCCAATGAAACCGCGGCATGCTGGCCATTTCTCCAACGGCAAATCGAACTGATTCAGCCGAAAGTGATTGTCGCGCTCGGTCGCCCGGCGGCGCAAACGCTGTTACAGGCCGAAGTCAGAATATCCGCGGCACGTGGGCGGTTGTTCGACTACCAGGGCACTCCGGTGGTCGTTACCTACCATCCCGCCTACCTGCTGCGCAATCTTGCCGAAAAGGCCAAGGCGTGGGAGGACCTCTGCTTCATGCGCCGGGCAATGGGCGATCGGCACTAATCGAGCGGGAAACGGCTCGCCTCTGTTGGGTGGATAGGCGTGCAGGTGCAGTGCGCGGGAACAGCGCCGCTTGGGTGCCTATGCCGGCAGGCGAATCCTTGCGCCACCGGCATGGTGATTACCACCGAATTGAAGCCGAAAGGTTGACCGTTGAGGGCCACCGCCGCTGCGCTGGCGGACAAGTCGACGACGTCAATCAGGCACAGGACGTGACTGTCGTGCTCAGCGGTACAAAACAGGCTGATGCTCTTGACGCTGCTGCTGCTGCTTCTGCTGCTGCCGCTGCGCAGGTCCGACAGTAGATGGTCCCGAATTTCGTCAGGTGAATTGAGTAAGTCGACCTCGACAGCCATGGTTCATCTCCCCAGCACTAGTCATCGTTTTCGCGCTTCCAGCGCAGCGAGCGCAGCAAGCGCTCGTAACGACGGAAGCCCTCTGTCGTGGTCTTTGTCAGGGTGTAGGCAACCATGCGGCCATCGTCGGCTTGGATCACGCGTCGAATGATGTTACTTCCGATCAGCTGCTTCAGCTTGCGCGTCAGCGTTGAAGGACTGGCGACGTCCAGCAGGCTCAACTGCTTGTAGCCTATCGGTTGACGACGTTCCGCCGCTTCGCCGATGGCAATGACGATCGACCAATCCTCCCTGGATCGGACGTACCGCATGTGGACGCGCTCAAATGCCGCGACTCTTGTTAAGTTCTGGAACAGCATGCTGGAAATATATGCAATGGGGCATAGCCTGGCAATGCCTTTTCGAGATCAATGTGAGTGTGACTATTGCTTGTGCTGTGGGCAGATTGTGCTAGCGATAGGCAATTCAACAGCGGCGGTGGCATACTGGCAAACAAATCTGCCGGCGTACTGGCCGGCGACCTTTCCTGACGGGAGAAATCCATGCGTGTTCGCCTAGTTGCACTCTTCTTGGTCCTATCGACCCTGCTTGCCGGATGTGGCTACAACCAGATCCAGATCAACGATGAAGCGGTGAATGCAGCCTGGTCCGAAGTCCTGAACCAGTATAAGCGTCGGGCCGACTTGATTCCCAACTTGGTGTCGGTTGTTCAGGGCTACGCCGCACACGAAAAGGAAGTGCTGACCAAGGTGACCGAGGCGCGGGCCAGCGTCGCCGGCATGAAGGCGACCCCGGAGCTCGTCAATGACGAAGCGGCATTTGCCAAGTTCCAGAAGGCGCAGGGAGAACTCTCCGGTGCCCTGGCGCGACTGCTGGTGGTTTCGGAAAATTATCCGCAGTTGAAGGCCGACGCGAACTTCCGTGAACTGCAGGCGCAGCTGGAAGGTACCGAGAATCGCATCGCTGTGGCGCGCAACCGCTATATCAAGGCGGTGNNGATGCCCCGGCCGGGAAGTAGCCGGCGATGTTGAGACTGCTGGTAGCGCTGTGCTTGATCGCCGGTTCCGTGCTGGCCAATGATGCCGGCTTGGTCGCGCTACCGCCCCTGGCCGCCCGCGTCACCGATCTGACGGCCACCTTGAGCGCCGATCAGCGAACGCGACTCGAAGAAGAGTTGGCTGCGGTCGAGAAAGAGAAGGGTACTCAGCTTGCCGTCCTGATACTGCCCTCGACCCAGCCGGAATCGATCGAGCAGTTCGGCAT
>PMIF01000129.1:32052-32420 GCA_003157035.1 Rhodocyclaceae bacterium
GGCGGGCTGGATCAGGCAGTACAGGCACTTGCCGGCATTGTTGCCGGTGAGCCGCTGCCGCCGCCGAAGCCGGGGGCGGGGTCGGCCGGCAGCGGGCCCGCGGACAGCCATTTCGTCTTTCTTGTGGGTTCTATCCTGCTCGCCGGTTTCCTGCGCGCTCTGCTTGGCCTCGGTGGCATCGCTGTGGCAGCGCTTGTGGCCGGCTGGTTTGCCTGGACGATCTTCGCCTCCTGGCTTGCCGTGGCTGCGGCTGCGGCAATCACGCTGGTCGTCGGTCTGATGGCCGGGGCGGGGCGGGGCTGGTCGAGAGGATCCCCTTCGTCTGGCGGTGGTTTCTGGTCATCTTCGGGTGGATCGTCGTCCGGTGG
>PMIF01000285.1 GCA_003157035.1 Rhodocyclaceae bacterium
CTAGAACAGGAAGTAGCGTTGTGCCATCGGCAGCACCTTAGCCGGCTCGCAGACCAGCAGTTCGCCGTCGGCGCGCACGGCATAGGTCTCGCTGTCGACCTCGATGTTCGGCGTCGCGCCGTTATGCACCATATCTTTCTTGCGCAGCTTGCGGCAGTTCTTTACGGCCTCCAGCGGCTTGGCAAGGCCGAGCGAGTGCACGGCCGGGTTGTCGAGCGCCGCTTGCGAAACGAAGGTCAGCGAGGTCTTGAGGCCACCGGCGAAGCTGCCGAACATCGGCCGATAATGCACCGGTTGCGGCGTCGGGATCGAGGCGTTCGGGTCGCCCATGGCGGCGGCGGCGATCATGCCGCCCTTGAGGATCAGGCTCGGCTTGACGCCGAAGAACGCTGGCTTCCACAGCACCAGGTCGGCAAGCTTGCCGACTTCGATCGAGCCGACGACATGACCGATGCCGTGGGTGAGCGCCGGGTTGATGGTGTACTTGGCGATGTAGCGTTTGATGCGCTGGTTGTCGTTCTTCGCCGTGTCTTCCTTCAGCGCACCGCGCTGCATCTTCATCTTGTGCGCGGTCTGCCAGGTGCGGATGATCACCTCGCCGACGCGGCCCATGGCCTGCGAATCCGAGCTCATCATCGAGAACGCGCCCAGGTCGTGCAGGATGTCCTCGGCGGCGATGGTCTCGCGGCGGATGCGCGACTCGGCGAAGGCGATGTCCTCGGCAATGGCGGAATCCAGATGGTGGCAGACCATCAGCATGTCGAGATGCTCGTCGATGGTGTTCACCGTGTAGGGCATCGTCGGGTTGGTCGAGGAGGGCAGCACGTTGGGCAAGCCGGCCGCGCGGATGATGTCCGGCGCGTGGCCGCCTCCCGCACCCTCGGTGTGGAAGGTGTGGATGGTGCGGTCCTTGAACGCCGCCAGCGTCGCTTCGACGAAGCCGGATTCGTTAAGCGTGTCGGAGTGGATGGCGACTTGCACGTCCATCTTGTCGGCGACGGTCAGACAGTTGTCGATCGCTGCTGGCGTGGTGCCCCAGTCTTCATGGAGCTTCAAGCCCATGGCGCCGGCCTCGANNTCGGCCGCCGCGAGCATGGAATGGATGTGCCATGGCCCCGGCGTGCAGGTCGTTGCGAACGTGCCGGTGGCCGGGCCGGTGCCGCCGCCGAGCATGGTGGTGACGCCGGACATCAGCGCCTCGTCGATCTGCTGCGGACAGATGAAATGGATGTGGCTATCGATGCCGCCGGCGGTGACGATCATGCCTTCGCCGGCNNGATGCGGCCGTTCTTCAGGCCGATGTCGGCCTTGACGATGCCGGCGACGGCATCGACGATCAGGGCGTTGGTGATCACCGTGTCGGCAACATCCTTCGCCAGCTTCTGACCCTGGCCCATGCCATCGCGGATCACCTTGCCGCCGCCGAACTTCACCTCCTCGCCGTAGATCGTGTAGTCCTCCTCGACCTCGATCCAGAGTTCGGTGTCGGCGAGGCGCAGGCGATCCCCGGTCGTCGGGCCGAACATTTCCGCATAGGCTTGTCTGGAGATCTTCATTTCAGCACTCCCATGACCTTAGCTTGAAAGCCGTACACCTTGCGGGCGCCGGCGTAGTCGACCAGTTCGATGGTGCGGGTCTGGCCCGGCTCGAAGCGCACGGCGGTGCCGGCGGCGATGTTGAGACGCATGCCGTAAGCCTTCGTGCGGTCGAAGCCAAGCGCATCGTTGGTCTCGAAGAAGTGGTAGTGCGAGCCGACTTGAATCGGCCGGTCGCCGGTGTTGGCGACGACCAGCGTCACCGTGCGGCGGCCGGCGTTGAGTTCGATCTCGCCCTCCATGGGGCGCAGTTCACCGGGAATCATGGCCTGCCTCCTTGTCGTTTATCACAGTTCATCCGCGCTGTCGGGCGCGTTGAGAAATTTGCGCACGACGTCGATCTGATCGACCGAGGCCAGCGCCGGCACATGACCGACGCCGGCAAACTCGACGATCTGCAGGTTCGGCTTGCGCCGCTGCATTTCATCGACGATCTGGCGTGGCAGCACTTCAGACTCGGCGCCGCGTAGCACCAGCACCGGGCAGCGTACGGCTGCCCAGCTTGACCAAAGGTCGATGCCGCGCAGGAATTCCGGTCCCAGCGGCAACTCGGGATCGAGATGGACGGGCAGGCCGCGGCTGATGGCTGGGTCGTAGCGCAGGCGGTAGCTGCCGTCCGCCTCCTGCAACGCGGCGTGGCGCGCCAGGTGCTGCCAGAACGGCTCGTCGAGCTCGCCAAAGCTGCGGCAGGCATTGCGGACATAGCCTTCCACTGCCGCGAAGTCGGCAAACTGCGTCTCGCCGCCGACGTGACCCTTGAGGCGGATCAGCGCGTTCCAAGGCACGAAGGGACCAACGTCGTTCAGCACCAGGCGACGTATCGGCGAGCCGGGCTTGGCGGCGAGCAGCATGCCGATCAGTCCGCCCATCGAGGTGCCGATCCAGTCGAGTTTTGCCGATGGTCGGGCGCCGCGCAGGCGTGCTTGCAGGCTTTCCAGCAAGCCGCCGGAGATGGGCGTGGTGACGCGGGCGATCAACGCTGCCGCATCGCCGAGATAGGTCGAGAAGCTGTAGCCGGACTTGTCCTCAAGCCAGTCGCTGTCGCCGCGGCCGACCACATCCATGCAAACGACTCGGTGGTCGGTCTCCAGAGCGGCGGCGAGACGGTCGAAGTCACGACTATTCCGCGACAGACCATGGACGCAGACAACGACGTGTGGGTTGCGCACATCGCCCCAGTCGGTATAGGCGATGCGATGGAAGCCGTCGGGACCAAGGCTGAGAAAACTCTGCTGGGTCAGGGGCATGGGTTCTAGACGATGGGGTTATGCACGGTGACGAGCTTGGTGCCGTCTGGGAAAGTGCCCTCCACCTGGATCTCGGGGATCATCTCCGGCACGCCGTCCATCACCTCGTCGCGCTTCAACAGCGTCGCGCCATAGCTCATCAGCTCGGCGACAGTCTGGCCGTCGCGCACGCCTTCGAGGATGCCGGCGGTGATGAAAGCCACCGCCTCCGGGTAGTTGAGCTTGAGGCCACGGGCGCGGCGGCGTTCGGCGACCAGCGCGGCGGTGAAGATCAACAGCTTGTCTTTTTCGCGGGGAGTAAGTTCCATACGATTTCCTCAGTTCTGTCTCATGTGTTCCAGATGCGCGGCACGACCATGTCGCGACCAATATGTGCGGGGCGCAGCGCGCGCCAGAGTTCGACCAACCAGGCGCGCGCCGCTTCGGCTGAATGGCCGAGGTAGCGGCCGACGAACAGATTGGGCATCGCAGTGACGCCATATTGCGCGCCCGACTCGGTGGGTGTCGCTTGCCGGCAGGCGGCCAGCGCTTCAGGGTCGATATTGCTGCCCGCCGCGATGATTGTCGAGCAGACGCTGAAGCCGGCGAGGCCGATGGGCGAGTCGAGTAGCGCCGAGCCACCGTCGATGCATCCGCGCTCGCGCCAGAGCGGCACATCATCGATGCGGATGTCGGTGGCGAGCTGCAGCTGCCCATGCGAAAACGTCTCGCCACTGGCGCGGCGACCGAGGCAGAGCGTTTCGACGCCGAGGTAACGCGCGCCTTCAGCGAGTTCCACCGTGGTGCGCATCGCTGCCATCGCGCCAGCGAAGATGATGCTCTCCTGCGGCAGCCATTCCAGCGTGCCACCCGGACCGACTTGCAGATTCACGGTTTGTTCCGCCATGGCACTCGCGGACCGATACCACTTGCCGGCGCCGGGCGTGGTGAGTAGCGCCTGCGCGTTGGCGCCGACCTCGACGTCGATGTGCAAATGGTCGCCACCGCAGATGCCGGCCGGCGGATGCAGGACGATGGCGTGGCAAAGTTTCGGCCCCTCGGGGAACAGCGCCTTCTGGATGCGCAGCGGC
>PMIF01000195.1 GCA_003157035.1 Rhodocyclaceae bacterium
ATGGATGAAGCGATGCTCGATTCGCAGTCAGCGATGACGCGCTTCCTCAACCTGATCGCCACCGAGCCGGACATCGCCAAGGTGCCGCTGATGATCGACTCCTCCAAATGGCAGGTAATCGAGGCGGGCCTGAAGTGCATCCAGGGCAAGGGCATCGTCAATTCGATCTCGATGAAGGAAGGCGAAGCCAGGTTTCTTGAGCAAGCCCGGCTGGCGCGTCGCTATGGCGCCGCCATCATCGTCATGGCCTTCGACGAGCGAGGCCAGGCGGACACTTACCAACGCAAGATCAAGATCTGTCAGCGCGCCTATGACCTGCTGGTCGGCGACGGCTTCCCGGCCGAAGACATCATTTTCGATCCCAACGTGTTCGCCATCGCTACCGGCATTGCCGAACACGACAATTACGCCGTCGATTTCATCGAAGCGACGCGCTGGATCAAGCACAACCTGCCGTTGGCATCTGTCTCCGGCGGCATCTCCAACGTTTCGTTCTCGTTCCGCGGCAACGACGCGGTGCGCGAGGCGATTCACACGGTATTTCTTTATCACGCCATCAAGGCCGGCCTCACCATGGGCATCGTCAATGCCGGTCAACTCGGCGTCTATGATGACCTTGCGCCCGCCTTGCGCGAGAAGGTTGAGGATGTGGTGCTCAACCGCAAGCCGGCCAATGGCGAAAATGCGGGCGACGTCCTGGTCGAGTTCGCTCAGACGGTCAAGGGCCAGGCCAAGGAACAGATCCAGGATCTCGCCTGGCGCACCTGGCCGGTCGGCAAGCGCATCGAGCACGCCCTGGTGCGCGGCATCACTGACCATGTCGTCGCCGATACCGAGGAGTGCCGCGCCGAGCTTGCCGCACAGGACAAGCCACCGCTGGCGGTGATCGAAGGTCCGCTGATGGCAGGCATGAACACTGTTGGCGATCTTTTCGGCGCCGGCAAGATGTTCCTGCCACANNGGCAAGAACATCGTCGGCGTCGTCCTGTCGTGCAACGGCTATGAAGTCATCGACCTCGGCGTCATGGTGCCGGCGGAGAAGATTCTGCATGCGGCAAAGGAGCACGGTGCGCAGGCCATCGGACTCTCGGGACTGATCACGCCATCGCTCGAGGAGATGAGCCATATCGCGGCCGAGATGCAGCGCCAGGGTTTCAGCGAACCGCTGTTGATCGGCGGTGCCACGACCAGCCGTGCCCATACGGCGATCAAGATCGCGCCCCATTATCAGGGCACGGTCGTCCATGTCGTCGATGCTTCGCGCGCGGTCGGCGTGGTCGCCAAGCTGCTGTCGGCCGGCGCTGCCGCCGACTACCGGTCAACGATTGCCGCCGATCAGCAAGCGCTGCGCGAAGAGCATGCGGCGAAGACGCGCGCCCCGCTGCTGCCGCTTGCCGCAGCACGCGCCAATGCGGTGAAAGTCAGCTACGCGCCGGTCAAACCGAACAAGTTGGGCGTCACGGCACTGGGCGACCTCGACCTGGCAGTCATCGCCAAATACATCGATTGGAGCCCGTTCTTCCAGACCTGGGATCTGGCCGGCAAGTACCCGCGCATTTTCGACGACGCCCGCATCGGCGAACAGGCACGGCAAGTATTTGCTGACGCGCAGGCCATGCTGGCCAGCGTCGTCACAGAGAAGTGGCTCACTGCTCGGGCAGTGTGCGGCCTCTTCGCCGCTGAACGCCATGGCGACGATATCGAGCTGCGCGACGGTGGACAACTCGTCATGACCTGGCGCGGCTTACGCCAGCAGGTCACCCGTGCCGAGGGCAAAGCCAACCAGTGCCTCGCCGACTTCGTCGCGCCGGAGGGCGACTTCGTCGGCGCATTTGCCGTCACCGCCGGGCTAGGCATTGAGGAGAAGCTCGCCGAGTTCGAACTCGCGCACGACGACTACAGCGCCATCATGCTCAAGGCGCTGGCCGACCGCCTTGCGGAAGCAGCCACCGAGTGGCTGCACGAACGCGTACGCAAGGAATACTGGGGCTATGCGGCCAGCGAGGCGCTGAGCCGCGACGAATTGATCGCTGAGGCCTACCAGGGCATCCGTCCCGCGCCGGGCTACCCGGCCTGTCCCGACCATACCGTGAAGCGCGACCTGTTCCGACTCCTCGATGCGACCAATCATTGCGCCATGGCGCTCACCGAGAGCTACGCCATGACGCCGGCCGCCTCCGTGTCGGGCTTCTACCTGGCGCATCCGGAAGCTCGCTACTTCGCCGTCGGCAAGATTGCCGCCGACCAGCTTGAAGACTGGGCGATTCGGAATAACATGTCGGTTGACGAGGCGCAGCGATGGCTGGCGCCCCAGCTATGAACAGGTTCTGGAGACTGACATGAATTTGCCAGACGATGGCAGGCTCAGCTACGAGGCCGCCGTGAAGCTCGTCCAGCAGCAGCCGGATGCCGTGGCTTTCGCCGCGGTTCCGGTGTTCGGCGACGCTAACGACGACATGGAGCAACGGGCTGAAGGCGCGCGCCTGTTCATCCTTGAGGGCGACCCTGCCGTCGGTCACCGGGTACGATTTCTTGCCGGGCCATTCTTCTCTACCGCTTATGGCGCCAACGAAGTTCTTCCGCCCGACCAGATACCGGATCGGGTCAAGGAGTTGCGCTTCCTGCCGACACGCCTCGACCCGACCTGGTTGGCTGAGCAACTGCAGATTCTCATCCAGAAACTGACCCTGGCCTCCGGGCTTGTGGTGCCACAGATGCCCGATTACGAGCACGCGCCGAAGACCGGCAGCAGCGAAGCCGTCTTCCCTGTTACCTTCATCGGTCGCGAGGGCTGAGTGGNNCAGGCGTTCGCACACCCAGGAAGTCGAGTCCAGTGGTGGCGACATCGCGTTGCTCTGACTTGAAAATCTACGCCGTAGGCGGCGCCGTGCGCGACGAATTGCTCGGCCTGCCGGTCAAGGACCGCGACTGGGTGGTCGTCGGCGCGACTCCCGAGGAAATGCTGGCGCACGGCTTCAGGCCGGTCGGCCGCGACTTTCCGGTCTTTCTCCATCCGGACAGTCACGAAGAGTATGCCCTGGCGCGCACCGAGCGCAAGACAGCGCCGGGTTACCAGGGATTCGCTGTCCACGCCGATCCGGAGGTGACTCTGGAAGAGGATCTGGCGCGGCGGGACCTGACCATCAACGCCATTGCCAAGACCACCGACGGCGCGTTCGTCGATCCCTACGGCGGCCGACGCGATCTCGCCGCCAAAGTGCTGCGCCACGTATCGCCAGCGTTCGTCGAGGATCCCGTCCGTATCCTGCGCCTGGCGCGCTTTGCCGCCCGCTTCGCAGACTTCACGATTGCCGATGAGACCTTGCAGNNTTGGCGCGCGGCCTGATGGCCCCCAGACCGTCGCGAATGTTCGAGACGCTGCGTTCCTGCGGCGCATTGGCCAGGATCCTGCCGGAACTGGATGCCCTCTGGGGGGTACCACAACGCGCTGATTACCATCCGGAAGTCGATACCGGCAGGCATGTCATGCTAGTCGTCGACGTCGCCGCGGAAATGGGGCTCTCGCTGGCCGGCCGTTTTTCCGCACTGATGCACGACCTCGGCAAGGCGAGGACTCCCGCCACGACCTTGCCTCAACACATCGGTCACGAGGCGGCAACCGCGCCCCTGGTCGCCGGGCTCTGCCTGCGACTGCGTGTGCCGGCGGATTGCCGCGAGCTGGCGCTGTTGGTCGCGCGCTACCATAGCGACATCCACCGCGGTGCGGAGTTGCGGCCGGAGACCGCGCTCAAACTGATCGAGCGTTGCGATGTCTTTCGCCGACCTGAACGTTTCGAAGAGTTGCTGCAGGCCTGCGAGGCCGACTACCGCGGCAGGCTCGGTTGCGGCCAGCGCGACTACCCGCAACACCGCTTCTGGCAGCGAGTCGCCGCTGCGGCGCGGGCCGTCGACAGCGCCGCCATTGCCTCCCGCTGCCGCGATCCAGCGCTGATCGCCGAACAAATACACGCCGCCCGCGCCAACGCCATCAAGGAAGCCCGTCAGTGACCACCGCCCACTCTGCCCGACTGGAAGTATTGACCCGAGCGCCAACCGGCGCCGCCAAGGCACATCCATTGTTGTTCATTCATGGCGCGTTCACCGGGGCGTGGTGCTGGCAGGAGCATTTCCTGCCGTTTTTTGCCAACGCCGGCTACGCGGCCTATGCGCTCAGCCTGTCCGGACATGGCAACAGCCGCGGCCACGAGAAGTTGGACAGCCTGTCGATCTCGGACTATGTCGCCGATGTTGCCGAAGTGGCGTTGCAGCTGGCGCAACCGCCAGTCCTGATCGGCCATTCAATGGGCGGCTTCGTCGTTCAGAAGTACCTCGAGCAGCATGCCGCCGCCGCGGCCGTACTGATGTGTTCCGTACCGCCGCAGGGCTTGGCCACGGCCGCATTGGGCATGATGATGGCGAAGCCCGGCTTGATGGTTGAACTCAACCGTCTGATGGGCGGCGGCGTGGTCGCGCTCGAAGCCTTGCGTGAAGCGCTGTTTGCCCAGGACGTTTCCAATGACGACCTCAGCCGCTACTATCGATGGAGCCAACCCGAGTCGCACCGCGCCATTTGGGACATGACCCTGTTCAGCCTGCCAAGGCCGTCACTCATGGCACAGACACCGATGTTGGTGCTTGGTGCAGAATACGACCACCTGATCCCCCGCTCGCTGGTTGAGATGACCGCCAGATCCTATGGGGTCGAGGCCGAGATCTTCGCTGGTCTCGGCCATGGCTTGATGCTGGAGAAGGACTGGCGGCAGGTGGCGCAACGGGTTCTGGACTGGTTGGGAGACCTGCCTTGATTGCTTGAGATGGACACTGCTGGAAGAATCCTTGATTGGCTGATCGTGCTTGTCCTTGCCTTGCTGGCCGGCGTCGGCATCGCTTTGTGGCGACACGGGAAGAGCGCGACGAGACGGGCAGCGGCGCCGCTGACGAGCAGTAATGGCGACACCGTCTATTCCGGGCTCGGCGATGGCGGGCTCGATGACAATCTCGATATCGATCCGCTACATGAGGCCGAGATATATGCGGCCTACGGCAACAGGGAAATGGCGCTCAAGGTGCTGACAATAGCAGCCGCCGCGGCGCCCGACAGGGAGGATATTCGCGCCAAGATCGCCGAGTTGCAGGCCGACTAGGGGCAGCAGCATCGGCACGAGTCCGGGGGGCTGGGAACCAACTGGAAACGGAGATTCGGGATGGCCAAGTATTTATTCGAGTACCTCGACGGCAACGCCCTGCGGGGCTTTGACTATGTGGACGCCACCAGTGTGCAGGAGGCACGCCAGCGCGTTGCCGAAGTTGTCGGGTTGCGCCATTTGCGCCAGGGCACCTTGCTTGATGACGACCTGATGGCGCAACTGCGCGCCAGCCGGGTGGCGCCACTACATCTGGCGCCGGATCAGCTGGCGCGGATTGAGGCGATTTCCCGCAACGGGGACGCCGCCTGGCCGCTGTTCGTCGAGGCGATGAAGGTCAATCGCTGGTTTATCGCGGCCTGCGCCCTGACGATTGCGGTCGGCGTCGGTCGTGGCTGGGACTTGCTTGCCTATGTCGGCGTCGGGGGAATGGTGTTGCTTGTCGGCCATTTCTTCTTCGGGCGGGCGAAGAGTCGCAACTACCAGCGCCTGCTCCGCGCCGGCGCCCTTGGGCAGTGGGCCGAGGTTCTCAAGTTGGCGCGGCGGATGCGCGACGCGGCGAACAATTCACCGCAGCTGGCCTTCGATCTTGATGTCAGACGCGGCGTCGCCCTGGCGGCTACAGGACATCTGGGCGAGGCAGTCGCCCTGGTCGCCAAATGGCAGGCGCAGGACGTGCAGCCCAAAGGCATGTATTGGGGACGGCTGGCAAGCATCTATCACAGTGGCCGGGACTATGACCAGTTCCTGGCCTGCATGCGCCGCGGTTTTGCCGAGTCGCAACTGGCGATCTGGGCGCGAATCGATCTGGCCCTGGCGCTTGCCCGTCTGGGCGAGGATCCGCGCGAAGCCCTGGAATTGCTCCGTCATGAAAGCATCGAGGGGCAGCCCGAAGCAACGGCGCGATTCATCTTCTGGGCGCGCGGCATGGCGTTGCTACGCCTGGGTGACTCTGCCGGCGCCGAAGCGGCGTTGAGCAAGGCGGTCGAGAGCTTTGCCGCCCAGGTAGCCCACCCGGCGGTTTGGGGCGCGCTGGCGCTGAGCACCGCTGCCTTGGCGGTCGCAGTGGCCAACAATGGGCACGAGGAAGAGGCGCGGGCGGTGCTCTCGCCGCTGATGCCAATAATTTCGGTAACCGCCGACCTGCCGCTGATGGAGATGGTCAGGCAACGCGTGCAGGGTGGATCAAGCTGAAGGTGCCGTCGCAGTTATCCGTGATCAGTTCGGTGAAGCCGGCGATGGCAGGGTAATCACCGGTATCCTTTTCCGCTTGCCGCGTATCAGGGCGTCGTACGGCCAGCAGGTGGCGGATGCCGAAGCGGCGCGCCGAGTCGAGTACCGGCATGCTGTCGTCGATCAGCAGGCTGCGCGCAGGATCGAAGGCTTGGTGCTGCTGCAGGCGGCGCCAGAAGTCAGGCTCTTCCTTCGGCAGCCCTAGTTCATGGGAAGTGATCAGGGCGTCGAAGCTGGGCTGCAATCCCGTGCGGGCCATTTTCAACGTCAAGCTCTTGTGGTGGGCATTGGTCACCAGCAGCAGGCGCTTGCCGGCAGCCCTGGCGGCATTCAGGAAGTCGATAACGCCCGGGTGCACCGCGATCAGGTGGGCAACCTCCTCCTTGAGGCTCATGACGTCGAGTTCGAGTTCGGTCGCCCAGAAGTCGACCGAGTACCAGTCGAGCGTGCCGGCGCGAGCGTGGTAGCGAGCCATCAGGTCTTCGCGAGCGGCAGCCGGACTCATGCCCTTCACTTGCGCATAACGTGCCGGGACGTGGGCCTGCCAGAAATGATTGTCGAAATGAAGGTCGAGCAGCGTCCCGTCCATGTCCAGAAGGACGGTATCGATGCTCGACCAGTCAATGCGGCAGAACAACGCCGGGCTAGTTGTCGTGCAGGCGAGTGACGCCCATCAGCTTGAGCACGTACTTCTCGTAGACCGGCTCGGTATTGCCCTTCTTCATCTTGCGGATGAAATACTTCTCGAAGCCGACCTTGGCCAAGTGCACCCACTTGCCTTTCTTGAACCAGCTGACATTGCGCGGCGGAATTTGCGGAATGGCGACGAAGGCGGCGCCGTTGTCACCAAAGTCGGCCAGGCAGACGGCGTTCCAGGTTGCCTTTTGCTCCGGTGACTTGCCATCGATGGCGCTGCGGATGTTATGGACCGTCGCGGTGACCATGGTCTCGATCATGTAGCCGGTCTTCGGTGCGCCCGTCGGCACCGGCGTCGGNNTCGATGAGGATGAAGCCGCGCGGGTTGGTCAGGCCCTCGATGCCGAAGACGGCATCGACGCCCTTGAACGCGGGCAACATCATCGAATACTTGAAGGACAACTCGTGTTCCTTCTTCAGCGAGCCATCCTCGTTATGCTCGGCGACGAACATCTTGCCGGCCTCGACTTTGGTCACCTTGGCGTTGCAGATCCACTTGATATGCTTGTCGCGCAGCACCGATTCCATCATGCCTTTGGAATCACCGACGCCGCCGAGGCCAAGATGGCCGATGTACGGCTCGGCGGTAACGAAGGTCATCGGCACTTTGCTGCGGATCTTGCGCCGGCGCAGGTCGGTATCCATGATCATGGCGAATTCGTAAGCGGGGCCATAGCAAGAGGCACCTTGCATGGCGCCGACCACGACGTGGCCGGGGTCCTTGACGAAAGCGTCCCAGTGCTTGGCCGCCTCGACCGCATGGTTGACGGTGCAGATCGAATTGGTATGGCCGCCGACCGGTCCGGCACCGGGCACCTCGTCGAAGGCCAGTTTGGGGCCGGTGGCGATGATCAGGTAGTCGTAGTCGACCATTTTGCCGTTGATCAGCTCGATCTGATTCTTCTCGGGATGAACCCGCTTCGCAGCCGTGGCGATCAGGTTGATGCCCTTCTTCTCGACGTACGGTGCCAGATCGAAGGTAATGTCTTCGCGGGTGCGCCAGTTGACGGCGAGCCACGGATTCGAAGGCGTGAACTGGAAATAGGGGTTTTCAGCGATGATCGTTACGCTGTCGCCGGGGCGCAACTGTTCCTTGATGTCATAGGCTGCCGTCAAGCCGCCAATGCCGGGGCCGAGCACTACCACGTGAGCCATTGTCTTCTCCTCGATTTGGTTTGAATTGGTCTAGTTGAATTACCAGATGAACAGCTTGTCAATGGCCGCCAGCCCTTCGTCAACCATAGCCTTAAGGTCTTCCGGACAATCGTCTTGTTCAAGCACTAGGGTAGTAAAAACGGCGAGGGATTTCAATGCACAGGCAATCTTGGCTACTTCTGATGCAGCTTCGTCGCCAATCTTGGCCCCCCTCTGCAGCTGCCAGTCCTGATTTTTCCTAGCCATCGCGTCGCCCTCGATCAGTGTCAAATGGTCGGGCGATTCTGGCAGAGTCTTTCGGCTTTGTCAGCCCTGTATTGAGAATAATTGTGGTGAAATCAGTCTGCTGTATGGAGTTTCGACAAAGCAGCCCGCCCGGAGAGCAAATGGGCATGCATCAGTCGTTCGGCCTCAACCGCGTTTCTGGCCAGGATGGCATCGAGTAGCGCCCGATGCTCGGCCAGAGACTGCTTCAGGCGTCCTTCCAGATTGAGCGAATCCCGTCGGGTCAGCTTGATGAACTGACGGCTGTCGTCGATCAGTTGCTTCAGCCAGCGGTTGCCGGCAAGTTCCTGAAGCGCCAGGTGAAAGTCCTGGTTGACCTCGAAGAAGCGGTCAGCGTCGCCGCTCGCCGCGTGGCGTTCCAGTTTTGCATGGATGGCCTTCAGGCGCGCCAGGTCAGCATCGCTTGCCCTGCTCGCCGCTGCGCGCGCGCAATGGCCCTCGAGCAAGGCAATCACCGGGTAGATCTCATCCAGGTCCTGTTCGGATACCGCCGTCACGTAGGCGCCACGCCGCGGCTTGAGCTGCACCAGGCCCTCCGAGGCCAGGACCTTCAGTGCCTCACGCAGGGGCGTACGGGAAATGCCGAATTCTTCGGCGAGCACGGATTCGTCTATCCAGGCCCCCGGCGCCAGCTCATGGGCAAATATGCGTGAGCGCAAGCGCTCGGCGACTTGTTGGTAGAGCGCCGGCGAGGCCAGGCTCTTGGATTCGGCTCTTGCATTCATAATTATGGATACAGTATTATGTTCCACGAGCGGATGTCAAGTGCCATCCACAACGAACAGTCCGGCGCCAACCGGAGGGAGTGTCAAATGAGCAAGTATCCCGAGACCGCGAGTCCTGGGCTGGATGCGTGGACCAAGGCAGCCGCCAAGGCGGCGCCCGATGGCGATGTGGCGAAGCTGAACTGGCAGACTCCCGAGGGTCTGACGGTGAAGGCGCTGTACACGAAGGCCGATACCGTGAACCTGCCGTACGCCGACACGTTGCCGGGATTCGAGCCTTACTTGCGCGGTCCGCAACCAACCATGTACGCAGCGCGACCGTGGACGATCCGCCAGTACGCGGGTTTCTCGACCGCCGAGGAATCGAACGCCTTCTATCGCAAGGCGCTGGCCGCTGGCGCCCAAGGGGTGTCAGTCGCTTTTGACCTCGCCACCCACCGCGGTTACGACTCGGACCATCCGCGTGTTGTCGGCGACGTCGGCAAGGCCGGCGTGGCGATCGACTCCGTCGAGGACATGAAAGTCCTCTTCGATGGCATTCCGCTCGACAAGGTATCGGTGTCGATGACCATGAATGGTGCCGTGCTGCCGATCCTGGCTGGCTACGTGGTGGCGGCGGAAGAGCAGGGCGTGACGCAGGAAAAGTTGACCGGCACCATCCAGAACGACATTCTCAAGGAGTTCATGGTCCGCAACACCTACATCTACCCGCCAGAGCCGTCGATGCGCATCGTTGCCGACATCATCGGCTACACGGCGTCGAGCATGCCGAAGTTCAACTCGATCTCGATTTCCGGCTATCACATCCAGGAAGCCGGCGCGACGCAAACGCTGGAACTGGCCTTTACACTGGCCGACGGCATGGAGTATGTGCGTACCGCGATGAAGAGCGGTCTCGACGTCGATGCCTTCGCCGGTCGTCTGTCGTTCTTCTTCGGCATCGGCATGAACTTCTATCTGGAAGTCGCCAAGCTGCGCGCGGCACGGCTCCTGTGGTGGCGAATCATGAAGGAGTTCGGCGCCAAGAATCCCAAATCGCTGATGCTGCGCACCCACTGCCAGACCTCAGGCTGGTCGCTGACCGAGCAGGACCCCTACAACAATGTCGTGCGCACCACCATCGAAGCGATGGCGGCCGTGTTCGGCGGCACGCAAAGCCTGCACACCAACGCCTTCGACGAGGCCATCGCGCTACCCACCGAATTCTCCGCGCGCATCGCCCGCAATACGCAGATCCTGATCCAGGAAGAGACGCACATCTGCAATGTCATCGACCCCTGGGCNNAAGCAGGCGCACATCGACTCGGGCCAGGATGTAATCGTCGGCGTGAACAAGTACAAGCTCAAGGAAGAGGCCAGGGTCGACATCCTGGAAGTGGATAACCACGCCGTCCGCGAGGCACAGATCGTGCGCCTGCAGAAGGTTCGCGCCACACGTGACCAAACCAGGGTGAGCGCTGCGCTGGCAGCGCTGGTCGAGGCCGCCAGGAGCAACACCGGCAACCTGCTCGACCTGGCGATCAAGGCGACACGCCTGCGCGCGACAGTCGGCGAGATTTCCGACGCCCTGGAGGAAGTCTATGGCCGCCACCGCGCCAGCCACCAGACCGTCAGTGGGGTCTACACTGCGGCATTCGGCGGAGATGCGGCCGTGACGGAAATTCAAAACGAAATCGAAGCGTTCATCGCCCGCGAGGGCAGGCGACCCCGGATCATGGTCGCCAAGCTCGGCCAGGACGGCCACGACCGCGGCGCCAA
>PMIF01000120.1 GCA_003157035.1 Rhodocyclaceae bacterium
AGTGTCTGGTCGTGCGGCAGTTGATCCAGATTGCTGGCCAGGACAACCGGAGTCTCCGCGGCCAGCGACGATTCGCCACTGCAATGCGGCATGAATCCGGTTGCCGGTTGCGACCAGAGCATCTGATCGAGGCGTTCGGCAAGTGCACTATTCGGCGTGTAGACCACCACGGGCTGTTGCTGCCGCCAACTCTGCCACAGCCAGGTGGCCGCGACCGCAAGGCGGTCGGCGGCGTTGTGATAAAAGCGGATGCGCGTCACGACTCCGCGGCCTCGGCGCGGCCGATCAGGAAGTGCGTCAACAATGGCACCGGCCGTCCGGTGGAACCCTTCTCCTTGCCCGACCGGTAGGCGGTACCGGCGATATCGAGGTGCGCCCAGTCGAACTTCTTGCTAAACCGTGACAGGAAGGCGGCGGCGGTGATGGTGCCGCCGGCGCGGCCGCCGATGTTGGCCATGTCGGCAAAATTGCTTTGCAGGAGTTCCTGATAGTCTTCCCACAGCGGCAATTGCCAAGCGCGGTCATAGGCTTCCTGCCCGGCGTCGAGGAGTTCCTTGGCCAGGCTGTCGTTATTGGCCAGCAGGCCGGTAGCGATATGGCCCAGGGCGATNNGCGGCCTTCGGCATCGGTGTTGAGGATTTCGATCGTCTGTCCGGACATCGATGTGACCACGTCTCCGGGCTTGCTGGCAGCACCGCCCGGCATGTTCTCGGTGGCCGGAATGACCGCTACCACGTTGAGCGGCAATTTCATTTCGGCCACTGCCTTCATCGTGCCGAGCACGCTGGCAGCACCGGACATGTCGAACTTCATTTCGTCCATTTCCAGACCGGGCTTCAACGAAATGCCGCCGCTGTCGAAGGTGATGCCCTTGCCGACCAGGGCAATCGGCCGATCGGCCGATTTGCCGCCCGAATACTTGAGGATGATGAACTTCGGCGGCTGATGGGACCCCTTGGCGACAGACAGCAGGCTGTGCATGCCCAGCTTGTCCATGTCGTCGCGCTCCAGGACCTCGAGGCCGAGGCCGTGGGTCTTGGCCAGGCTCGCGGCTTGCTCGGCAAGATAGGCGGGCGTGCAGATATTGCCTGGCAGGTTGGCAAGATCCCGCATCAGCGCGGTACCGCCGGCGATCGCCTGGCCCTGGACCAGAGCCAGTTCGGCGGCCGGCAGTTCGTTGCGCCGCTCGACGCAGAAAGTCAGCTTGCGTAATGGCCGGCGGACATCCTCCTTCTTCGACTTCAGTCGATCGAAGCGATAAGTCGCATCGAGCGCGACCATCGTCGCCTGGCGGATGCGCCAGGCAATGTCGCGCTTCTTCAGCGGCAATTCGGTCAGGTAGAGCGTACCGTCAAAGCCCCCGGTCTCGTTGAGCGTCTTGACTGCGGTGGTGATTGCCGAACGGAATTCCTTTTCGCGAAATTCCTTTTCCTTGCCCAAGCCGACGAGAAGGACCCGATCGGCCAGCGTGCCGGGAACGTTGTGCAGCAGCAGCGTCGATCCGGCCTTGCCTTCCATGTCACCGCGACGCAGCAGGTCGCTCAAGTGACCGCGGGCGGCGTTGTCGATTATTTCGCCAGGCAGCGACAGTTTGCGCGGCTCGAAGACACCGACGACGACGCAAGCGCTGCGCTGCTTTTCTGGACTGCCGCTCCGTATGCTAAATTCCACTTGGTACTCCTCGCATTGGGGTTGGGGAAATGTTGATGTTTTGGCCTGATCCTGACATTTCCCGATTATCCACAATAGTTTTGCATGAAGTCAAAGCCTAAATGATCTTCCAGCGCGCGGCGCTGCGTGAGTTTGCCCAGACCGCTGTGACCGTCTTTATCGCCTTGTTTGCGATATTGCTGACCAATCAGCTGATTCGTCTGCTCAGCCAGGCAGCCGGGGGCAAGATTGCCTCCGAAGCGGTGATTGCCCTGCTCGGCTTCGGCGCGATCAACTATCTCGCCACGGTGCTGACACTGACGCTGTTCGTTGCGGTGCTGATGACGCTTTCGCGCTCCTACCGCGATTCGGAGATGGCGATCTGGTTTTCGGCCGGGCAGCCGCTTACCGCCTGGATCGGACCGGTGCTGAAGTTCGCCTTGCCGCTGGTTGCCGCCATTGCCGTTCTGTCGTTATTTCTATCGCCTTGGGCGCTAACCAAGAGCGTTGAATATCGCGACAAGATGGACCATCGTGATGACGTTTCGCGCGTTACGCCGGGAATGTTCAACGAATCGGCTCAGGCGGACCGGGTGTTTTTTGTCGAGGGGCTGGGTAGCGACAACAATCGCGTCAAGAATGTCTTCGTCAGCCTCAACCAGAATGATCGCTTGGGCGTGGTCGCCGCGGCGGAAGGCCATGTTGAGACCAGGCCGGACGGCGATCGCTTCCTGATACTGGAACGAGGTCGGCGCTACGAGGGCGTTCCTGGCCAGGCCGAGTACCGGGTCATGGAGTTCGAGCGCTATGGCGTGCGGATCGAAGCCAGGGAGGCACGGGCAGTCGAACAGACCCAGCGAAACCTGCCGATCTGGGATCTCGTCGCCCGGCCGACTCCGGTCAACCAGGGCGAACTGCTCTGGCGCTTGGGAACGCCGCTGGCGGCGCTCAATCTGGCCCTGCTGGCGATTCCGCTCTCGTTTGTCAATCCGCGCGCGGGACGCACCAACAATTTGATCGTGGCTCTGCTGGTGTTCACCGCCTACAACAACCTGGTCAGCGTCAGTCAGGCCTGGGTGGCCCAGGGCAAGCTATCGTTTGACGTCGGTTTGTGGGCGGTGCATGCCGTCATGCTGGTGATTCTGCTGGCCCTGTTTTCACGGCGTCTAGTCGTGCTTTCCTGGGGGCGCCTGTGGCGTTGAGTCTGGCGCCGCGGGTCTATGAGCGCTACTTGGCGCGGCAGATCTATGCATCGACGACGCTTGTCCTGACTGCCTTCCTGGCACTGTTTGCCTTCTTTGATCTGGTGCACGAACTGCAGGATATCGGTCACGGCGACTATCAGTTGCCGCAGGCCCTCGCTTATGTGGCACTGACGCTGCCGGGGCGAGTCTACGAACTGATGCCGATCGGCGTCCTGATTGGCAGTCTGTACGTCCTCACCTTGCTGGCCCGCCATTCGGAGATTACGGTCCTGCGTGCGTCCGGGCTGTCGACCGGCGCGTTGCTGGCAGCATTGATGCGCATTGGCGCATTGTTCGTCCTGGTGACTTTCCTGGTCGGCGAGTTTGCCGCACCACCGGCCGAGCGGGCAGCCCAGCAATTGCGCTTGCGCGCGATGGGCTCGGTTGTGGCACAGGATTTCCGCTCCGGACTGTGGGTCAAGGACGAATTGGCATTCGTCAATGTTCGCGAGGTGTTGCCGGACACGACCCTGCGTGGCATCCGAATTTACCAGTTCGGCCCGGACTATCATCTGCGTTCGATCAGTGAAGCGGAGTCGGGCGAATATCAGCCGACCAAAGGTTGGCTTCTGCACAAGGTTGCGCAAACCCGCTTCGACGGCGAGCGTGCGGACGTAAGCAACGAGGACGCTCTCGACTGGCACTCAGCCATTACGCCGGAGATTCTGACGGTACTGATGATTGTGCCGGAGCGAATGTCGCTGGTTACTCTCTACCAATACACGCGCCATCTGGCCGATAACCAGCAGCGGACTCAGCAATACGAGATTGCCCTCTGGAAGAAGCTTATCTATCCGGCAGCGGCGCTGGTAATGCTGGCCCTGGCCTTGCCGTTCGCCTACGCTCACGATCGAACGGGCAATGTCAGCCTCAAGGTGTTTGCCGGCGTCATGCTCGGCGTCACATTCCATATGCTCAATGGTTTGTTTTCCAGCCTCGGCATCATCAATAGCTGGCCGCCGTTGTTTGCCGCCATCACGCCGAGTGTCCTGTTTCTGTTCGCTGCCGGGGCGATGATTGTTTGGGTTGAACGGCGCTAGATGGCCTGACACCGGACCAGTCGGGTACCCGCCAGCCTGTCGTGAAGAAACTGGCGATCGGCGTCGAAAAGCGCCCAGAGCAGACCGACCCCAAGCCCGCCGATGCCTGCCCAGGCGAGAAGGTAGCGGATCAGCAACCGACTCCAGGTCGGAGTACCGCCGGCCACCGACTTGAGTTCGATCCCCCAGGTGCGCATCGCCAGCGTCTGGCCCTGTCGCCACTGCCAGATGAAATAGCAGCCAGTGACGGACAGCAGGTAGAGCCAAAGCAGCCAGTCAGGTGGTACCGAACGGTTCATCGACGCGGCGACGGCCAGTGGCAGAAGGTAGATGACGGCGAGGACCGCCAGCAGCAGCAGGGCCTCGTAGAGCATGCTCGCCAGGCGACGGCGAACGCTGGGTGCCAACTGTGGGGAGGACACTGCGTCTTGCTGGGGCAGTCAGCGCGCCGGCGGAGCGGCGGGCGCGGCAGGGTCGGCGGGCGGATCAGCAGCCGCCGGTGGCGCTGTTGCCGTGGCAGTATCAGTGGCCGGAGTTAGCGGGATCGGCACAGGCTTCACTGCCGGTGGTTTCGTGCGCACGATGGAATGACTGCCAGTTGGCTTGGCCAGTACCTTGGCGGCTTGTTTGCGTGCGGCCTCTTCGTGGTAGCGTTTCTTTTCATCGTCGGGGAGCGCCTCGTACTCAATCCAGCGTTTCCTCAGAGCTTCCTTTTGTTCCGGCGTCGCGTTCTGCAGAATTCGATACTGCTCCCGGGCCGCCTTGCGCTGATTGGGAGTCAAGACTGCCCAGGCGCGCATGCGCTCCTGTACGCGCGCCTGCTCGTCAGCGCTGAGTTTGGGATAGCGTTGGGAGATCTCGACCCACTTGGCTCGCCGCCAGGGTTCCAGTTGCTCCCAGTCTTCAGCGAGGGGGGCAAGAATCTGCCGGGTCTCGACAGGCAAGTCGCCCCATTTGGGGCTCGGCAGCAACGGTACGGCCGCCTGCGCAATACCCAGCAGCGCAGTAAGGGCTACTGCTGCGAGGACTCGTCGGAGTTGGCGCTGTCTTTCAGCTGTTCCAGCCATGCCATGAAGCCTTGGTCGATGTAGGCGTTGAACGGAACCTCGTCGGCCAACAGGGCGCTGTCGATTTCCGCATGCTCGACCGCCTGGTCGAAGGTGTTCCAGTAGTAGGCGCCAACAGCACCAACCGTCAGGGCCATGGCGGCAAGCAAGCCGCGGGCGTAGCCGCCGAACGAATCTGTGGTGATCCCGCCAAAGCCGGCAAGGCTCAGGCCGGCCGAGGTCCTATGTCGGGACAGCGCCTGCTGGCGAATGTCGAACAGGCGATCGGACGTTTCCCGATCGATCGCCGCCGTTCCGCGGTCAAGCGTCTGGCAAAGTCGAAATCCAAAATCCAGTTCCCGGCTCATAGTTCGATACCTCTCGCCTTCAACGCCGCCGCCAACGTGTGAGTCGCCCGCGAACAATGCGTCTTCACGCTGCCCTCGGTACACCCCATCGCTGCTGCCGTCTCGGCGATATCCATGTCTTCCCAATAACGCATCAGGAAGGCTTCGCGTTGACGTGGCGGCAACTTTGCTATTTCTTTTTCAATGATTGCAAGTACTTGCGACTGTTCAAGCTCTTCATGGGGACGCCCGAACGACGATTCGGACTCGTCGGCGATGGTCTCCAGCGGGTCCGCGTCTTCATCGTCCGCAGACGTGAATGCCGAGAGCAATGTCGTCCAGGTCGAGCGGACCTTCTGGCGCCGATAGTAGTCACGGATCGTGTTCTGCAGTATGCGCTGAAACAGCAGCGGCAACTCTTCAGCCGGCTTGTCGCCATATTTTTCGGCGAGCTTCATCATGGCATCCTGGACGATGTCGAGCGCGGAATCCTCGTCGCG
>PMIF01000010.1:0-128 GCA_003157035.1 Rhodocyclaceae bacterium
GCATCCTTCTCGATGTACTTGCGGTATTCGTCGAGCGTGGTAGCGCCGATGCAATGCAGCTCGCCGCGTGCCAGGGCAGGCTTGAGCATGTTGCCGGCGTCGATGGCGCCCTCGGCCTTGCCGGCGCC
>PMIF01000010.1:161-8547 GCA_003157035.1 Rhodocyclaceae bacterium
GCCAGCCCTTCGACGATGGCAGTCTTGCCGACCCCCGGCTCGCCGATCAACACCGGATTGTTCTTGGTCCGCCGCTGCAGAATCTGGATGGTCCGGCGGATCTCGTCATCGCGGCCGATCACCGGATCCAGCTTGCCCTGGCGGGCGCGCTCGGTGAGGTCCAGGCAATACTTCTTCAAGGATTCGCGCTGCCCCTCGGCCTCCTGGTTACCAACCGTCTGGCCACCGCGCACCGCCTTGACGGCCTCCTCCAGCGCCTTGCGCTGGGCGCCATGCTCCTTGAAGAGGCGGCCCGCTTCCCCTTTGTCCCCCGTCAGGGCGAGCAAGAACATCTCGGAGGCGATGAACTGATCGCCGGCCTTCTGGGCCTCCTTGTCGGTAACATTGAGCAGGTTGCCCAGGTCACGACCGATGGAGACGTCGCCTCCGTGTCCTTCGACCTTCGGCAAGCGGTCGATCGCCTTGTCGAGCGCAGCCTTCAGGGCAGCAACGTTAACGCCGGCACGAGCCAGCAGCGAAGTCGTGCTACCGTCGTCCTGGTTCAAAAGGGCCAGCAGCAGATGCTGCGGCTCGATCATCTGATTGTCACCACCCACCGCCAGACTCTGGGCATCGGCCAGGGCCTGCTGGAACTTGGTCGTCAGTTTGTCCATCCGCATGGGAATCTCCCGAATCTCGTTACAGACGAGATGGGGATTGCCAGCGAATTTTCAACGGTGCGGTTGCCGGCTTCGATAGTCGTTCAGTTTGGTTCATCGGTCGGTTCGAACCACCGCCGTCTAAGTCGGCCAATTAGCCAAGAACAAGGCCTTATCGCGCTCCGAATGAAGTCTTGAGTTTTTCATGACAGCCATTACACCTTGTAGAGTCCCGTTGTCCAATGGACCGCGATATGAACCATTGGCGGCCACCATTTGTGCCACCGAATAGCCTGCCACGATTTCGTGGCAACAAAGCCATGAATCATGGGTAAGGAATGTTTGGTTAAGGCTCTCTTGAATAGGAAGCACATGCTTCAGAAGCTCTGGTCTTGCCTTCTGAAAGTCAGTAAGCGCTGAGTTGATAACAAAGAAACGGACTCTGCCGTCTGGCAATACGTAGGCAGGAACAACCAGTTTCTCTTTTGCCGCAATAGGCAAATAAAGGCAATAGACATGACCGCAATAGACCGGCATTGCGTATTGTGATGCCGACGCTAAGAGGAAAACCTCGTTTCGAGATGCCGAGCCAAGATTTCTCCTCCGTTCTCTATTGACTTCGCTATTGCCAATAGGTCCATTGTCCCGTTTCGTCCAGTTTCCTTCCATGCTGCATCATGAGCCAGGTCTCGAATATGCCAGCGCCCGCATCGGGCTAGAATGGAAACGGTCTCATCTAGGCATTCAATTTCACTTGCGCTCAATGCGTCGAGTGAAGGCATGTCCTTGACGGCAACATCATAAGTTGTCGCATCTACTTCAAGATAATGCTCGCTATCTGGTAGATGGTTGTGATTGTTCTCACCACGCAAGACCTTCATGGAGTCGTAGATCTTGGAAGGGCACGCGCCTTCCTTCATTGCAATGAATCTATCCCCGGTGATTGGTCGCCCATAGCGTTCCAGGTGAAGGCGGTCGGCGACATAGACCATTTTTAAGATGGTGTACATCGTCTCCCCTGACCTATGGGCAAGGTAGGTAGTTGCAACTAACGACTTCTCGGGGTCAAATTCAAAGTCGGTCACCATAACCCCTCCGTCAGATGAAGAAACCTCCATCAATTTCTACAATCTAGGCACTATTGCGTGCAAAGTCCAGCGTTTCGCCGTCAAGAGATGGACGCGTGGCAGTGTATGTTGTTCAACTGCCATCACTAGCTTACTGTATGTCAATACAGTATATTAAGCAAGGAGAGATTTGCAACCGTCTTCCCGGCAAACTGAACCACTACTCGGCTCCGCCCAACCTTGTGAGGCTGGGCGGTGGCGAACCTCAGTGGGACTGGCGTGCCGCCACCGACCAGAGCCGTGCCAGCTCGGCCGTTCCGTCGGTGCCGTGAACGGTGGCCAGTATCTGCGCCGCCGCTTGACTCCGCCCGGCGATCGCCAAGGCTATGCCCAACCGCAGCTTGCCATCTTCCGGACGCTTCAACCCGCCCTTCTTCAGTCCCTGTTCCATCATCGCCAAGCCCTTGTCGGCCTGACCGCGCAGGACGTAATTGAAGCCGGTATTGATCAGCACGGTGCCGTCCTTGGCCGCGGCAGCGCTGGCATCGTCCTGGCCGAGCGTCTTGGTGTCTTCGGCCAATGCCTTGGTCGCCATGTCGCGCAAACGGCGGTGACGATCGGCTTCGCTGCCAGTGCCGAGCAATCCCGCCGCGTAGCCGCGGTCGATGATGTCCTTGGCTTCCGCCGGATAGCCGTCCTGCAGCGCGAGTTGAGTTGCCTCGAAGTATTCGCCGGTACTGCGCATGGTATGCGTCGCCAGTTTCAGGCGAAAGACATCGAGCGCGTGGCGGCTGGGAAAACTCGAACTCTTGGTCAACTCATAGATCGCCGATAGCCAGTAGTCGGGCTTCGGGTAGCGCATCAGCAGTTTTTCCAGCGCCACGGTGTAGCACGCGGTGTCGTGCTGCTTGAGGCAGATGCTGGCGTAGAGCTGCAACTGGTCTTCGCTGGCCGGCTTGCCGGCTGCTTCCTGCGCCTCGATCAGCGAGGCCAGTTGCTTGCCGGCCTCTGCCAGGTTGTTGCCGAGGTAGAGCGCCTGCACGTAGAGCGTACGCAAGGCCGGGTCGCTACCGCCATCCTTCAGGTAGCGCGACGCCAGGTCAGCACTATGAGCGTAGTCCTTTGCCGTGTAGTACTGGCCGGCAGCAGCCGCGAGCAACGTCTGTCGATCACCAGCAGGTGCCGACGACGACAATGCCGCTGCTTCCAGACTGCGCGCAGCAACGCTGGCATCGCCGGCCTGGGCGGCCGCCTGGCCACGCACACGCTCAATCATGTAGGTTTCGAAGGCGGTCTTGTCGCCGATGGCGTCGGTTTCCTTAAGCTTGGCCAGAGTGTCCTTGCCCTTCTTCGCCTTCAAGAGGTCGACGGCCGCCTGCAGCACCTTGCCTACCTCCGGGCGGACGCTCTGGCCCTTACCGGCCTCCTGGGCATGGGCGAAAGAGAAGAGTAGCGCAGTGCCGAGAGCGAGAAGAAGTGCCTTCATCAGTCGATCAATCCACAAATTGCTCATTGCCGATCAGCCCAAGCTTCTTGGCACCCAAACGCTGCGCCGAGGCCATTACGGCCGCCACATATTCGTACTTCACCAGCTTGTTCGGCCGCAAATGAATCTCGGGTTGATCCGCCTGCTGGGCAACGCCCATCAGGCGCGCTTCAAGCGCGTTGCGGTCCGGCAGCGTTTCGCCGTTCCACAGCACGGTACCGTCGAAATCGACGTCGATGCGCACCACTTGCGGCGGCGTCGTCGGTGGTGTCGCGCCAGCTGGCATGTTGAGTTTCACTGCGTGAGTCTGGATCGGGATGGTGATGATCAGCATGATCAGCAACACCAGCATGACGTCGATCAACGGCGTCGTGTTGATGTCCACCATCACGTCGGCCTCTTCGCCTCCATGTCCTACGTTCATGGCCATTTCGGTTCTCCTAGCCGCCGCGCGCTGGCGGCTCGGTAATGAAGCCCACCTTCATGATCGCTGCCCGCTGGCAGTCATAGACCACGCGGCCGACGGCCTCGTAACGGGCATTGCGATCGCCGCGGATATGCACTTCCGGCTGCGGCACCAATACGGCCACTTCCTTCAGGCGAGCCAGCAACTTGGCATTGTCGGGCATCAACAGGCTATTCCAGTAGATCTCGCCCTCGCGGCTCACCGAGATGATGATGTTCTCGGGCTTGGTTTGCGTCGGCTGGTTGGTTTCCTTGGGCAGCTGGACCGGTATCGTCTGGATCACCACGGGAATGGTGATCAGGAAAATGATCAGCAGCACCAGCATAACGTCGACCAGCGGCGTCGTATTGATGGAGGCGACAACCTCGTCTTCCGCCTCAACGGCTCCCATTTGCATGGCCATGTCAGTCGCTCCAGCAATTCTCGGTAAACGGGCCGTTGCCGACCCGGCGGCGGCTGGTCATCTCAAGCCTTCCGTCCGTCTTTGCGGCCACCGGCCAGAAGCACCATGTGCAGCTGGCTGCTGAACTGCCGCAATCCGGCCATCGCGCTCTTGTTGCGACGAACCAGCCAGTTATAGCCAAGCACCGCCGGCACGGCGACGGCAAGACCCATGGCAGTCATGATCAGCGCTTCGCCCACCGGGCCGGCCACCTTGTCGATCGAGGCCTGACCGGCGATACCGATGGCCGTCAGCGCATGGTAAATGCCCCAGACGGTACCGAACAGGCCGACGAAAGGCGCGGTCGAACCGACAGTAGCGAGAAAAGCGAGTCCGTTCTGCTGCTTTTCGGCAATGGCGTCGATCGAACGCTGCAAGGACATGCCAACCCAGTTATTGAGGTCGATTTGCTCCTCCAGCGTACCTTCGTGGTGCTCGGCCGCTTGAATGCCTTCCTGCGACAGATAGCGATAGGCGCTGTCCTCATTGAGCAAAGCGGCGCCCTGCGCCGCTGAAGGCGCCTTCCAGAACTTTTCGCGGGCTTCGCGGCCGTCCCGCATCAATCGAACCTGTTCGATCAGCTTGACGATGCCGATGTACCACGAGCCCAGTGACATGATCACCAGGATGATCAGCGTGCCCCTGGCGATGAAGTCGCCCTGCTTCCAGAGGGCTTCAATGCCGTAAGGGTTCGACACGACTTCGGTTGCCGGCGGCAACGAAATCACCGGCGCTGCCGGGGCGGCGGCCACCGGTTCCGGGCTTGGCGCCGTCGCCTGAGCCAAGGCGGTCCCGGCGGTCGAAAGCGTCAGCGCGGCCAGGGCAGCCGCAAACAGAATACGAAAACGGGAAAGTGAATTCATTGCTTGCATCCTTTGTGGGGTTGTTCGAGACCAGGCCGCGGATGGCAGCCTATTCTATTTTCCATTCATATTCGATGCGCGCCCAGGCTTGCTCGGGCCTGCCATCGACGGTAGCCGGGCGGAACTTGCAAAGCCCCAAGCCGCGGCGTGCCGCGTCATCCAGCCGTCGGAAGCCGGACGAACGCTCGACCTTGCTGTCATGAACCAGGCCATCGAGGCCAATGAGGAAGGAGAGGACGACAATGCCGGTCTCCTGGGCACGCAACGATGCCGGCGGATACTCAGGCTTGGCGCAGCTCGACGCCTCAACGACCGCGGCCGTCCTTGACGCCCCGGTCGGTCGCGGTACTGGCGCTTCCGCCGACGGCTTGGCGGTCGACACAGCCGTTATCGTGTTCATGCTCTGCTGCGGTGCTTCGATGCGCACCTCAGGCGGCGGAATGAACGGCGGCGGCGGTGCCGCCAGCTTCGGTGGTGGTGGCGGCGGCTTATCCACCGGTGGTGGCTTCACTTCTTCAATGATCTTTGTTTCCAGCGGCGGAACCAGCACTTCCACCACCTTACGCGCCAAGCCGGTGACCAAGGCGTAGATCAGGATCACGTGGAGAATGCTGACAAAGACAATACCGGTCAGGCGCCGACCGGAATCGGGGGGATCAAGATAACTCAATGGCAACTCCGAGGGGTGCAACGTTGGGCAGAAACAAAACGATGGCGGATAGTGAAATCACCATCCGCCATCGCCAATACTACTACGTCAGTCTAGAACTTGTGTTTCAGCCCAAGGCTAAAGAAGCGACCGACCGCGCCGCTGTAGTCAAGCGGGTTGTAGCTGAGCGCACCGTAGGTCGTCGGATCCAACGGGGCGACCTTGTCGAACAGGTTCAGGATGGAACCGAACACTTCCGTGTTCTTGGCCATCCGCCAGCGCACGTTCAGATCGACGGTGGTAAAGGACGCGATCTTGCAGCCAGCCGGAGCATCGGTGCCGTCTTCGAACGATGCGGCACAGACGTCACCCTTCCGCAAAATATTGTCCAGTGCGCCGCGGTAGTTCACGATTGCAGCGACGCGCCAATCGCCCTTGTCCCAAGTCGTCGTGAACTTCAGACGATCCTTCGGCGTGCCGATACAGTTGGTAACATCGCAGTTGCCGTGCGTACCGGCCCACTCGTACTCGGTTCCATCCGCCTCGACGCGCTTCAACGAGTGCAGGTGGGTCCAGTTCAAGTCGAGGCTGAGCTTGCCGTAGCCACCGAGGTCAAATCCCTGCTTGGCATCGAGGTCGACACCATCGACGGTCGTCTTGTTCGAATTGACGTAATTGACAAGTACCGCCGTGATAGCACCGGAGCCAGGCACGCCGTTATACAGATTGCCCGTGTCGCGCACGACGTGGTCTGCCGCGATTGCCGACGACGTAGTCTCCTGGTTGATCTCGTCGCGACGCTCGATGCGCCAGAAGTCGATCGCCAGACTGGTCTTGGGCAGGGGATCCCAGAGCAAGCCAAACGTGTAGTTCTTCGACTTCTCGGGCTTCAGGTCCGAGTTCGGCGAGGTGATGCCGGCAACGCTGCGCAGTGCGCATTCCGAGTTCTGGTCAGCAGTGCCTGTCGCCAGGCCGCAACGTACCGGATCGGTCACCGACGTGAAGAAGGCCAGACCACCCTTGCCGTTTTCAGCAGCGCCCGGTGCGCGGAAGCCTTCCGAATAGGTGCCACGGAGTGCCAACTGCTTGATCGGCGTGAACTTAATACCAAGCTTCGGCGTAAAGGAATCGCCCACGTCGGAATAGTGGTCGGCACGCACAGCGCCGGACAACTCGACCATCTTGTGTATGGGGGCCAGCAATTCGGCATAGACCGCGCTGACCTGGCGCTTGCCCTGATAGGCCGAATAGCCGAGGCCGACGATATCGCCGACGTCGGTGTACGTCACCGGCTTGAGTTCCTGAGACTCGTCGCGGTATTCGGCGCCGACCGCCAAGCCCATTGGCCCGCCGGGCAGTTGACCGATCTCGCGAGATGCCTTGAAGTCGAGGATCGTCGTCCGCGCGGTCGCATCGGCACTGAGGGTCGGCGACAGGACTGCGTAGAGGGCCGGCGAGTTCAGATGAGCATTGACGCCGATCCGATAGTAGGTACCGGGCATGGCGGCATTGGTGCCGTTGAGCAGACTGCGCAGGGCGCTAGCCCGAATGTAGCCATTCCGTGTATCGGTGAGGGATGTCTCCGAATACAGCAGACCGGTGTCGTAGTCCCAGCCCGCAGCAGTCCCCTTGAGTCCGACCAGGAAGCGGGTGAAGGTACTGTCGACTTCATCGCGCCGAGGACCGACGTCCCAGGTCACATAGCGCAGCCGAGCCGAAGAGCCCGTGAACGGGTTGTCCGGATGGTTGGGCCCCAGCGACATGTTGGCGTTGTTGACCGGCCCCCCTGGATAACCCGTGGAACCGTGGACTCCCGACGGCGTCGTCGACGTATTCGAGACCTTGTTGTACCAGGTCATCTCGCCGTAAGCCTGCATGTCGGCCGAGACCTGGAACGTGCCGCGCGCGAAGATGTTGAGCGACTTCTCGGCCGGCTGGAGTTGAGTATCCTGGCCCGGATCCCACAGGCAGCCACCGCCGCTGCCAGTCTGATTGGCGATCCCCAGTTGCGCGCAGCCCGGCAAGGACTGGTACAACAGTGTCGACGGATCGCGCACCGCGCCAACCTTCGAACTTGAGGCAACCTGTCCGCCAGACGCAAGATAACCGGCCAATGCTTGCGTCGGATCATAACCCCAGGGGCGCAGGTCGCCGGTGCCGATCCAGTCACGGCCGGAGCGGTCGCGATCCCAGATCTCGTTCTTGTCACTCGCTTCGACGTTGATCAACACGTTGTAGCGGTCTTGGGCGAGGGAGCCGAAGCCATGCGTCAAGGACAGGCGAGAGTCCTGGCCATCGCCGTAACGCGACGCGCCATAGGTCACCTTGGCGACGGTGCCGACGAAGTCCTTGCGCAGGATGATGTTCACAACGCCGGCAATGGCGTCGGAGCCGTAGATCGACGAAGCGCCATCCTTCAGGATTTCGATGCGCTCGACCGCCTCCATCGGGATCATGTTGAGGTCGGTGAAGACTTTCTGACCGTCGTCGGCAAGGCCGTAGGGAGCGACGCGACGACCATTGACCAGGGTCAGCGTCGAGGCAGCGCCCAAACCACGCAGCGATATGCCGGAGGCACCGGCGGCAAAGCCGTTGCCGAACGTTGTCGGCACCGAGCCCTGGTTATCCACCGCCAGGGTCTGCAGCAGTTCTGCAACCGACGTGCGGCCAGACTTCTCGATCTCCTCGCGGGAAATCACCTGCACAGGGGATGCGGACTCCGCGTCGACGCGGGAAATGTTCGACCCCGTGATCGTCACCCGTTCCGTCGCTTGA
>PMIF01000132.1 GCA_003157035.1 Rhodocyclaceae bacterium
CGACTTGATTCCTCAGGAACCTTCTGGGATCATTAGCACTCATAGGGATCGAGTGCTAATATCCATTGCCAGGAGGGTCTTATCCATGACTCGTGCGTTGACGCTTACCCATTTTCCGGTCCCCTCGACCGCTGGCAGCATTGAGGCCTATGTCCAGGCCGCCAATCGCGTACCAATGCTGTCCGAAGCCGAGGAGCTTGGCTTGGCTCGGCGCTTCCGCCAGGAGGACGATCTGGATGCCGCCCGGCAGCTCGTCTTGTCCCACCTGCGTTTGGTGATTTCGGTTGCGCGCGGCTACCTCGGTTACGGCTTGCCCCATGCCGACCTGATCCAGGAAGGCAANNTCGGCCTGATGAAGGCGGTGAAGCGTTTCGATCCGGACCGCGGCGTTCGTCTGGTGTCATTTGCTGTCCACTGGATCAAGGCGGAAATCCACGAATACGTTCTCAAGAACTGGCGGCTGGTCAAGATCGCCACCACCAAGGCTCAGCGCAAGCTGTTCTTCAACCTGCGCAGCATGAAACAGAGTTTCGCCGCGCTGGGTCCCGACGAGGTCAATGCGGTCGCGAGCAAGTTGGGGGTCAGGCCACAGGACGTCGTCGAGATGGAGACGCGGTTCACCGGCGGCGACATCTCACTGGAGCCGACCAACGACGACGAGGACGAACGCTTCGCCCCGATCGCCTATCTGACTGCCGACACCGGCTCGGAGCCCACGGCGCAGATCGAGCGCAAGCAATACGACCGGCTCCAGAATGAGGGCCTAAGCACGGCGCTGGCCAAACTGGACGAGCGCAGCCGCGTCATCATCCAGCGTCGCTGGCTGGTCGACGACGGCGAGGAAGCCGCGACCCTGCACGAACTGGCAGCAGAGTACGGGGTGTCGGCCGAGCGCATCCGCCAGATCGAAGTCAAGGCGATGCAAAAGATGAAGGGCGCCTTGCAGGCCCTGGCCTANNCGCCAAGGCGGCAAGAAGCTTGGCGTGAATGCCACCGAAACCGCCATTGCTCATCACCAATACATGATCGCCATCGCTCGCCTCGCGGGTGATAGCGTTAACCAGCTCGCCAAGATCGTCGAACACGCGCGCCTTGTCGCCCATCGGGGCTAAGGCTTCAGCGGCATCCCAGCCAAGATTGCCGGCATAGCAGAACGCTTGCTCGGCACCGGCAAGGCTGGTGGGCAGTTGCGACTTCATGGTGCCCAACTTCATGGTGTTCGAGCGCGGCTCGAGCACGGCCAGGATTCGCGCCGCCCCGACCCGGCTTCTCAAGCCTTCGATGGTGGCGGCAATCGCGGTCGGGTGGTGGGCAAAATCGTCGTAAACGGTGATGCCGCGCACCGTGCCGCGCACCTCCAGTCGCCGCTTGACGCCCTGGAAGCTACGGATTGCCGCCAGTCCGACGTCCACAGGCACGCCGACATGGCGGGCGGCCGCCAGGGCAGCCAGCGCATTGGCCCGGTTGTGGGCGCCCGGCAGATCGAGCCGCGTCCGGCCAAGCACCTTGCCCGCCAGCCGAACTTCGAAATCCCCCTGGGCATCCGGTTCGCCGACAGCCCAACCCGCCGCGACACCGAAGCGCTCAACCGGCGTCCAGCAACCGCGCGCCAGGACACGATCGAGCGACGCCTCGTCACCGTTGGCGACGATCAGGCCGTTTCGCGGCAAAGTACGCACCAAGTGGTGAAATTGCGTCTCGATGGCCGCGAGATCAGCGAAGATGTCAGCATGGTCAAATTCAAGATTGTTCAAGATGGCCGTACGCGGACGGTAATGAACGAACTTCGACCGTTTATCGCAGAAAGCCGTGTCGTACTCGTCGGCTTCGATGACAAAGAAGGGGGAATCGGTCAGCCGCGCCGAAACACCAAACCCCTGCGGCACCCCCCCGACGAGGAACGAGGGCTTCAGTCGCGCCTCCTCCAGTATCCAGGCCAATATCGACGTGGTGGTGGTCTTGCCGTGGGTGCCGGCAACGCCAAGAACCCAGCGCTGGCAGAGAATATTCTCGGCCAGCCACTGCGGCCCCGACACGTAGGGCAGGTTTCGGTCGAGAATTTCCTCAAGCAACGGATTGCCGCGCGAAATGGCATTGCCGACGACGAACAGATCGGGATTCAGGCTGATCTGATCCGCGCCGTATCCTTCGGTCAGGAGGATGCCCTGCTCTTCCAGTTGGGTGCTCATCGGTGGATAGACGTTGGCATCGCAGCCGGTGACCCGATGGCCGGCGGCACGCGCCAGGAGGGCGATGCCGCCCATGAAGGTGCCGCAAGTGCCAAGAATGTGAATGTGCATGACCGTGTTTGGATGTTTGGCGTAGCGGGGATTTAACTCTAAACTCACAAGGCGCAGTTCAAAGTCAGGAAAAGAATGCCTCGTCGCAAACCATTCCTCCCCGCCTCATCCAACCTCCGCCGTTCGATTGCCGCCCAGGCGGCCCGCCTGATGGCCGAAGATGGGATCGACAACTACGGCCTGGCCAAGCGAAAGGCTGCACGCGCCCTGGGTGCCAGCGAGAGCGAGTCCTTACCGACGAACGAAGAGGTCGAGGTTGAGTTGCGCGCCTATCAGGCTATTTATCAGGATGACGAACAGCCCGAGCGTTTGCGCGAACTGCGGCAGGTGGCCCTGGAGGTTATGGAATTTCTCGCTGATTTCCGCCCCTATCTGACTGGCTGTGTACTGGACGGCACGGCCGGGCGCTATGCGGAAGTCGAGATCGAGCTTTTCGCCGACAGCGGCAAAGATGTAGAGATTTTGCTTCTATCCAACAATATCTCCTACGAACCCGCAGAATCACAGCACCAGACGCCAAACTCTCCGGAGATCCGGCTGCGCCTCGACTGGGATGGGGTTCCGGTCATTGTTTCGGTCTTCCCGGTGCAGGTCGAAAGGCGACAATCACGCAATCCACATACCGGCAAGTCGCATGCACGGGCAAGGGCAAGCACGGTCGCAGAACTCTTGTCAAGCTAGACAAGTTGACGTGATTTGAGGCAAACTTGCGGCCATGTCCAAGGGAACTGGCACCAAAACACAGCGAGACGGAGCCAATCGCAAGGCGAGGATACTCGTTTTGCATGGGCCGAACCTCAACTTGCTCGGCCGCCGCGAGCCCGAGATCTATGGCCGCACAAGCCTCGCTGACATCCACGCCACCATGGAAGCCAGGGCGCTCGCACGCGGAGTCCAGATCGAGAGCTTCCAGAGCAATTCGGAAGGCGAGTTGATCGACCGCATTCAGGCGGCCGCTGCGGAAGGCATCGAATTCATCATCATCAATCCTGGCGCCTATAGCCATAGCAGCATTGCCATACCGGATGCCCTGCGCGGGGTGGCCATTCCGTTCATTGAAGTGCATATTTCCAATATCCACGCCCGCGAGGCGTTCCGGCACCATTCCCATTTCTCCGCGAGCGCCATCGGCGTGATTTGCGGTCTCGGCGTCGAGGGCTACGCACTTGCCCTCGATGCCGCGCTTACCCGGCTCGGGTAGGTCGCCTAAACGACAACGGGCGACGTCACGCCCGGATTTTGCAGGGAGTCAGCATGGATCTGAGAAAGCTCAAGACGTTGATCGACCTCGTCCAGAACTCGGGAATATCCGAGCTGGAAATTAGCGAGGGTGAAGAAAGAATCCGCATCGCCAAACATCTGGCCGCGCCACCAACGACCACCGTCATGATGGCGGCGTCAGCCGGCGGCCTGCCCGCCGGCAGCCCCCAAGCCACCATCGCGGCGGCGCCGGCGGCCCCGGCCGAGCCGGAGGGCCATGTCGTCAAGTCGCCGATGGTCGGCACCTTCTATCGTTCGGGCACGCCCGGCGCTCCCTCCTTTGTCGAGATTGGCCAGTCCGTCAAGCAGGGCGACACGCTTTGCATCATCGAAGCCATGAAATTGATGAACGAAATCGAGGCCGACGGCTCGGGAACCCTCAAGGCCGTGTTGGTCGAGAACGGTCAGCCGGTCGAATATGGCCAGCCGTTGTTCCTGATCGGTTGATCAATTCCATGTTCGAGAAAGTTCTCATTGCCAATCGAGGTGAGATTGCGCTGCGCGTTCTACGCGCGTGTCGCGAACTCGGCATCCGCACGGTTGCCGTCCATTCGGAGGCGGATACCGAGGCCAAGTACGTGAAGCTTGCCGATGAGTCGGTTTGCATCGGGCCGGCGCCATCAGCGCAAAGCTACCTCAATATTCCGGCGATCATCTCGGCGGCGGAAGTAACCGATGCCGAGGCGATTCATCCGGGCTACGGCTTCCTTTCCGAGAACGCCGACTTTGCCGAGCGGGTCGAAAAGTCGGGCTTCGTCTTCATCGGGCCGAAGGCCGAGACAATTCGCCTCATGGGCGACAAGGTGTCGGCCAAGGACACCATGAAAGCCGCGGGCGTGCCCTGTGTTCCGGGCTCGGAGGGCGCCCTGCCGGACGACCCGAAGGAAATCACCCTGATTGCCCGAGCCATCGGCTACCCGGTGATCATCAAGGCCGCCGGCGGCGGCGGCGGTCGCGGTATGCGTGTCGTGCACACCGAGGCGGCCTTGGTTAACGCCGTCAATATGACGCGTAACGAAGCGCAGGCGGCCTTCGGCAACCCAGTCGTATATATGGAGAAGTTCCTGGAGCATCCTCGCCATATCGAAATCCAGGTGATGGCGGACAACTTCAAGAATGCCGTCTGGCTGTCGGAGCGGGATTGCTCGATGCAGCGCCGTCACCAAAAGGTGATCGAAGAAGCCCCGGCCCAGGAAATCAGCCGCCGCCTGATCACCCGCATCGGCGATCGCTGCGCCGATGCCTGCCGCAAAATCGGCTACCGCGGCGCCGGAACGTTCGAATTCCTCTACGAAGAAGGCGAGTTCTATTTCATCGAGATGAACACGCGTGTTCAGGTCGAACATCCAGTCACGGAGCTGGTGACGGGGATCGACATCGTCCAAGCGCAGATTCGCGTTGCCGCCGGAGAAAAGCTCTGGTTCAGGCAGCGCGATATCCAGGTCAAGGGCCATGCCATTGAATGCCGGATCTGCGCCGAAGACCCCTTCAAGTTCACACCGTCGCCGGGCAAGATAACCAACTGGCACCCTCCCGGTGGGCCTGGTATCCGGGTCGACTCGCACGTTTATTCCGGCTACACGGTGCCATCCAATTATGACTCGATGATCGCCAAGGTCATCGCCTTCGGCGATAACCGCGAGCAGGCCATCCGGCGCATGCGCATTGCCTTGTCGGAAATGATGGTTGACGGCATCAAGACCAACATTCCCCTCCACCAGGAACTCATGCTCGACGAACGCTTCATCCAAGGCGGTACCAGCATCCACTATCTCGAAGAGAAGCTGGCCGCCCGGGACGAGTTGAAAGGCTAGCTCCGTGTGGATCAGTGCAGTCCTGACGACCGACGCCGAACACGCCGAAGCGCTGTCCGAAGGGCTGTTCGCCCAAGGCGCGATATCGGTGACCATCGAGGACGCCGACGCGGGCACCGACAGAGAAACGCCACAGTTCGGCGAACCTGGCAGCCCCGAGACGCCGCTCTGGCAGAAGAGCCGTGTCGTCGCCCTGTTCGACCCGGCCGACGACATCATCGGCAGAATTGCGCGCGCCGCCGGCGAAATCGGCCTCACCGACCTGCCGGAGATCGAGCTCTCCGAAGTCGGCGAGCAGGACTGGGTCCGGCTGACCCAAGCGCAGTTCGAACCCATACGGGTCAACGCGCGGCTGTGGATCGTCCCCTCCTGGCACGTCGCGCCGGACCCGGCGGCAATCAATCTGGTCCTCGACCCGGGCCTTGCCTTCGGCACCGGCTCGCACCCCACGACCCGGCTCTGTCTGGACTGGCTGTGTAGCGCAATTCGCGGTGGCGAACGGGTACTCGATTACGGCTGCGGTTCCGGGATCCTGGCCTTGGCGGCAGCAAAACTTGGCGCTGCCGACGTGCTCGGCATCGATATCGACGAACATGCCCTCGAAGCCGCCGCCGAAAATGCTCGCGCCAACCAGGTCGATCTGCAGCTGGCGCATTCGACGCAACCGTTGATTGCCCGCTATGACGTGGTGGTCGCCAATATTCTGACCAACCCGCTGCGTCTGCTGGCGCCATTGCTTGCCGACCGCACCGCGCCTGGCGGCCAATTGGTACTCTCCGGCGTCCTGGAAGACCAGGCAGCGCTGGTCATCGAGGCCTATGCGCCCTTCATCAGCCTGAGCGTTGGCGCCATAATGGACGGCTGGGCTCGTCTGGAAGGCCGTCGAGAAGCATGCTGACCCATTGTCCTGCCTGCGGCACCACGTTTCGAATTTCCTCGGAGCAGCTGAAGGTACGCCAGGGGCGCGTTCGCTGCGGCCAGTGCCATAGCGAATTCAACGCCATCGAGAGCCTGATCGACGAGTCATCACCATCACCCCCGCTGCCACTGCCGACGGTCACCGAAGAGACTTCAGATCCCGGCGGCATCTGGGTCAGCAGTCGGGAAGCCGAGGCCCCGGAACCGGCCGACCCGGTCACCGAACCGCCGCTACCGGAAACGCCGGAACAGCCGCCAGTGGCGGAAGTCGTTGCCACGGAAAGTCCGGCGGCCGTCGTCAGTGCTCGGCCATCGCCCGCGCCAGAAGCGCCTGCCGACGAGCCGGAGCCTCTGCTGGAGGACGACGAGTTCGCGCCACGGCGATGGCCCTGGGTCGTTGCCACCGTCCTTGCCACGCTGCTGCTTGCCATCCAGGCGACGATACATTTCCGCGTCGAGCTGGCGGCAAAGGTGCCGAGCACCCGGCCGCTCCTGATTGCCGCCTGCAACCTGATCGGCTGCCAGGTGCCCCTGCCGATGGAAATCGCCGCCATCGGTATCGACACCTCGGACCTTCACCCCGACAACGAGCATCCAGGGCATCTGCAATTGATTGCCACACTGCGAAATCGGGCGGCCTATGCGCAGATCTGGCCGCACCTTGAAGTCAGCCTGACTGACGCCGCCGACCGCATCCTGGTGCGCAAAGCCATTCCGCCAGCCGACTATCTGCCGGCAAAACTCAAGCCGGAGGCCGGCTTCCCCGCCAAGGGCGATCAACTGGTACAGCTCGACTTGCAGGCGCCAGACCTGCCGGCGATCGGTTACCGTCTCTACGTCTTCTATCCTTAATTTCTCATGCGCACACTGATCTGCGGTTCACTCGCCTACGACACCATCATGGTGTTCAAGGATCGTTTCAAGAATCACATCCTGCCGGAACAAATCCACATCTTGAACGTCGCCTTCCTGGTGCCCGACATGCGCCGCGAATATGGCGGC
Source organism: Rhodocyclaceae bacterium (assembly GCA_003157035.1). Taxonomy (GTDB): domain Bacteria; phylum Pseudomonadota; class Gammaproteobacteria; order Burkholderiales; family Rhodocyclaceae; genus Fen-999. The sequence goes on from PMIF01000132.1 coordinate 7,295, forward strand.
TGCGCCGGCAATATCGCCTACAACCTGAAGTTGCTTGGCGACGAGCCGATGATCATGGCCACCGTCGGCGACGATGCCAGCTTGTACATGCAGCGCCTGGACCATCTCGGTCTGGACAGCCGTCATGTCAAACATATCGCGGGCAGCTATACGGCACAGGCATTCATCACCACCGATCTCGACGACAACCAGATCACCGCCTTCCATCCGGGCGCAATGACGCAGTCGCACGCCAACCAGATCCGCGAAGCCGAAAACATCAGTCTGGGAATTATCTCCCCCGACGGGCGAGATGGCATGATCGACCATGCGCGACAGTTCCACGAAGCGGGCATTCCGTTCGTCTTCGATCCCGGACAAGGACTACCGATGTTTTCCGGGCCCGAGCTGCTGCACTTCCTGCAGCTTGCCGATTGGTGCACCGTGAACGACTACGAAGCCAGGATGTTGGCCGATCGTACCGGTCGCACCCTGGATGAACTGGCGCGGGAGGTCCAGGCATTGATCGTAACTTACGGCGGCAATGGCTCCGAGATCCTGGTCGATGGCCAACGGCTGAGTATCCCGAGTGTGGCAGCCGAGCAGATTCTCGATCCGACCGGCTGCGGTGATGCCTACCGGGCGGGTCTGCTCTACGGCATGGCCCGTGGCTGGAATTGGCAGAAGACCGGTCGTCTAGCGTCGCTCATGGGCTCGATCAAGATCGGCCATCGGGGCGGCCAGAACCACAAACTGACGCGTGACGACATCGCCGAGCGCTATCGCCAAGCCTTCGGCGAGACGCTTTAACAATCCGGTAATCCAGGCACAACGGACTTGTAACAGCGGCTACCTACAGTGCTCCCGTCACTAACAAGACAGGAGCAAAGTCATGGAACAGCTTGCGGGTGTCCGCAACGAACAATCTACCGTCAGAGCAAAACGCCAATTACGCGTGGCGCTCGCATCCAGTGAGGAAGAGATCCTGGCAGCGCAGAAGCTGCGTTGGCGCATTTTCGCCGACGAACTCGGTGCCCGCCTGCCGTCCCGCACGCCCGGTGTCGATCGCGATATTTACGACCCCTATTGCGATCACCTGATCGTCCGCGATGAAGACAGCGGTCGCATCATCGGTACCTATCGGATTCTCCCCCCCGATGCCGCGCGCCGCATCGGCGGCTACTATTCGGAGAATGAGTTCGACCTCACCCGCTTTGGCCACTTGCGCGATAACCTGGTCGAGATCGGCCGCTCCTGCATCGATGCCGATTTTCGTACCGGCGGTGTCATCACCCTGCTTTGGGGCGGTCTCGCCCGTTACATGCGCGAGCGCGGCTACGAATATCTGATGGGCTGCGCCAGTTTGGGCATGCGCGACGGCGGCCACAACGCCGCGGGCATCTATAATGCGCTCTCGGAGCATATGGCGCCGTTGGAGTATCGAGTGTTCCCGCGCTGTCCGTTGCCGCTTGACCGGCTGGAGCCGACGCCGAGTCCCGAGTTGCCGCCTCTGGTCAAGGGTTACCTGCGTGCCGGCGCCTGGGTCTGTGGCGAACCGGCCTGGGATCCGGACTTCAATACGGCTGACCTGTTGCTCCTGATGCCGATGTCGCGCGTGGACAACCGCTATGCGCGGCATTTTGTGGAGCGCCAGAACTGAATCGAATTTTCCGGGAAATCCGCGCCGCCTTCCGACTTCTCCGAGTCGCACTGCACCTGGCCTGGGGTGTCGGTACGGTGGCGCTCGCCTTCCCTGCGCTGCCCCGCAGTGCCCGGCTGGCCCTCAAGGCGCGCTGGTCGCGACAACTTCTCGCCACGCTGGGCGTCAGGCTCTTGCCGGCTGGCCAGCCGGCGCGCGAAGGACTGCTGGTCGCCAACCATGTCTCATGGCTGGACATCTTCGCCATCAATGCCCTGGCGCCGACAGCCTTCGTATCGAAGGATGAGGTCCTTTCCTGGCCTTTGATCGGCTGGCTGGCGGCCAAGGCAGAGACGATATTCCTCGCTCGCGGCTCGCGCACCGCCGCCCGGCGCGCGAAGGAAACCATCACCGAGACGCTGCGCGCACGGCACCTGGTGGCAGTCTTCCCGGAAGGCACGACCGGTTTCGGCAATGAGGTGCAGCCATTCCACGGTGCCCTGTTTCAGTCGGCCCTCGATGCCGGCGCCCAGATCGCGCCGGTGGCGCTCCGCTACATCGATGGTGGCGGTCAGATTTCACTCGCCGCTGCATACGTGGGCGAAACCAGCCTTGGGCAGTGCATACGCACCATTTCGCTGGCCTCGGGGCTGGCGGTGAGGGTCAGCTTCCTGCCGACGATCGATCCGATCAACCACGATCGACGCCACGTGGCAGCACAAGCGCACCGGACGATTTCCCATGCCCTGGGCGCTACTCCCAGCCGGCCGGTTCCACCTGACGCGGACACGGCATCTGGAACACGCGCCGATCCTCGAGCCGGACTGCCGTCAGACTGCCACCCCAGAGACATCCTGAATCCAGTACCAATAGATCGGGCGTCTGTTTGAAACCGAGTGCCGACCAATGGCCGGCAACCAGCAGATGATCGCGGCTACGGCGATTCGGTAATTCGAACCAGGGCAGGCAGCCGGCCGGGCCTCGCTCAGGCGGGCCTTTGGCCCCTGGCGCGCGCAGTTCCATCGCGCCATCGGGCTGGCAGAAGCGCATGCGCGTCATCGCGTTGACCACGACGCGCAGCCGATCCCAGCCGGCCAGCGAGTCTTGCCAGGTCGTCGGTTCCGAGCCCCACATGTTGGCCAGGAAGTCTTGGTAGTTCGGCGCCGTCAGGGCGGCCACAACCTCGTCCGACAGGTCTCGCGCCTGGTGCACATCCCACTGCGGCAAAAGTCCCGCGTGAACCATCGCCTGGTCATCTTCCAGGTGAAACAGCGGCAAACCGCGCAGCCAGGTAAGCAACTCTTCCCTGTCGGCAGCCGATAGCACATCGCCGAAGGTGTCTTCGCGGCTCGGCTTGCCGAAGTTCGCTGCGCGCATCACCAAATGCAGGTCATGATTGCCGAGCACCGTGACCGCCGCATCACCCAGGCCGTGGACAAAGCGTAGCACGGCGAGCGACTGCGGACCGCGATTGACCAGGTCGCCAACCAGCCAGAGGCGATCGCGAGTGGGGTTGAAGCCAAGGTAATCAAGCAGACGGGTCAGGGCGTCGAAGCAGCCCTGGATATCGCCGATGGCATACGTCGACATCGCGACCTACAGCCGACTGCTTTCCTGATTGGTGACGGGAATCGCCTTCAGCGCTGGCGCAGTCGCCGGCTGGTATTCAGGAACCCAGCGACGAAGGTCACGGCGGACTTCGGCATCGCTGCGCGGCGTCGCCGACTTCAGCCATTCCAGCAAGTCGTCGAGCCAGCCGACCGGTACCAGGCGTGCCTTGGCAATGCGCAGTTTCGGGTGATAGGTCGGCCCGGTATGTTCGCCGTCGGAGAGTAACTCCTCGTAGAGTTTTTCTCCGGGCCGCAAGCCGGTATAGACGATGCGAATGTCGTCCTCGGTGTGGCCAGAGAGCCGGATCATGTCGCGCGCCAGGTCAGCAATCTTGACCGGCTCGCCCATGTCCAGGACGAAGATCTCGCCACCCTTGCCCATGGCTGCCGCTTCCAGCACCAATTGCGAGGCTTCGGGAATTGACATGAAGTAGCGGGTGATTTCCGGGTGCGTCACAGTCACCGGACCGCCCTTGGCAATTTGCGTGCGGAACTTCGGAATCACGCTGCCCGTGCTGCCCAGGACGTTGCCGAAACGGACCATCTCGAAACGTGTACCGCCGTCGCCGCCATTCTCCAGCGCCTGGCAAACCATTTCCGCCAGCCGCTTGCTGGCGCCCATGACGTTGGTCGGATTGACGGCCTTGTCGGTGGACACCAGGACGAACTTGGGCACCTTGGCTCGCTGCGCCGCCAGGGCGACAACGTAGGTGCCGAAAACGTTGTTGCGCACTGCCTGCCAACTGTTGTGTTCTTCCATCAGCGGCACATGCTTGTACGCCGCCGCATGGAACACCACCGACGGCGCGTACCGCCGCATGACATCCCCCACCCAGCCGACATCCTTGACATCGCCGGCGAGCGGCACGATGGCGACATCGGAGAAATGTTCGTTGAGTTCCTCGGCGAGAGCATAGAGTGCATACTCGTTGTTCTCGAACAGCACCAGTTGCGCCGGCCGCAGGCGCGCGATCTGTCGGCAAAGCTCGCTGCCGATGGAACCGCCGGAGCCGGTTACCATCACCACCCGGTCAAACAACAGATTGCGAATCTCCGGCGTGTCGATACGCACCGGCGAACGGCCAAGCAGATCTTCCAGGTCGACTGGGCGAACATGATCGACGCGGTCACGGCCGAGCAGGATCTGCTCCGTCGACGGCACGGTATAGGCGGTGACACCCGCGCGCATGCACAGCGTGCTCACCCGCTGGCGAATTTCGTCGGACACCGAGGGCATGGCCAGGATGACATGATTGACCTTGAGTATCTTGGCCCAGTAGGTCAGCTCGCTCAATGGGCCGAAAACGCGCTGGCCAAGCAACTCCCGGCGCTGCTTGGCAGCATCGTCATCGAGAAAACCAACGACGCGCCATTCGCGGGAGCGCGCCAATTCCTGCACCAACCCGGCACCCGACCGGCCAGCGCCGAGGATCAATACCGGCTTGCCCTGGGTACCCAGCGCACCGTAGAGCAGGTGCTCCTTCCACATCCGGTAGGCGGCCCGCCCGCCGCCCATCAGCAATCCCAGCAGTGCCGGATACAACACCACGACGGCCCGCGGTAGGCCCGGGGCGGGAATCAACGGCATCGCCGCAGCAACGACCAACGCGGAAATGCCGATCGCCTTCATGATGCGCCGCAAGTCGGGAAGGCTCGAGAAGAACCAGATGCCAAGATAGAGTCCCGACAGGCGGAACACAGCCGCCTCGGCCGGGATAAGCGCTAACAGGGAGGTCAGGATCAGCGGCCAATAATCCGCCGGCGGCGAGAAATCAAAACAGAGCGCGAATGCAGCAATCCACGCGGCCGCTACGGCCACCAGATCAGACAGAAAGACGGCAACCGACCGCCATTTCCGTTGCAAGAGCGACTCAGTCGGTTCCATGCAACGATGCCGCCATGACTTCGAAGGTGCTTACGAGCCGCATAAGGGCAATACTATACCACCGGCAATGGTTTCAGTTCTCCCGTCCGCTGCCAGCCCGTCGCCAGCGCGACTCGGTCCAGATCATGATTGCAGTGCCGACCAGGCACCAAAAAAACAACCACCCGCCCTGCGCCTCGGGCCTGGCCGCCAAGGCGGCAATCGCGGTAGCAGCACAGCACGCCATCAACGCCCCCGCATACACTGCCAAGGTCCGATGGCTCAAGCCGAGACGGACCAAGCGTTGATAGTAGTGATCGCGGTGAGCTTGCCACACGGCCTCACCTTGCAACAAGCGTCGTCCAAGAGTGACGGTCGCGTCGGCAATGAAGGGCAGGAACACCTGCAGCGGAAACCAAATTGACCACAACCCCTGTTGCCAACCCAGAATTCCCAGAGCGCCGGCCAGAAAGCCAAGGGGAATGGAACCGGCGTCGCCCAGGAACACGGTTGCCGGTGACCCATTGAAGACCAGGAAAGCGGCGGCCGCGGCCGCAACGGTCGCCGCCAGACAAGCGAGCGGCTCATTGCCGGGCCAGGCGGCAAGCGCATAGGCGGCAAAACCGATTGCAGCCATGGTTCCCGCCAAGCCGTCCGATCCGTCCATAAAATTGTACAAATTGGTCATCCAGATCAGCGCCAGAACCAGTGCCAAGGCGTAGAACCATGGCACGTCCAGCAAAGCCACGATGGTCACTGCCGCGACCATGTGCGCCAGGAGGCGCAGCACGACAGGCAAGGTTCGGCAATCGTCGACAAACGACACGCCGACCAGCCCCACCGCCGCAACATAGAGCACAGCCGGTAAATGGGCAGTGGCGAAATACGCATAGCAGCCCTGAGACGCCGTGACGGCAATAGCCATGCCGATGCCACCAATCCTGGGAATGGCGCCGACATGCAAGGAGCGGCCATTGGCAACGTCCAGCGGTAACGCTGCCGCGTAGCGCAGCGCCAGATGAAGAATCACCAGCGTCAAGCCCGCAGCCACCAAGACGCAGACGCCGACAATGATGAGCGGGTTCATGGCTCGAACGGGCGCGGAGCGAAACCGAACATTCGGCTGGCGTCGTCATGGTCAAAACACATGTCGACATCGACGCGCCGGACCATCTCGACGTTGAAATGGCGATAGGCAGGCCATAGCCGCAGCATTGCCAACATGGGCCGCCAGAGAAACGCCGGCACGCTGACGATCCGCGCCGGCCGCTCAAGTCGCCGAAACAGTGCTTCGACCATCGCCCGGTAAGTCAAGGTCTCGCCGCCGCCCAAATCGTAGCTTCGGTTCCAAGCCGCAGGGCACTCAAGCAGTTGCAGACAGGCTTTGGCGAGGTCGTCGGCGTGCACCGGCTGACGCCTGCCAAGCCCCCGGCCGGGCAGCGGCAGAAAACCGAACAGGCCGATCAGGCGATAGAGCAGTGAGATGTTGGCGTCTTGGCCGAGCCGATAGACCATGGTCGGGCGCAACAGCACCCATTTCAGGCCCAGCCGAGCACAGCCAGCAGAAACGGCCGCCTCGGCTGCCGCAAGCTCCGCTGCCAAGGCACGTTCGGCAGCATCACTGGAGGCGCGCTTGGTATAGCGGCTGGTCGAGCCGAATGCGACTACGCGACTGACGCCAGCAGCCGCCAACTGGTCAAGCCAGGCCGGCAACAGCGGCAGCGTCGCAAGGTGGAACAGCAGCCGCGACCGGACCCCAGGTAGAACGTCGGCACCTTTCAGATCCAGATCGTGCCAGACCAGGTGCGGCGCTGCCGGCATGTTCGCCGCGTTGCGCGAGCAAAACGCATGTACCGAGTAGCCGGCGGCCACCAGCCTGGGCAGGAGGCTGCGGCCGATCAGACTGGTGGCACCGAAAACCCAGGCCTCGGGTCGGTCATCGTTTGCCGTGACCACGGTCGCCTCTTCTGCAGGCTGCCGCCGTAGCGTCGACGCCCGGACCAGATAGCGCATTGCCGCGGCCGCGGCCAGCGGCACCATCAACGGTGCCCGCCAACCATGCAGATAGTGTTTGTGCATGAAGCGCAGCATGCCTGCGTGCTTGAACCATTCGACTCGGTATGGCCGACGCTTGCTCGAGTGGCCACGGACATGGAGCACTTCGACGTCCGGAACGAACAAGATCCCATAGCCGGCCTGACGAACGCGCAAGCACAGATCCAGGTCTTCCCAGTGCATGAAGTAGCCCGCATCGAAGGCGCCGACACGATCGAGCGCAGCGCGACGAACAAGCATGAAGGCGCCGGAGATCGCCTCCGGGGTCGACGCCAAGCCGAGGCGTGTCTCAAGCCCTGCCCATTGCCGAAACAATCGTCCCAGCGTCGGCAGCGGTCGCGCACAAGCCGGGTCCGGGCTACCGTCGGGGTTGCGGATCAGGCAGCCGGCCATGCCGGCGGCCGGATTCGCCGCCAGCGCCGCAACCATGTTCGCCACGGTGGCAGGGCCAACGAGGCAATCGGGATTCAAGAACAGGACCAATTCGCTGTCGCCAAGCCGCAAGGCAACGTTATTGGCAGCGGCAAACCCCAGGTTGCTGCCGTTCCTGATCACCCTCAGTCGCCGATCGACGGCGGCCAGGTCCTCCAGCGCTTCCAGGCTGCCGTCGGCAGAACCGTTGTCCGATACAACCACCTCGACCGGCCATGACGACGCCAGCACACTCTGGACGCAGTCGACCGACAACACGCCGCTGTTATAGGTGACCATGACGACCGAAACCACGGGCCGGTTCATGACCCGGCCGATCGCGACTGGCAGCGCCGTGACACAACCGGCATGACTCAGATCTTGGGACGTACTGCCGCGCAGTAGTTGGCCACGACTTCCCGCATTCGCCTGGGCACGGCGATCAGCGAGTCATTGATCGTGACGACCAGAATATCTGTCCGTCGTGACAAGACGGCCATGACTTCATCGAGCGAGGGCCACTTGCGGTAGTCAAAAGGGGGCGGAGGGGGCGCCAGAAAAGCACGCGCGTCGTCAATGAAGATGCAATGATCGAAGGGCGAATCGACCACTGCGTCCACTTCGCTGAGCAACGGACAATCGTCGTCCGGGCCAAAGAATCCGGCGCCGGCATGGGCGTCGAGCCAGAAGAGCGCCGGACCGGCAAGCGTCTGGCACACCTCGCGGAGCACGACGCCTGAATCTCCCAGCAGAAACTCGACATTCGGCAAATTGCCTACCCGCTGGCGCGCCTGTTCCTGATAGTCGGCGCGAATCTCGATGGTCCGTACGCGACGGAAGCGTGACGACGCCCACGGCAGAGTCGACCCTTGGAAGGTCCCCGTCTCGACGAACTCCGTCAGGCCGCAATCCGCGATCAATCGTTCGGCGAGGATACTCAGTGGTGGAATGTGTATGTTGCCCATCGGGTCATTTTACACGCGCAGCGTCGCTGGCCAGGAGACCTCGACGACAGCTTGAGCGCGTCGAGGTAGCGATCCGCCGCAACGGCACAACCGGCCATTGTCGTAATATGCTGGGCCATTCACCAACGACATTTGCGCTGGCAATGCGTTTCTGGGTCTCAATGGCGCTGTTGATTGCCAGCCTGCTGATAGCCTTGCTGGCCGGCGAGGGCGTTGTCCGCCTAACTGGACATCAGCCTTGGTCGCCGCTGCCTCGATTCGACGGTATACCGGCCGTGACCCAACCGGATGCCGAACTCGGCTGGACGAACAAGCCGGGGCACTATCTGTTCAGCGCCGTACCCGGACTGCCGGCTGTGGCGGTCACGGTGGCGGCCGACGGCAGCCGCTCGGCACACACCGGTCCACTCGGCGGGCCCGATGCCGTCTGGGTCATGGGTTGTTCGCTCACCTACGGCTGGGGTGTCGGCGACGGTGAAACGTATACGGCAGTGGCGGCGGCGGAATTGGCGGCACGAGGACTTGGTGACAAGGCCCTGGTGAACCTCGGCGTCGCCGGCTACGGCACGCTGCAGACCTGGCTGCTCTTCCAGCGCCGGGCCAAAGACCATCCGGCGCCGAAGATGGTGCTCTACGGCTTGTTCGGTGGCCATGGCGAGCGCAACCTCGGCCTGCACAACTTCACCCGCGTACTCGATCGCGCCGCCTCGCAACAAGCCTGGGTTGCGATGCCCTATGCGCGCCTTGATCCAGTAACCGGAGAGCCGAAGTTCCATCCGCCGGAACGCTATCGGCGCTGGCCAGGCGCGGGCAGGTCGGCACTAATCAACCTGGCACAGGAAAGATTCGATCAGATCAGCGATCTTCGACTGCAACCGACGCGCCACGAACTGACACTGAAACTGATCCGCCGTTTCGCCGACGACAGCCACGCCCTTGGCGCCAAGTTCGTCGTGCTGATCCTGCATCTTGGCGACGACGACGCCAGTCTGCGCGACGACCTGAAACGGAACGGCATCCCTTTTCTCGACATGACCGACATGGGCTACCCGTCCCCCGATACCATCGTTCCCGGAGACGGTCACCCCAATGCGCTCATGCACGCCCGCTGGGGCAAGCGGCTTGCCGACTTTCTCCAGGGCGAGCTTTCCGGCAGCGCTCAGTCCGCCTCGACGACGTCGCGATAGATGTGCTTTAGCGCAGGATTCTGGTCCTCTTTGCGCAATAGGCAGTTGCCGACTGCCAGCAATTCAATCTCGGTGCCCATGAAACAGCGAAACGCATCTTCTGGCGTGCAGACGATGGGTTCGCCGCGGATATTGAAACTGGTGTTGACCAGTACCGGGCAACCGGTCCGCTGCTTGAAGGCCGAGAGCAGTGAGTGGTAACGAGGATTGGTCTGCGCGTCCACCGTCTGCACTCGCGCCGAGTAATCGACATGAGTCACAGCCGGAATATCCGAGCGGACAAGCTTGAGTTTCTCGATGCCGAAGAGCTGGCTTTGATCGATCGCCACCGGTTGGCGGTGGCTCTGGACGACGTCGGCGACGAACAACATGTAGGGGCTGTCACCTTTGAGATCAAACCAGTTGTGGACTTCTTCCCGCAGGACTGACGGCGCAAACGGCCTGAACGATTCCCGGTACTTGACCTTCAGATTCAGCGTCGACTGCATCTGCGACGAACGCGGGTCACCAAGGATGGAACGAGCGCCCAGGGCACGCGGACCAAACTCCATCCGGCCCTGGAACCACCCCAGCGCCCGACCGTCGGCCAAACCATCGACGCAGGCGGCCAGCAGATCCGCGTCGGCAAGAACATCGAAGCGGGCGCCCGCTTCGCGAAGGCGCGTCTCGATATCTGCCTGGGTATATTCCGGCCCGAGGTAACAGCCCTTCATCGCGTCGGCGCCGGTCGCCGGCAGACGCGACCGCCCGAGATAGCGGTAGTAGCCGGCCATTGCCGCGCCAATGGCACCGCCGGCATCACCCGCCGCAGGCTGGACCCAGATCCGGTCGAAACGGCCGTCGCGCAAGATCTTGCCGTTGGCGACGCAATTGAGCGCCACGCCGCCGGCCAGGCANNCCGAAAAGGTCGTGGAACCGCTGGCTGGTCATGGTGAGACCAGTGCAATAATCGAAATATTGCATGTCGAGCCGGAAGGAACCGTCTGCCTTGACATCGATCAGGTGGTCGAGAATGGTTTGCGCATATCGCGGTTGCCCGTAGGGCGCAAGCCCCATGACTTTGTACTCGCCCGAATTCACCTTGAACCCGGTGTAGTAGGTAAAGGCGGAATAGAGCAAGCCAAGTGAATGGGGGAAATGAATCTCCCGGATCACTTCGAGGCTGGAACCACGACCGATGGCTACCGAACTGGTCGCCCACTCGCCGACGCCATCCAGGGTCAAGACCGCCGCTGCATCGAATGGCGATGCGTAATAAGCACTCGCTGCATGGCTCAAATGGTGCTCGCTGAACAGCAAGCGATCTTTCCACGCCCGCTGTGGATCGAAGCGCGCCAACTCCTTGGCGAGCAAGTCTTTGAGATAGAGCTTCTCGCGCAGCCATACCGGCATCGCCGCCTTGAACGAGCGGAAGCCCCGTGGCGCAAAGGCCATATAGGTCTCCAGCAGGCG
>PMIF01000198.1 GCA_003157035.1 Rhodocyclaceae bacterium
GATTCGCACGGCGCGTAGCAGGCCCGCGCCAGGCTGCCCACCAGGGGCGCGTTTTCCAGGTGCAGGTTGAACGCTTCCTTGTAGCGACCTGCCCTGACCAGCGAGACGTAGCCGCTGGCCTTGACGTTGGCCGGACAAGTGAAGGTGCACGGCGCTTCGCCGCGCCGGTTGATTACCGCCTTCTTCGGCACCGCCTGCGGGAAGGGAATATGCGCGATCCGCCGCGTGACCAGATCGTAGTTGTACTCGTCCGGTACCGTGACCGTGCAGACTTCTTCGCACTTGCCGCAACCCGTGCAGACATCGAAGTCCACGTAGGACGCTTTCCTGTGTAGATCCACGGCGAACGAGCCGTCGGCGTTGCGGACGATACCGTCCACTTCGCTGTAGGTCATCAGCTGCACGTTGGAATGGTGCGAAACGGAGGCCATTTTCGGCGTCACGATGCAGCTGGCGCAGTCCAGGGTCGGGAAGACCTTGCTGAGCAGGATGGCCCTGCCGCCGATGCTGGCATTCTTGTCCACCAGCAGTACGCGGTAGCCCATGTCGCCCATCGACGCCGCGGTTTCCATGCCGGCGACACCGGCACCGACGACCATCACGTCGTAGTCCAGTGGTCGACTTTCAGTATTAGGCTTCAAGAGACTTTAACTCCTGTTGAAAGTTGTTCATATGCGCAACGAAGTTGTCGGCACATACGGAACAGAGCCCTGCCATCTTCAGTCGCTTCGGACTGATCCCGTGCTCTTTCATCAGTGTCTGCGCTCGCGTCACTAGCGTGCTGGTGCGAGGCGTGCAATCGGGAAGGTAGGCACAATCGCCCCCACAGGCGGCAATGAACACCCCGTCGAAACCGCGCTCCAGTGCGCGAACGATCCACGAAGGCTTGACGCCGCTGGAGCAGGGCAACGGGATGACCTGGACGGCTGTCGAGTAATGCAGGTGCGCACTGCCCGCCCGGTCGATTCCCGGGTCCGAGATCGCGTTCGTCGAAAATACGAGGATCTTCGGCGCGCTCTTGCTGTCGCCGGCGCTCATGGCTACACCTTGCGCAGCAGGTAGACGCTCCAGAAGCCGTCGTTGGCGACATCACCAAGGTAGTCGTGGCCCATCTTCTTGCACCAGCGCTGGATGTCGACGATGGTGCCGCTGTCCGACGACTGCACTTCCATGACGCTGCCGACGGGACATTCGCCGATGGCGCGCTTCGCCTCAAGCATGGGACCCGGGCAGGCGGTGCCCCGGGCGTCGATGACTTTCGCGACCTTCATGGCCTTCAGTTCGCTTTCGTTCATGATCTTCCTCCGTGCTGAATCGGTTAATGGGCGTGTTGGGAATCGTGTCTTACATGAACCAGCAGTGCTTCGACTCACTACACAGGTCGATGAAGGCTGCGACGCCGGCAAAGGTGATGTTCGGATAGTCGATCAACTCGTCGCGCTTGAGGTCCATGAGGTCGAGCGACAGGTTGCAGATCGTGATCCGCACACCGGACTCGGCGGCCAGTTGTATGAGCTGTTCGAGGGACATTGCGCCGGCCTTCTCCAGATCAAACTTGATCGCGGACGGCTCAAGCTCCTGCAGGTTCTTGTGTTTCTTCATGGGGTCGCGCAGCGCTGCCGAAGCCCGGAGCGTGAAGACCAGTTCGACCTCGATGTCGAAGGTCGTCGCTCCCAGCGCGATGATGAACGCCAGCATTGTGCGTTCAAGGTCGCCGCTCATGACACCGATGGTGAGTTGATCCTTCGGCGCTGCGCGTTCCAGGGCTTCCACACGCTTCAACAAGTCCTGTAGGAGTTGATCTTTGTCTTGGCTGTCGTTCATGGTGACCTTCCCGGGTGGTATGCAGTCAGTTTTTGCTTGGCAGACTCCGCATTGCACGAGAGGCGAACACTGGTGCACCGCTCGGATACGAGTAGAGCCTTGTATTCTGGACTTGGGAATCCGTTTGTGTGCGCAGGCGACTACGTTGATTTGCGTAGCGTGTATTCGAACACGATTCGGCTCTGTCTGGCGCGGAGCTGCCGACGATCTTCAACATGGTAACGGCCCCAAATTGAATAACAGTACTTACTTATATACCCATGCGCTGATGTTATCGTTGACGCACGTCAAAGGCCGCCAACAACGATCGAATTGATGGCTTTGGGGGAGCATGTTCGAGTCGACGCTGATAGACCTGCTGGACCAGGCGTGGCGGGTCATGGAGGGTGGGTCGATGGCGGCATGCATATCGCCCACGTGGACGGGCTGGAACGCATGACGGCAGCGCGGGAGCGCTGCCGTCTGCCCGAGAATGCGCGCTAGAACGTCGCTTTCATCGAGAGCATGTAGCTGCGCGGCGCCTGCCACTGATACTGATCCAATGCTGTAGTCGCTCCCGTCGAAATCGACGTCACCTTCTGGCTGTTGAACAGGTTGTAAGCGCTGAACTGAACTTTCACCTTGCGCAACATGGCATCGAAGCCGCCGAAGCTGTAGGCGACGTTCAGATCGGTGTTGCCATAGGCATCGATCTTGTACGCCGCCGGCTCGCCGTTTACCGCGTACTGCTCGCCGACCATCTTGTAGATCAAGGAAGCGTCCCACGGACCCTGGTTGTATTGCACACCGAGCGCACCGGTCATCTTCGGGGCCTTGGCGATGCTTCCGGAGCCAGCCGAATTCCCCGACTTGAGCTTCGCGCTGTTGTCAGAGTAGTTGGCATACAGCGACCAACCGGCACCGACCAGGTAAGTGCCCTCAATCTCGAATCCCTTATAGACGGTTCCACCTTGGTTGAAGAAGACCGTCTGGCCGGCCACCACATTCGAGCCGATTTGATTGTCGAAATCGATGTAGTACACGTCGGCATTGACGGTGTAGCGATCCGACTTGTGCACGATGCCAAACTGGTAGTTGGTAGTGGTTTGCGGATCAGGCGCATTGGCCGGCGTGGCAACCTGCAGGGCGGTTCCCAGGACCGGTACCTGCATGCCCTGGGCGTACTGGGCGTACAGAGCATCATCCTTGTCCAACAGGTAATTCACCGTCAGGAAAGGCAGAGTGGCGGTATAGGTCTCGGAGAAATTAGCCGCCACGCTGGAACCCTGGTTCTTGATGGCGTCCACACTGCGCGTGAAATGCATGTACTTCACCCCGGGTGTCACCGTCGTGTTCTCGGTCGCTGCCCACTCGAATTCGGCGAAAGGCTGATACTGGTTCCAGCTCGACTTCTGGTTGAACTTGGTTCCCGTGCCCGAGAAAGTTGGGTCTAGCGGAACCATTGTCGTGAGATCCAGTCCCCACTGGTGGCGGTTCGAGTCCGAACGCTCGATCCACACGCCAGCGCGCAACAGACCGGCATCGAGTTGCTTGGTTGCCTTGAAGATATCTCCGGTGACACGATAGTGGTTCAACTTGTCGTAACCGATAACACCACCGGCCGGCACCTTGGCGCCAGAATACGCACTCGAGTTGGTCTTCGCCCCCGCCGCGACGACACCGTTACCCAGGTAGCCGCTGGCATCGTAGCCGGCGAGCGTCGCGTTGTCGTAGTAGTAGCTGTACAAGTTGTTGTCAGTCTGGAAACCACTGCCCCAATCCGTCTGTAGCCGCAAGTACTCCATGTCCGTCTTCTTGTGGACCTGGTTGTAGCCCCAATAGCCCTGACTGGTCGGGTCGTTGTTGAGGCTGTAGCTCTTGCCGAACAAGGCGGCCTGTTGCAACGTGGCGCCCGATGTGGAATCCGGCAGTCCGGTCTTGATATCGTTATAGGTGGCGAACACAGTCATGCGTGTGCTTTGGCCCAGCTTCTGCTGGTACTTGGCGACAAAATTCGAGCCATCCATCGTGTTGTAGGACAAGTAGCCGTCGCTCTTGACCTGTTGCGCATTCAGCTGCAACGTGGCTTCGCTTTCGCCCATCCTGCCGCTCTCGAAACCGGCACCGTACAGATTGGTGTTCCAGTTGCCATGAGCGTAGTAGATCTCTGTGGCGCGATTCGCTGAGGGCGTCTTGGAGAACAGATTGATGCTGCCGCCATAGGTCGCTTGCCCCAGATTGCTGGCGTTGCCGGGGCCACGCTCGACCGCCACGCCGCCAATGACGGCGGCGGGAAAATAGGCCGTGGAATGGTGAGTTGGATCGTTGGTATCGCCAAACGGAATGCCGTCCCAGGTGACGTTGTATTCGGCATCCTGGAATCCACGTAGCACCGTCTTGGTATCGGCGGCACCCGGACCATTTGGCGAGGGCTGGGTGGCGGCGCCGGGCGAGATGCCGGCGATGGTATTGAAGTTGCCGGTCGGCGGCACCGAGTTTTCGATGAAGGCGCGGGAGATGATCGACTCAGGCTGAGTCGCGGAAAGATTAGCCTGGGTTGGCGCCACGGCGGCGACGGAACTGCGCTTGGCAACGATTTCGATGACCTGACTGGCGCCGCCTTGCGGACCGACGGTGCCGAGATCGACTTGATCGTCCGCGGCGAAGGCGTACGGCCCGACTGCGCAGCCAATCAGCGAAACAGATATGGCATGAGCCAAGTGCTTCCTGCGAAAATCAAACGCGCGATGCATGTATGGTGCTCCTTGAGCAAGAAGTTTGTCGGACTCGTCGTTACCCGATGCGATTGCCGAGAAATTCGCTGCACGACTGCCCACCAATCGCCCGGAACAAGAATCCCATTGAGTAGCAAATCCGGCCAAAAAAAGGAACCTCCCGCATAGGCGGGAGGCCCAATAGCCAGCTACAGGGAAGGCAGCAGCCAATGCAGGAAACGGCCGCTAGCCTAACCAAGGACTATTTCAATCCGGTGAAAGGCGTCCGTCGCGGCCCGTCAATCCTGGCGGACGGCCGGTTGTCGGTAGCCATCGTTGCAACCGGCAATCAGTCCCGCTGCTTGAAGAAGGCGAACCAGCCCGCAACGCCGGTGAATACCGCAAGGACGGCAGCAACAATCAAGAACCCCTGAGGATCCTGGTTGAATGGAACACCGCCGACGTTCATGCCGAACAAGCCAGAGGTCAAGTTGATTGGCAGGGCCAGCACCGTCACCATGGTCAGCAGGAAAACGCTGCGGTTGGTTTGTTCGGTGATGTGGGCGGCGATTTCTTCCTGCAACAGCTTTGTGCGCTCCTGAAGTATGCCGATATCAGCAAGCACAGCCGAAAACTCCTCCGTCGCGTTGCGCAGTTCCTGGCTGTCGTCGTCCTCAAACCATGTGGGCGGGCGGCTGAGCAGGCGAAACAAAGCGCCCGGTTCCGGCGCCAGCAGTCTGCGCAAGCGCACCAGTAGCCGACGCAGGGCGCCCAGCGAACTGCGTTTGGCATTGCTCCGCCCCGCCAGGAGGCTGTCCTCGATCTGGTCGACCTGGCCCGTGACGTCGCGGGCAATCTGTTCCAGTACCTCCGCCTGGTCGCGCAGTAGGTGCGCGAGCAACGCGACCGGCGACGGAAAGCGCTCGCCGGCCTTGACGGCAACCCGCAGCCGGTCGACACTGCGCAGAGGATGTGATCGAGCACTGACGACCAGGTTATGGCCGACACACATCCATAGCGTGGCGATCTGGGCTACGTCATAGGCAAATTCGAATGCCACGTCGTTAATGACGGCGAGGAGGTGGTCATCCACCTGTTCAACATGCATCGAGCCCTGCGCATCGCGCAGTGCCTCAAAGAAATGTTCGGGTAGCGACAGGTGGTCCCTAAGCCACTTTTGCGCGTTGGCTTGGCTCAGGTTGAAATGCAGCCACAGGAAGGCTTGACTGGGTGCATTCTGCGTGGCGTTGAGCCACGCCAGCGCAGCCGACGAATTCACCGGCAACGTTTCTTTGTCCGGCGCAAAGGCGAAGCCACAAATGAATCCTGACGGATCCGCGCCATAGGTGATCTCAGAGCTCTTGGGCATCGTTGCCGCCGCGTCCGGAATTTTCTGCATACGGATATCCCGACATTCAGTAGACAGCGGGTACGAACATTTCCTTGAGCACCGGATTGCGCAGGTAGTCAGGGTTGTGAACGCGATCCGGCAGGGCAACCGGTTCCCGNNTTCTTCTTGTCCACGGCTTCGACGATCCACCACGGCGCTTGCGGAATGTGCGTGCGCTCAAGCATGGTCTCCTTGGCCTTGGTGTACTGTTCCCAAAGACGACGGGATTCCATGTCCATGGGACTCAGTTTCCACTGCTTGAGGGGGTCCTGGATGCGCATCATGAAGCGCAGGTTCTGTTCGTCGTCGGTGATGGAAAACCAGTACTTGATGAGGATGATGCCGGAGCGGATGAGCATCTTCTCGAACTCGGGCACGGTGCGGAAGAATTCCTCATACTCGTCGTCATCGCAAAAGCCCATGACCTTCTCGACGCCGGCGCGGTTGTACCANNGTACCAGCTGCGGTCGAACAGGACGATCTCGCCGCCTGCTGGCAGATGTGACACATAGCGCTGGAAATACCACTGGCTGCGTTCGCGCTCGCTGGGTGCTGGCAGCGCGGCGACGCGGCAGACGCGCGGATTGAGCCGTTGGGTGATGCGTTTGATGACGCCGCCCTTGCCGGCCGCATCGCGGCCTTCGAAGAGAACCACCACCTTCAGCTTCTGATGCACCACCCAGTCTTGCAGCTTGACCAGTTCGCCCTGCAGCCGAAACAGTTCCTTGAAGTAGAAGTGCCGGTCCAGGTCGGTTCCCTCGCCGGCTGGCTTCGTCGCTTCGGCGACCAGTGCATCCATGCGGTCGTCGTCGATTTCCATTTCCAGCTCTTCGTCGAAGCTATCCAGCATCTCGGCATGAATCTGACGCTCGTACTCCAGGCGTTCCTTGGACTTGTCTGCGCTCATGGGAACAACTCAGAACAGCTTGGTGAACAGCCAGTACAGTGAGCCGGACAGGATGATCGCGGCCGGCAGCGTCAGCACCCAGGCCATGGCAAGATTACGGATGGTGGCCCACTGCAAGCCCGACTTGTTGGCAGCCATCGTGCCGGCCACACCGGACGACAGTACGTGCGTGGTGGAGACCGGCAGGCCGAACATGTCGGCGGCACCGATGGTCGTCATGGCGACGAGTTCCGCCGACGCGCCCTGGGCATAGGTCAGGTGAGACTTGCCGATCTTCTCGCCGACGGTGACGACGATGCGCTTCCAGCCGACCATGGTGCCGAGTCCCAACGCGATGGCCACAGCGACCTTTACCCAGAGGGGAATGAACTTGGTGGCGTCGTCAATTTCCTTCTTGAACGCCTTGAGATTGGCCTTGGCGTCGGCATCGAAGTTCGCGGCGTCGCTCTTGTCGAGGAAGCGAATGGCCTCGGAAGCCAGGTACATGTCGTTACGGACATTGGCCACCGTCTCCATCGGAACCTTGGCCAGGGATCCATGCTGCTTGACCTGGGCACCGATGCTGCCGATCATGCTGGCCAAGGCCGGCACCACCTCGGCCTTGTACTCCCTGGTGCGCACGTACTCGGAAACAGTGGCCCGGGGATCGGCGGCGGTCTCGACTATCAGGCCTTTGGCCAGGGATTGCTGGGTAGCCTGGGCGACCGCAACGAACTGGGTCATATGGTCGACGGGCATGGCACGGTTGAGCGCGTAGGCCATCGGCACAGTACCCACCAGAATGAGCATGATGAGGCCCATGCCCTTCTGACCGTCGTTGGAACCGTGGGCGAAGGAAACGCCCGTGCAGGTCAGCACGAGAAGACCGCGAATCCACCAGGGCGGCGGTTGGTTGTTCTTGGGCTCTTCGTACAGGGCCTTGTTCTTGACCAGGGCCCGCAGAGCTAGCAGCAGCAACGCCGCACAGCCAAAGCCGACCATCGGCGAAAGCAGCAGCGAATAGCCGACCTTGGTCGCCTGGGCCCAGTCGACGCCGCTGGTGCCATCGCGACCGTGCATCAGGGCGTTGGCGATACCGACGCCGATGATCGAGCCGATCAGGGTATGGGACGA
>PMIF01000122.1 GCA_003157035.1 Rhodocyclaceae bacterium
AACGGGGCGCCGCGGCGCCCCGTTTGCTTTGCTGCCGGCCCTACTTACCCGGCGCTCTTCTCCGCAGCGCCCTTGAGTTGCAGCTTTTCCTTGATGCGCGCAGACTTGCCCGAACGCTGGCGCAGGTAGTAGAGCTTGGCGCGGCGAACGTCGCCCTTGCGCTTGACCTCAATGGCCGCAACCAGCGGTGAATAGGTCTGGAATGTCCGCTCGACACCCTCGCCCGCCGAGATCTTGCGGACGATGAAATTCGAGTTGAGGCCGCGATTGCGCTTGGCGATGACCACGCCTTCATAGGCCTGGAGACGCTCGCGAGTGCCTTCCTTCACCTTCACCTGAACGATGACGGTGTCGCCCGGGGCGAAGACCGGGATGGTCTTGCCCAGACGGGCAATTTCTTCCTGCTCGAGTTGCTGAATCAGATTCATCGATCACTCCTTCAAGTCATGGCCCTTGGCCGTTCGCGCAGAGCAGAAGCCTCGCTTCTGATGCACGCCGTTTCTAGTTCTGGCGCTCGCGCTTGAATTCCGTCAAGAACTGCGCCTCTTCACTGCTCAGGTCGCGGTCGGCCAACAACTCAGGCCGCCGCAACCACGTCCGCCCCAGCGCCTGCTTCAGACGCCAACGGCGAATGTTCTCATGATGACCGGAAAGCAAGACCTCCGGCACCCTCATTCCCTCGTACACCTCCGGCCGCGTAAAGTGCGGACAATCCAGCAAGCCGGTGGCAAACGACTCCTCGATCGCCGAGGCTTCGTCATTGAGAGCCCCCGGCAGCTGCCGGACACAAGCATCAATTAGCGCCATGGCGGCGATTTCACCCCCGGAAAGGACAAAGTCGCCCAACGACACTTCCTCATCCACGCAACGCTCGATCAGCCGTTCGTCGATTCCTTCATAACGGCCACAGAGCAGAATCGCACCCTCGGTCGCCGCCAGCTCGCACACTCGCCCGTGCGTCAGCGTCCGCCCTTGCGGCGACAGGTAGATCACCGGACCGCCGCCACGCGCCGCTTTCGCGCTGGCGATGGCCTTTGCCAACGGACCCGCCATCATCACCATTCCCGGACCACCGCCAAAGGGACGGTCATCGATCGTCCGGTAGGCGTTCTCGGCCCAGTCCCGCGGATTCCACAACGACAGCTGCCACAGGTTGCGCTCAAGAGCGCGCCGGGTAATGCCGGCTGCCGTCACCGCCGCAAACATCTCGGGAAATAAGCTGACAACATCGAACCGAAGCGTCACCAGTCCTTCCCCCACAGCACGCGGATGCAACCACCGACCACATCCACGCTTGTCACTACTTGCTCGACGAAGGGCAGCAGCCGTTCCTGCTCGCCATCCTTGACTACCAGCACATCGTGGGCGCCTGTCTCGAGCAGCGACGTCACCCGACCCAAGGACTCGCCGGCTTCATTCGTCACTGCCAGGCCAACCAGGTCGGCCCAATAGAACTCGTCCTTCGCGGTACTGGGCAATTCACCCTTGGGCGCACCAACGAACCAGCCGTCCAACTGCTCAGCCGCGCCCCGGTCGTCGACACCTTCCAGCTTGGCAACCCAACCTGCGCCCTGAGTACGCAACCCGGCAACCGCACGGGCTTGCCAGCTACCGCCCGCCACATCGGGACTGAGCCACCAATTGGGCATCTTGTCCCAAGAGGCGGGATCATCGCCGAAGGGGTGGACCCTAACCCAGCCACGAACCCCATACGGGGCAACGATCCGCCCCAGGACGATCATGTCCTTCAGGCAGCGATCTTCCCGGCAGCCTGCTTGGCCAAACGGGCGGCAGTCGGCGATAGTTGGGCGCCGTGGCTTTGCCAGTAGGCAAGCCGCTCAGCATTGATTACCAAGCCCTTCTCGCTTTCGGAGGCCACCGGATTGTAGAAGCCGATACGTTCCACGAACCGACCGTCGCGGCGATTGCGCGAGTCGGTGACAACCATGTTATAGAAGGGGCGCTTCTTGGCACCGCTCCGGGCGAGTCGAATGACGACCATGTCTCGTTCCCTTTTAATTGCAAAAAAGGGGGCGATTATATCGCAAATCTCAGGTAATACCAGCCGTCAACTGCCGCCGGCGCGGCCGGCCCGCGGCAGCTCGGCAGTCAACAACGCGCCCCCCAGGATCACGGTCCAGGACAGGTAAAGCCAGGCCAGGAAGATCGGCACCGCGGCAAAAGCTCCATAGACCAGCGTGTAGGTCGGCAATTCGCTGACGTAGCGGGCGAACAGGTAGTGCATGCCAGAAAACGCGGCGGCCGCAAGAATGCCGCCAATCCAGGCGTGCCAGCCGACGACCGCCCGCCGTGGCACGGCCCAGTACAGCAAGGCAAAAGCGCCGGCAAGAAACAGCAGCGGCAGGATGCGAAACACCAGGATGGTGAGCCAGGTTGGCTCCGCCACCAGCCCGAGCGATATACCGGCCAGGTATGTCGTCGCCGCCAGGCTGCCGCCGAAGGCCAATGGCCCGATCAGCAATGCCAGGCCGTGGATGAGGATGCGCTGAACAAGCGGCCGCGGCGACTTGACCTTCCATATGGCGTTGAAGGCGTGCTCGATGGTCAGCATCTGCATCACTGCCGTCATGGCCAAGGCCGCAATGCCGATGAGGGTCATCTTTTCGGCACGGCCGGCAAACAGTCCGACATATTTGGCGATCACCTGCCCCGCTTTCTCCGGCAATAGGTTGGCCAGGAGGAATTTCTGCAATGCGGTGTCGATGCCTAGATCGAACGGTAGGTGATTGAGAAAGGCGGCAGCAACGCCGATCATCGGCACCAGTGCCATCAAGGTCGCGAACGACAGTGCCGCTGCCGTCTGCGCCAGCCGCTCCACCCGGAAGCGGCTGACGACCCGGATAACCAGCCGGAAGGGGGCAAGAATCAGCACCGGTTCGGCACCTGCTCAGAGTTGCGGATTCAGCCGCTCAATATCCTGGCCCGGCGTCATGCGCAGCTTCTCTTCCTGCGTCATCGAGGCGCCGGGGCTTTGTTCACCGTCGCGGAGAGTGGTGTCGAATATGATCAAACGTTGCTTGGCCACGCTCGTCTCCAGGTCGGATAGAGAAAATGAAGGCGCATGAAGCTCATGCCTTCATGCCCGGGAAAATTCTGCTGCGGCTCAACGCTACTCGACGCGGGCGACCGGCGGCTTGCGATGCAACAGGCGCCAGGCGCTCATCACATAGCCCGATAAGCCGTAGGCAAAGAAGAGCGCGAACAACACGCCGGGGGGATAAGTGGACACCAGGGCGAAGCCGAGGGCAAAGGCGACAACAATGACGAAAGGCACGCTCTTGCGCAGGTTGATGTCCTTGCCGGAGTAGAAACGGACATTGGTAACCATGGTGATGCCGGCAAACAAAGTGACGAGCAGTGCGTACCAACGTGTCTCTTCCCCGCTCCAGCCGATGTCCATCATCAGCCAGACCAGGCCGGCCACCAGTGCCGCGGCAGCTGGGCACGGCAACCCCTGAAAGTAGCGCTTGTCGATGACATCCAGGTTGGTGTTGAAGCGCGCCAGGCGCAAGGCGGTGCCGGCACAATAGACGAATGCCACCACCATGCCGATCTTGCCCATGCCCTTGAGCGCCCACTCATAGGCCACCAGAGCCGGAGCAGCGCCGAAGGAGACCATGTCGGACAGCGAGTCGTATTCGGCGCCAAAAGCGCTCTGCGTTCTGGTCATACGCGCGACGCGGCCATCGAGGCCATCGAAAACCATGGCCACGAAGATGGCCATCGCCGCGTTCTCGAACTGGCCATTCATGGCCTGGACGATGGCGAAAAAGCCGGCAAACAACGCCGCCGTGGTGAACAGGTTGGGCAGGATGTAGATTCCGCGCCGACGGACTTCCGGATTCATCAGCGTCTTACGGGGACGAAACACCGGCATGAATGGCTCCCAAGAACAGGCGCCATTGTACCGGCAGCGCACCGCTCAGGGCAGTTCCGCCAGCAGCGTCGTAGTTGCCCGGACTTTATCACCGATGGCGACACGGATCCTGACGTCACTCGGCAGATAAAGGTCGACCCGCGAACCAAAGCGAATAAAGCCGTAACGCTGTCCGCGCACCAGGACAGCGCCGGCCTCGACGTAGCAGAGAATACGCCGGGCAATCAGACCGGCGACCTGGACACAGGTAACGTCATGGCCCGTCACAGTGCGGATATGCAGCGCATTGCGTTCATTTTCCGTCGACGCCTTGGCCAGCGCCGCGTTGACGAAGGCCCCGGCGTGATACCAGCGCTGGCGCACTTCGCCATCGACCGGGCTGCGGTTCGAGTGCACATTGAACACGTTCATGAAAACGCTGATCTTCAGGCAGTCGCGCGCCAGCCACGGGTCGCGGGCCGGCTCGATGGCGACGATACGCCCGTCGGCGGGCGACAACACGCTGCGCGCGTCGCCTGGAACCGCCCGCGGCGGATCGCGGAAGAACTGCAGGACGAAAGCGAAAACCAGCCATAGCGGCGACGCGATCAACCAGCCGGCAAAGACGGTCGCCAGCACCGCCATGACCAGCGCGGCGCCAAGGAAGGGCCAGCCTTCCCTGGCAATCAGCGGATGCGGGTAGTTAGCCAATCAGTTCTTCGACTGGTCGACCAGCTTGTTCTTCTTGATCCAGGGCATCATCGCCCGCAGCTGCTCGCCGACCTGCTCGATCGGATGTTCAGCCGTCAGGCGCCGACGCGCCGTCATCTCGGGATAGTTGGTACGTCCTTCGAGAATGAATTGCTTGGCGTAATTGCCGTTCTGGATGTTCTTCAGCGCTTCGCGCATCGCTGCCCGCGCCTCCGGCCCGATCACCCGCGGACCGGTGACGTACTCGCCATACTCGGCATTGTTGGAGATCGAGTAGTTCATGTTGGCGATACCGCCCTCGAAGATCAGGTCGACGATCAACTTGACTTCGTGCAGGCACTCGAAATAGGCCATCTCCGGCGCATAGCCGGCTTCGGTCAGGGTCTCAAAGCCGGTCTTGATCAATTCGACGAGGCCGCCGCAGAGAACCGTCTGCTCGCCGAAGAGATCGGTCTCCGTTTCTTCGCGAAACGATGTCTCGATGACGCCGCCCTTGGTGCCGCCGTTGGCGGCAGCATAGGAGAGGGCGATGTCCTTGGCCTTACCGCTCTTGTCCTGGTAGACGGCGATCAGCGACGGCACGCCACCGCCACGCAGGTATTCGGAACGTACGGTGTGGCCCGGCCCCTTGGGCGCCACCATGATCACGTCCACGTCGGCGTGCGGCACCACCTGGTTGTAATGGATGTTGAAGCCGTGCGCGAATGCCAGCGCCGCACCCTTCTTCAGATTGGGCTCGACGTCGCTGTAATAGACGGCGGGGATGGTCTCGTCGGGGAGCAGCATCATCACGACATCGGCGCCGGCCACGGCCTTGCCGACTTCCTCGACCTTGAGCCCGGCCTTCTTCGCCTTGTCCCAGGAAGCGCCGCCCTTGCGCAGGCCAACCGTCACCTTGACGCCCGACTCGCTCAAATTCTGCGCATGCGCATGGCCCTGCGAACCATAGCCGACGATCGTGACCTTGCGGCCCTTGATCAACGATAGGTCGGCATCCTTGTCGTAATAAACCTTCATGAAAAACCCCTTATGGAAAAAACTAGACGCGCAGAATGCGGTCGCCGCGGCCAATGCCGCAAACGCCGGTGCGCACGGTTTCAAGGATCAGCGAGCGATCGATGGCGTCCAAGAAAGCATCGAGCTTGGCAGTGTTGCCGGTGAGTTCGACAACATAGGTCGACTCGGTGACATCAATGATGCGGCCACGGAAGATGTCTGCGACGCGCTTCATCTCTTCGCGATCCTTGCCGGTTGCCCGCACCTTGACCAGCATCAGTTCGCGCTCGATGTGGGCGGCCTCGGAGAGGTCGACCACCTTGACCACGTCGATCAGCTTGTTCAACTGCTTGGTAATCTGCTCGATGACCTCGTCGGAACCGATGCTGACGATGGTCATGCGCGACAGCGAGGAATCCTCGGTCGGCGCCACGGTCAGCGACTCAATGTTGTAGGCGCGCGCCGAGAACAGGCCGGAGACGCGCGACAGCGCGCCCGATTCGTTTTCTATCAGAATGGAGATGATGTGGCGCATGTCAGAGATCCTCCGCCAGGATCATCTCGGACAAGCCCTTGCCGGCAGCCACCATGGGAAAGACGTTGGCCTTCGGATCGGTACGAAAATCGAGGAAGACCAGATCGTTCTTGTGTTTGATGAAAGCGTCCTTGAGCGCACCCTCGACGTCGCCAGGCTTGTCGATGCGCATGCCAATATGACCGTAGGCCTCGGCGAGTCTGACGAAGTCGGGCAGGGCGTCCACGTAGGACTCGGAATAGCGGTTGCCGTGGAACATCTCCTGCCACTGTCGCACCATGCCGAGATAGCCGTTGTTCAGGCAGACGATCTTGATCGGCAGGCGGAATTGCTTGCAGGTGGATAGTTCCTGAATGTTCATCTGGATCGAACCTTCGCCGGTGACGCAGGCAACGGTCGCCTTGGGATTGGCGAAGCGGGCGCCCATGGCCGCCGGCAAACCGAAGCCCATCGTACCCAGGCCGCCCGAAGAGATCCAGCGCCGCGGCTTGTCGAAACGGTAGTATTGAGCAGCCCACATCTGGTGCTGGCCGACGTCGGAAGTGATGATGGCGTCGCCACCGGTCACTTCATAGAGCTTCTCGATGACGAACTGCGGCATGATCAGATCCTTGCCCTGCTTGTACTTCAGGCAGTTCTTGCCCCGCCACTCATCGATCTGCTTCCACCAAGCCGCCAGCGCCTTGGTGTCCGGCCGCGCTTCGGCGGCATCGAGTTGCTTGAGAAATTCGTCAAGAACATCGGGCACATTGCCGACCACGGGCACATCGACCTTGACCCGCTTGGAGATACTCGAAGGGTCGATGTCGATATGGATGATCTTGCGCGGCACCTGATTGAAATGAGCGGGATTGCCGATCACCCGATCATCGAAGCGCGCGCCGATGGCCAGCAGGACGTCGCAGTGCTGCATGGCCATATTGGCCTCGTAGGTCCCATGCATGCCCAGCATGCCGAGGAACTGGCGATCGGTGCCGGGATAGCCGCCCAGGCCCATCAGGGTCTGCGTGATCGGGTAATCCAGCCGTCGCGTCAGTGCGGTCAGCTTGTCGGCGGCATCGGAGAGGATGACGCCACCACCGGTGTAGATCATCGGCCGCTTGGCATCGAGAAGGAGCTGCACGGCCTTCTTGATTTGACCCGAATGGCCCTTGACGACCGGGTTATAGGAACGCATTGCGACCGTCTTCGGATAGACGAAATCGCATTTCTGGTTGGTGATGTCCTTCGGGATATCGACCAGTACCGGGCCGGGGCGGCCGGTGCTGGCGAGATAAAACGCCCGTTTCAGGGTGACGGCGAGATCCTTGACGTCCTTGACCAGGAAATTGTGCTTGACGCAGGGACGGGTGATCCCGACGGTATCCGCCTCCTGGAACGCATCCTGACCAATATAGGCGGTCGGCACCTGGCCGGTAATGATCACCAGCGGGCTGGAATCCATATGGGCGGTGGCTATGCCAGTGACGGCATTGGTGACTCCCGGCCCCGAAGTAACCAAGCAAACACCGATCTTGTTCGAAGAGCGGGAGTAGGCATCGGCGGCATGGACCGCTGCCTGCTCGTGGCGGACCAAAATATGGCTGACTTGATCCTGTTTGAACAGTTCATCATATATGAACAGGACCGAACCGCCCGGATAGCCGAAGACGTGTTCAACCTTTTCTTCCTGGAGACACCTGATTACAATCTCTGCGCCGGTTAGCTGCATTGCCGTTCTTCCGCAATTTGCGGGAATTTGCCCGAAAGGGTGTAACGTTACCGGGGCGGCAGCCGTTGGTCAAGGCGACAAGAGGAACATCGGCCCGGTTGGGGCGTGATTTCCCGCAACTTGCATAAGGAAATCGCACTGGCTTCTCGTAACGAACTGTCGAATTTTCTCGCTGGTGTCGAACGCCGCGCCTACAAGCAGGCGCTGTTCGCCGTGCGCGACGAGGATTCCGCGCTCGAC
>PMIF01000055.1 GCA_003157035.1 Rhodocyclaceae bacterium
CTCGATCTGCTGGTATTCCTTGATATCGGCGGCGTCGAGCAGGTCTTCGTCGATGGCGCAGGAACCCTCGTAATGCAGTTCGGCCTGCGTGACAGTGACGCGGTGCAGCTTGGACTTCAGCATCGTGCGTTGCATAGTCGATCCTTCCTCAGGCAAAAGGCGTCAACTGCTGGGCCATGTTACGGCCCCCTGTCCGCTGCTGGACTACCACCGGCCTGAGCGCATCGCGGCGTCCTAGACTTCCAGGTTGTCGATGAGGCGCGTGCTACCGAGACGCGCCGCCGCCAACACCACCAACCCGGATTCGTGAGCGGGCGGCAATTGTAGATCAAGTGCTTTGCGCACCGCAATATAGTCCGGAAACCAGCCTGCAGCCTGCAATTCCGCCATGGCCTGGCGCTCAAGCCCCTGGTAATCGGTGTTTCCGGCCCGGATTGCTTCTACGACCTTGGTGATTACGCGGCCAAGACGCGGCGCTTCCGCCCGCTCCGGAGCGGAAAGGTAGCCATTACGCGATGACAGGGCCAACCCGTCGTCAGCGCGGATGGTCTCGCCGCCGACGATCTCGATCGGCAGATTGAGATCTGCCGCCATGTTGCGAATCACCATCAACTGCTGATAGTCCTTCTTGCCGAACAAGGCAACCGCGGGGCGAACGATCTGGAACAATTTCATCACCACGGTGGCGACACCACGGAAATGTCCGGGGCGGAACTCGCCCTCGAGGATGGCGTCCTGGTCGTCTGGCGGCACGACATGGTAGCCCTGCGGCCGCGGGTATATCTCGGCTTCGGCGGGCGCGAACAGATGATCGACTCCGGCAGCGGCAAGCTTGTCGCAGTCGGCCGCGAAAGTGCGCGGATACTTTTCGAAATCCTCGCCGGGCCTGAACTGGAGACGATTGACGAAGATCGAGGCGACCACGGTTTCGCCATGACTGCGCGCCAGTTTCATCAGGGCGATGTGGCCGTCGTGCAGGTTGCCCATGGTCGGTACCAAAGCAACGTTGTTGGCGTTCTTTAGCGCGGCGCGCAGGCCGGCAACGGACTCGTGGATCTGCATTTCAGTTCAATAGCAGTGTTCGGGCGCGGGGAAAGTCTTGTCCTTGACGGCCTGGACGTAGGCAGTGACGGCACCTTCGATACTCTGCGCTTCGGCCATGAAGTCCTTGACGAAACGGCCCTTCTTGCCCGGATAGAGGCCGAGCATGTCGTAGAGAACGAGCACCTGGCCGTCGCACTCTGGCCCGGCACCGATGCCAATGGTGGCGCAAACCTTAAGCATGTCGGTGATCTCGGCGGCCAACGCCGACGGCACCATCTCCAACACGACCAGCGTCGCTCCCG
The DNA here is from genome assembly GCA_003157035.1 of Rhodocyclaceae bacterium. GTDB lineage: Bacteria > Pseudomonadota > Gammaproteobacteria > Burkholderiales > Rhodocyclaceae > Fen-999. The sequence goes on from PMIF01000055.1 coordinate 1,347, forward strand.
CTTCTTCGAGTACGCGGGCATCATCCTTCATGCGCGCTGCACCTGCTTCATCGCGGCCCTGTACCCGATAGCCGCCGAGGGCATGGACCGACTGTGGCGTCAGGCCGATGTGGGCGCAGACCGGAACGCCACGCTCGGTCATGAAATGTACGGTGTCAGCCATCACTGCACCGCCCTCCAGCTTGACCATTTCGGCGCCGGCGGCCAGCAACTTGCCGGCATTGCGGATCGCCTGCTCCCGCGACTCGTGATAGGCGCCGAAGGGCAAGTCGGCGACGACCATCGCGCGCAACGCCTGGTGCGCTACGCATTCGGTGTGATACACCATGTGCTCCATCGTCACCGGCAGGGTCGACGTCTTGCCCTGGATAACGTTGCCCAGCGAGTCGCCGACCAGGATCACATCGACGCCGCAACGGTCCTCGAGCGCGGCAAAGCTGGCGTCGTAGCCGGTGAGCATGACAATCTTCTCGCCTTCGCGCTTCAGGCGCGCAAATTCAGGAAGGGTGATGGGCTTGTTGCTGGCTAGGTAAGTCATCGACGTTGCCGATCAGCTGCGAAAAGTGAAGTAAACGGCGCCCAGAATACACAAGCCTGCCCACAGGTAGTCAAGTTTTCCGGCGGCCGCAGCGCCGATTGCAGGGGTGCCGGCATGTTAGGCATGGCGGTTGAGCGCATGGATACGCTGGTCGCGGCATTCCTCCAGCAAGGTCTCGACTGGTCCGTGACCGGGGATCACCAAACCGGGAGCGATTTCCGCCAGCGGTGCGAGCACGAAGGCACGCTGGTGCATGCGCGGGTGCGGCAGCGTCAAGCGCTGGTCATCGACAACGAGGTCGCCATAGAGCAGCAAGTCGAGGTCGAGTGTGCGTGGCGCGTTGCGGACACTGCGCTGACGACCGAACTGCGCTTCGACGGCAAACAGTTCGTCAAGAAGCTGGTGCGGCGACAGCCGGGTGTCGAGCACGACCACGGCATTGATAAAATCGGGCTGATGGCGCAGTTTTTCGCTTATGCCAACTGGCGCCGTGCGATAAAGCGACGACATTGCCCGGAGAATCGAGCCGCGCAGGGCGGCCAGTGCATCGATGGCCTCGTCGACCGTGACTGCCGGGTTGCCGAGATTGGAACCCAGGGCAACGTAGCAGCGGATCACGCCGACTCCGGTGCCGGGTTGCCGGGGGTGTTACGGCCGCGGCTGCGCGAGCGCCGTCGCTTCTTGGCGGCTTCAGGCAGCAGCATCTCATTGCGCCGATCATCGCCGGCCTCCTGGAATTCGCGCCACCACTCTGACAGTTCGCCGTCGATTTCGCCGCTTGCCGCGCGCAAGACAAGGAAATCCCAGGCGGCACGGAAGCGCGGTTGCTCGAGCAAGCGCAGCGGCGCCCGTCCGGATCGCTTCTCGAAGCGTGGCTGTAGCGCCCAGATTTCCTTGATATCGCCGATGATTCGGCGCGTGATGGCGAGTTTTTCGGCCTGCTGGTCGAGCACGGCGTCCATGGCGGCATGCAGTGCCGGCATCGGCAACTCGCCGGCCTTCTTGCGGCTTGCCCAGTTCGCCAGGGCTTCATGCCAGAGCAGCGTCGCGAACAGAAAGCCCGGCGACACTGCCTTGCCGGCGCGCACCCGCTCATCGGTGCTGGCGAGCGAGAGCATGACGAATTTCTCCCCCAGCGGTTGCTCAAGGATCACGTCCAAGAGCGGCAGCAGGCCGTGATGCAGTCCTTCCTGGCGCAGGCGTTTGACGCATTCGACCGCGTAGCCGGAAAACAGCAACTTCAGCATCTCGTCGAACAGACGGGCAACCGGCACGTTATCGATCAGCTTCGCCATCTCGGCGATCGGCGCCTCGACCTTCGGATCAAGACGCAGGCCAAGCTTGGCTGCCAGGCGGACGGCGCGCAGCATGCGTACCGGATCTTCGCGGAAGCGCAAGCGCGGATCGCCGATCATGCGCAGCGTCTTCTTCTGCAAGTCCTCGACGCCGCGGTGATAGTCGAGGACCTCTTCGCGAACGGGGTCGTAGTAGAGGGCATTGATAGTGAAGTCGCGGCGGGCCGCGTCTGCGCCCATGCTGCCCCAGACATTGTCGCGCAGCACCCGCCCGTGCTCGTCCTTCAGCGTATCCTCGTCATGGGCGGCACGGAAGGTCGATACCTCGAGCGTCTCCGCACCCTGCATCACGTGCACGATCTGAAAGCGGCGGCCGATGATGCGCGAGCGGCGGAATAGGCTGCGCACCTGGTCGGGGGTGGCGTCGGTGGCGACGTCGAAATCCTTTGGCTCGATGCCGGCGATGAGGTCGCGCACGGCGCCGCCGACGACATAGGCGCGATAACCCTCCTTTTGCAGGGTCTCGCAGACGCGCCGAGCTCCCGGCGAGACCTGCTCGCGGCGGATGCCATGGCGGTTGGCGGCAATCGTCTCAACCGGGTGTTCGGCGAGCGGGCCGCGACGGAAAACACGCCTGAGCAGCTTACGGATCATTCAGATGCAGGACAGGACAAAAAGGGCGGCCATCATACCGCATGGTCAGCGTAGGCTGATGATTGGCCAACTTCGGCTGGCGGCGTGGGCGCGTAGCGTCTCGTCGGGATCGACGGCGACGGGATGGCTGACCCGTGCCAGCAGCGGCAGGTCGTTGAGTGAATCGCTGTAGAACCAGCTCTGCTCGAAGCTTCCCCACCACTTGCCGATCGACTCGAGCCAGCCAGCGACGCGCTCGATCTTGCCTTCCTTGAAGGCCGGTGTGCCGCGCGCCTTGCCGGTGAAGCGACCTTCCTGCTGGGCCGGGACGGTGGCGATCAAGTTGGCAATGCCGAATTCCTCGGCGATCGGGCCGGTGACGAAGCTGTTGGTGGCGGTGACGATGGCAGTCAGCGCGCCATCATCGAGATGACGCTGAACCAGGGCACGGGCCGCGGCGCCGATCAATGGACGGATGTGCGCGCTCATGAACTCCGCGTGCCAGGCATCGAGCTCCAGCCGGGGATGACGCGCCAGCGGCGCCAGTTGAAAGTCGAGGAAAGCCTGGATGTCCAGCGTTCCAGCCTTGTAGTGTTCGTAGAACTCGAGATTGCGCGCCTCATGCACTTCGCGGTCGAGAACGCCCTTGCCGATCAGGAATTGCGCCCATTCGAAATCCGAGTCGCCGGCAAGGAGCGTGTTGTCCAGATCAAATAGAACCAGTTTCTTCATCGAAGCGAAGCTCCATGACTTCCTTGAGGAGGGGTAGGGTGGTTGGCCGGTGCTGCTCGAGACTTGTCTGATCAAGCTGATCGAGTACTGCCATCAGCGAAGGCAGGTCGCGGCGGCCGTGGCGCAACAGGTAGCGGACCAGCGCTTGATCCATGCGCATGCCGCGCATCAGCGCGTGCCGGCTCAGCGCCGCCGACTTGTCGTCGTCGGAGAGCGGCTTGAGTTCGAATACCAGCGCCTGACCGACGCGGGTGCGCAGGTCTTCGCGCAGCGCCAGGCGCGATGGCGGCTGCTGGCCGGACAGGAGCAGCGCCAAACCGGCGAGCCGCGCCGCATTGAAGATGCGGAAGAGGGCGATCTGGGCAGCCTCAGGCAGCGTGTCGATGTCGTCGATGGCGATCAACGCGCCCGGCCTGGCGGCCAACTCGGTCGCGACGGCGGCGGCAGGCAGGAAATGCACGGGGCGCTCGCCCGCGGCCTTGCTGGCGGTCGCCGCCAGCAGATGGCTCTTGCCGCAGCCTTGCGGGCCCCACAGGTAGATCGCTTCGAAGGTGCGGTGATCGGCGAGGGCGCGCAGCCGCCCAAGCAGCTCACCGTTGGCGCCGACGACGAAGTTGTCGAGCGTCGCTGCTCGCTCCGGCCGCATGTCGAGCAACAGTTGGGTCATGGTTGCGGCGGTTCGTGGTGGCCGAGATACAAAGCGCTGGCCAGATACAGGTGGCGCACTTCGCGCAGGCCGACCAGCAGGGCGGCGGAGGTCGGCAGCGCCATCAGGATGCCAAAGAAGCCGAACAGTTGGCCGAAAGCCATGAGGGCGAAGATCACGGCCAAGGGGTGCAGGCCGATCCGGTTGCCGACCAGGAAGGGCGTCAGGACGAAGCCTTCGAGCACCTGGCCGATACCGAAGACGATCAGGACGCCGACGATCGGCGTCAGGCCCTGAAACTGCAGGGCCGCTACCAGCAGGGCAAGCGCGAAGCCCGTGGCAAAGCCAAGGTAGGGAACAAAAATCAACAGGCCGGTGAGCAGGCCGATGGCCAGCGCCGAAGGCAGTCCGGCGATGGTCAACGCCAGGCTGTAGTAGGCGGCGAGCAGAAGCATGACCAGCACCTGGCCGCGNNGCCATGGTCGAGCCGTGCCAACATGATGTGCCAGTCGAGCAGCAGGTAGAACATGACCACCGGCACCAAGAGCAGGTTGATCAGCAGTCCGACCAGAGCCACGCCACCCATCTTCAATGAAGCCAGCACGTTGCTGCCCAAGGCCTGGACGCTGCCCCAATTGTCGTTGAGCATCTTCTTCATGGCCCCCTGGTCGAAGGCGAGATGAATACCGAAGTGATCGGCAAGCCAGGGCCCCAGTTGGTCGTTGGCCATTGCGACGCCGTCGGGCAGCCGGGCGACCAGCACGGAGGTCTCTTCGATCAGCAGCGGCGCCAGGATCAGCACCAAACCAGCCATGCTGGCCAGCAAGAGAAACAGCACGACCACAGCCCCGAGGATGCGTGGCAGGCCGAGCCGCTGCAGGCGATCGACCAGGGGATTGCCAATATAGGCGAAGATGCCGGCGAGCAGAAACGGCGTCAAGACCGGCGCCAGCAGGTATAACAGCCAGATCAGGGCCAGCCCAATGCCGAGCCAGAGCGTTGTCTGCAGGCGTTGCGCGAGATTATCGGGAAGGGGGAGCATTTCCGGTAAAATTAGAGTTTGCCGTGCCGGTCCGTTGCCAGCCAGCCGGCGGCCACAGCCCGGCAAATGATAACCGTATCCGGCCCATCAAAGGACTGCAACTTGAGCGACGCTCTCACCTATCGCGATGCCGGAGTCGATATTGACGCCGGCGATGCCCTTGTCGAACGCATCAAACCCGCCGCCCGCCGCACCATGCGCCCCGAAGTGCTCGCCGGCATCGGCGGCTTCGGCGCCCTGTTCGAAATTTCAAAAAAATACCAGGAGCCGGTCCTTGTTTCCGGCACCGACGGTGTCGGTACCAAGCTGAAACTGGCCTTCCAGCTGAACAAACACGACACCGTCGGCCAGGATCTCGTCGCCATGAGCGTCAACGACATCCTGGTCCAGGGCGCCGAGCCGCTGTTCTTCCTTGACTACTTTGCCTGCGGCAAGCTTGAAGTCGACGTTGCGGCGCAAGTGATCGAGGGCGTCGCCCGCGGTTGCGAGTTGGCCGGCTGCGCCCTGATCGGCGGCGAGACCGCGGAAATGCCGGGCATGTATCCGGCGGGCGAGTACGACTTGGCCGGTTTCGCCGTCGGCGTGGTCGAGAAGGCAAAAATCATCGACGGCAGCACCATCTTGCCCGGTGATACGGTACTCGGCCTGGCTTCTTCCGGTGCGCACTCGAACGGCTATTCGTTGATCCGGCGCATCATCGAACGCGCCCAGCCCGATTTTTCGGCGGATTTTCACGGTCGCAGCCTGGCTGAAGCCGTGCTGGCACCCACCCGCATCTACGTCAAGCCGCTCTTGGCCTTGATGCGGGCACTGCCGGTGAAGGGTCTTGCCCATATCACCGGCGGCGGTCTGCTCGACAACATCCCGCGCATCCTTCGTCCCAGTCTGGCGGCGACTCTCGACGCCCGTAGCTGGCCACTGCCGCCGTTGTTCCAATGGTTGCAATCGGTCGGCAAGGTCGCCGACAACGAGATGCACCGCGTCTTCAACTGCGGCATCGGCATGGTCGTGGTGGTGGATCGCGACAACGAACGCCAGGCCATGGATTTGCTCGCCGCAGCCGGCGAACAGGTCTTTGCCATCGGCCGCATCGAAACCTGCGCACCGGGCGGGCCGCAGACCCTGGTGCGCTGATCCGCGAACGGGCGGCGTCATGGCCAGCGCCGACTCTCCGCTTGCGGCGGATGCCGCGCACGCCGTCCAGCGCGTCGTCAAGGTCCGCCGCGACTACAACACCTGGGTCGCCAACGAGACCGTCGAGGACTATGCCCTGCGCTTCACGCCGCGGGGCTTTCGCAAGTGGTCGGAACTGCGGGTCGCCAACACCGCTTTCGGCGCCGCCTCCTTTCTGGTCCTCGAGGCTGTCGGTGCGACGCTGCTGGTCAATTACGGCTTCATCAATGCCTTCTGGGCCATCCTTGTCACCGGCCTGATCATCTTCGTCGCCGGTTTGCCGATCAGCTACTACGCCGCGCGCTACGGCCTCGACATGGACCTGTTGACGCGCGGTGCCGGCTTTGGCTACATCGGCTCGACGCTGACCTCGCTGATCTACGCCTCCTTCACCTTCATCTTCTTCGCCCTCGAAGCGGCGATCATGGCCTACGCCCTGGAGCTGGCTTTCGACATTCCGCCGGCCTGGGGCTACCTCGTCTGCGCGCTGGTGGTGATTCCGCTGGTGACGCACGGTGTGACCGCCATCAGCAGGCTGCAAACGCTCACCCAGCCGCTCTGGCTGTTGCTGCTGGTGCTGCCCTACGCCTACGTTTTCAGCGCCGATCCGCACGTGCTGCGCGGCATCCTGCACTACGGCGGCGCCCGGGGAGCCGGCAGCGAATTCGATCTGCTGCTCTTCGGCGGCGCGCTGACCGTCGGCATCGCCTTGTTCACGCAAATGGGCGAGCAGGCCGACTACCTGCGCTTCATGCCCGAGCTGACCGCCGCCAACCGCCGCCGCTGGTGGGCGGCCCTGCTGGTGGGCGGGCCGGGTTGGGTGATCCTCGGCGTCGTCAAGATGCTCGGTGGCGCATTACTCGCCTATCTCGCGATCAGCCATGGGGTGCCGGTGGAGCGGGCGGTGGACCCGAATCGCATCTATCTCGCCGGCTATGAGTACGTGTTTCCGCATCCAGGCTGGGCGGTAGCGGCGACGGCGCTGTTCGTCATCATCTCGCAGCTCAAGATCAACGTCACCAATGCTTACGCCGGGTCGCTGGCCTGGTCGAACTTCTTCGCCCGCCTCACCCACAGCCATCCTGGCCGCATCGTCTGGGTGGTGTTCAACACCCTGATTGGCCTGATGCTCATGGAACTGGATGTCTTCCAGGCATTGGGCCAGGTGCTGGGGCTGTATTCGAACGTGGCCATCGCCTGGATGATGGCGGTGGTTGCCGACCTCGTGGTCAACAAGCCGCTTGGGCTATCGCCACCGGGTATCGAGTTCAAGCGCGCCCATCTTTTCGACATCAACCCGGTCGGCGTCGGTGCCATGGGCATCGCCTCGCTGCTCTCCGTCACCGCCTTCATGGGTGTCTTCGGCCCGGCCGCCCAGGCCTTTTCGGCGATGATCGCCATGGTCACGGCCTTTGTTGCGGCGCCGTTGATCGCCTGGGCCACCGGCGGCCGCTACTACATCGCCCGCCAGCCCCTTGTGGCGGCGGGCATGCAGCGGTGCTGCATCTGCGACAAAGACTACGAAGCCGACGACATGGCCCACTGTCCTGCCTATGGCGATTCCATCTGTTCGCTCTGTTGTGCCCTGGATGCCCGCTGCGACGACCTGTGCAAGCCGCAGGCGCGCCTGTCGGCGCAATGGGCGGCGGCCTTGCGTCGCTTGCTACCGCGGCCGATCTGGCCGTATCTCGACACCGGGCTCGGCCATTACCTTCTGGTCATGGCGGCCATCGTACCTTTCCTGGGTCTCTTGTTCGGACTGCTCTACTACCATGAACTGCAAGCCCTTGGCGCCGACGTGGCGAGGCTGGCACCGGCACTGCGCCTGGCTTTCCTCAAGGCCTTTGCGGCATTGCTGCTGGTTTCGGCCATTGCCGCCTGGTGGCTGGTGCTGACGCACAAGAGCCGACAGGTAGCGCAGGAAGAATCGAACCGGCAGACGCATCTGCTGATGCAGGAGATCGAGTCGCATCAGCGCACCGACGAGCAGTTGCAGAAGGCCAAGCAGGCGGCCGATCTGGCCAACCAGGCCAAGAGCCGCTACATCACGGCGATCAGCCACGAATTGCGCACGCCGCTAAACAGCATCCTCGGCTATGCCCAGATCATGGATGGCGACAAGAGCATTCCGCCGCATCGCCGCCAGGCCGTCGACGTGATCCGCAGGAGCGGCGACCACCTGCTGTCGCTGATCGAGGGCACGCTCGACATCGCCCGCATCGAGGGCGGCAAGCTGACACTGGAGCCGCGACCGCTGGACTTCAAGGGTTTTCTGGCGCAGATCGTCGGCATGTTCGAACTGCAGGCGCGCAACAAGGGACTTGAATTCAACTACCAGCCGGAAGGCGAATTGCCGGCCGTGGTACGCGCCGACGAGCGTCGCCTGCGCCAGATTCTCATCAACGTGCTGGGCAATGCGGTGAAGTTTACCCAACGCGGTGGCGTGGCCTGGCGGGTGCGCTATCAGCGCGAGATGGCGGTGTTCGAAATCGAGGACACCGGGCCGGGTATCGAGCCGGCTGACATCGAACGCATCTTCGAGCCATTCGCGCGTGGCAGCACTGCCCAGAGCAGCGCGGGCACTGGACTGGGGCTGACCATCAGCCGCATGCTCACCGATGTCATGGGGGGTGAGATGAAGCTCGACAGCCGTCCGGGCGCGGGCAGCCGGTTCACCATCCGCCTGTTCCTGCCGCACTTGCACGCGGCACAGGTGGCGCCGGCACAGGTGCTCGGCGAGCGCACCGGCTACTTGGGAGCGCGCCGGCGCATCCTGGTGGTGGACAACGAGCGCGTCGACCGTGAGCTATTGGTGAGTCTCCTCGTCCCCCTGGGTTTTGAGATCGATCAGGCCGCGTCGGGCACGGAGTGCCTGGAAGTTGCGCCGCGTTTCAACCCCGACCTCATCTTCATGGATCTGGCCATGCCCGGCATCGACGGCTGGGAAACCATCCGCCGCCTGCGCCGGGATGGCTTGTGCCGAGCCCATATCGCCATCATCTCGGCCAACGCCTTCGACAAGAACCTCGACAATGATGTCGGCATCGCGCCGCGCGACTTCATCACCAAGCCCGTCCGCGTCGCCGATCTGCTCGACTGGATCGGTGCTACCCTCGGGCTGCAATGGGTGGTTACCGAAGCCAGGGGCGCGCGCGATCCCGCGGCCATGAATCTGCCGGCGGTGGAGCATCTCGAGGCGCTCGGCGAATTGGCCGGCATGGGCTATTTGCGTGGCTTGCTGGACAAGTTGAACGAGCTCGACGCGCTCGATGCGCGTTATGCGGAGTTTGTCGCCCGTTTGCGACCGCTGGCGCGGCGCTTCGAATTCGAGACTATTCGCGGTATCGTCGGGGCGGGGCGCCATGAACCGTCTTGACCGGCTGACCACGGAGATTGTCCTGATTGTCGATGACGTGCCAGAGAACCTTTCCGTGCTGCACGACGCGCTCGACGAGGCAGGCTACACAGTTCTGGTCGCCAGCAATGGCGACAGCGCGCTGGCGCGGGCGCGGCAAAGCCTGCCCGACGTCATTTTGCTCGACGCCGTAATGCCGGGCATGGACGGATTCGAAGTGGCGCGCCGGCTGAAGGCCGACTACTCGACGCAGCACATCCCCATCGTCTTCATGACCGGGCTCACCGAGACGGAACACATCGTCGCGGCTTTCGCCGCTGGCAGTGCCGATTACGTCACCAAGCCGATCAAGCCGGCCGAAGTGCTGGCACGCATCGCCGCGCACGTGCAAAGTGCCCGGCAGATGCAGCAGGCGCGCAGCGCGCTCGATGCTTTCGGCCAGGCGACCCTGGCCCTGCGGCTGCACGATGGCCGGCTGGCCTGGCAGACGGACCTGGCGCGCAAACTTCTGACCGACTATTTCGGCGATGTCGGCGACGCCATGCCGCCGCGGATGCTGGAATGGCTGGCCGAGGCCGAGCGAGCGCGGGTTGATGGCCGCGAGCAGCCGACCCTGCTCGGCAGTCGGGACGGTGGCCGCTTGCTGGCTTCGTTTCACGAGCAAAGTGGCGACGAGGAGCGTATTGTCGTCCTGCGCGAGGAAAACNNACGGTCGACAAGCACCTGGAACACGTCTTCGAGAAGTTGGGCGTCGAGACGCGCACGGCGGCGACCAATCTCGCCCTGGGCAAGCTACGGGCCGGCTGATTGCAGATCATCCCAAAACGACACGCGGCCGCCGAATCAGGCCATTGATTGGTGGCGAGCCGAANNGTGCGATTGCGATCCTGCTGGCAGTGGGATGGCTCGAGGCTAGCGATTCGTACCTGCAGGCGCAGTACTTTTCGGACCTCGCGCAGGGCAGCCGGTGGGAAACTCAGCCGGGCGCCAACGCTGCCCTCTGGCTGCCGCAGACAGGCACCTACGACGTGCGGCTGGGCTACAGCCGCATCAAGGAGTGGCTGCCGCGCCTGGACGCGGCTGGCTACGACATTGCCGGCCAGGCTCGCCAGTCCGACGGATTCCTCGACATTACCAGTCGTGGCTATTACCCGATCTACCGCGAGAAATCGCAGGCCGGCCTGACGCTGCTCGATCGCGATGGCAAGCCGCTCTACGTCAGCCGCCTGCCGCAGCGGCAGTACGCCTCCTTCGCGGCCGTGCCGACCGTTCTGGTCGCCGCCCTGCTTTATGTCGAGAACCGGAATCTCCTCGACGCCGACTATCCGATGCGCAATCCGGCGGTGGACTGGGGACGCTTCGCGCGCGCGGCTTTGGGGCAGGCGATGCGGGCGATCGATGTCGATGAGGGTCGCGCCGGCGGCAGCACGTTGGCGACCCAGATCGAGAAGTTCCGTCACTCGCCGGGCGGTCGCACGCGCGACGCCAACGACAAGCTGACCCAGATGGTTTC
>PMIF01000202.1 GCA_003157035.1 Rhodocyclaceae bacterium
CTTCGTCGCCGCCTCCCCAATGACCAAGAGGCTCAGAATGACCGCTTGTTGGGTTCGCTTGTCGGCAAGGAAATCTTCCTTGGAGAAGCCGTCGACAAAGCACAGCGCGTCCCGTGCGGCCTGCTCGATATGATCCAGGTAGTCGGCACGCCGGTTCTCATTCATACCGGACGGGCTTCAGCCAGAACACGTTCGCGAAACTTGGCCGGCAGGTCTCCCGGAGTGAGCACGTCAACCGGCACCCCGAGCAGGGCCTCCAGCTCGACCTGCAAGCCACCGAGGTCGAACAAGGTGGTTCCAGGCATGGCATCGACCAAAATATCCAGATCGCTTCCTTCGCGATCGTGTCCGTGCAGCGCCGAACCGAAATAGCGGAGATTGGTGGTGCAAAACCTTCTCGCTGCATCGCGCACGAGTTCGCGTCGTTCGTCCAAGGCTTCCGAAGGCTTCATAACATTCTCCCATGCTGATCTTACCCCATACCCACCGATTCCCGCGTTTGCGCGACGGCGGTCCACACGTTCAAGCGGAAAGGAATGAGCGCTGCCGAAGGCGGCGAAGAATCACCGATGCACTGCCAGCGTTGATGTGAAGCGGGTTGGACCCGCGCNNGCGCGTCTTTCATCAGGGTCCGGGCAATGAGCCCAACATGGCCGTTTGTAGTTTCGCAGTCCACCACCTTCTCAGGCAGCCTTGGCAGGCGAATGACGAATTGACTGAAAGACAGAAAATGAACCAATAGAACTTCAAAAGACTTGCACTATTTTGGGAAGCCCTTGTAGTTTGAGGTAACCGGCCGCCCGGCGGCGAAGCCGACGGGGAACCGAGAAGCGCAGCTTCTCGGCGGTCCGGTTGACCGAGTGGTTGGGCCACTGGGGTAAGAAATAGCTAGACATTACGAGTTTAGTGTAACTACAATAAGCACATGATCACCCGGGACGAGAGCAAGCGCAAGAAGAACCTCAAAGCGCACGGCACGATCTGGCCGAGGTTGATTGCGTATTCGACGCCCCGATGGTCACAGTGGAAGACGAACGCGAGCCGTATGGCGAGCAGCGGCTGCGAAGTCTGGGTTGGTTTCGTGATCGGGTTGTCTTTCTCGTTTGGACGGAGCGCGATGACGGCGCCCGAGTGATTTCCTGTCGTTACGGTGACAAACATGAAACGCGTGCGTACTTCAAAGCCCTCGACCTTTAGCAAAGAGCAGATCGCTGCCGCGATCGCGGCAGCGCCCGAGAAGGTGAAAGACTCGGAATGCCCGTACGACCCCAACGACGCGGATGCGGTGGCCAAATACTGGGCCAAGGGCAAGGTCCGTCTTCCTGGCCAGCGCGGGCCGCAGAAGCTCCCGACAAAGGTAGCGGTAACGGTTCGATACAGCGCCGAAGTAGTTGAGTACTTCAAAGCAACCGGCGAAGGCTGGCAGACGCGCATGAATGAGGCGTTGCAGCAGTACGTCAAGAGACGCCGCGCGGCGTAGTCAGTCGGCATCTAAGAGGCCCAACGAGTTAAGGGGCGCGCCGCTTGTCGGCGCGTCCCCTTGAACGAGTGGCTAGGGCCTGGGCATCGACGTAAGCATCAAGAAGCCGACGGATCATGCGTTGGTACTGAGTCTGATGTTTCGCAGCCTCCGACTTGAAGAACTCGAGACTCTTCTTGCTGAGGGCCAACGTGACCTTCACGCCTTCTTCGCGGAAAGCCAATTCGGCCGGGGAAGGTAGGAAGTCCGGAACTACCTCGGTCTTGCCGAGAGGTTCATCGGTGTATTTGATTTTCGCGCTCATAGATTGCCTTTCCTTTACGCCAGTAGCCGGCGCCGATGATTCGAATGACCGACGCACGGTAGGTGAACCGGACCGTGAGAACACCACCATCGACCTCGCCGAAGCAGTAGAACCGCTCTTCGGTTTGGCTGTGAGTGATGTCCTTGGCAATTACGCGCTGGGGATCGCCGAATGCGTATTGGGCACGAATGAACGGAACGCCGTGTTTCCGTTGGTTTTCGGCGTCCTTGTCGGGATCCCAGTCAAAGCGCCTGGTTGCCATTGGCCAAGACTAGCACTGAGCAACACAAAAAGCCATACGGAGATATGGAGGCCCTAACGCACGTTGTGCGTAGGTTGTGCGTAGGNNAGGCACAACGCCTTCCTGCGCGGGGGAAGAAGAGATTACTGAACAGACAATCGAACGTGCTTGCCGGTTCTTGTCAGCATGTCCACCAAGGCATCTATCGTGAACTTGATGGACTTCTTGTTGATGACGTCTGAAACGCGCGGCCTGGTAACGCCGAGGATCTGCGCGGCATCCGCTTGCTTCAGGTTCTGCTCTGAAATCCAATCGGCCAACTCCCCCATCAAGGATTCCTTGATGGCGAGCTTTTCAGAGATGACCCGCTTCGACTCGGCTTGCAAGGCAGCAGCTTCTTCCGGTCCGAATCCCAGGTCCAGAAAAACGTTGCCACCGGCCGGCGTGATGTGCCTGGATTTGGTGTCGATCGTCATTTTTTGCTCCTTTCCTGAATCACGGCCTTGTAGCGCGCGGCCGCAATCTCCTTGTCGCGTTTGCTGGTGACGTTGGTCTTCTTTTTGAAGCAATGCAGTACATAGACCGCTTCCGGAAACTTCGCGACGTACATAACCCTAAACCAACCATCGTCGAGGTCGACGATGATTTCCTTCGTTCCAGCACCAACATCGTCAAACGGTTTCCATCGGTCAGGGTCCAACCCTGCCTGCACTTGACCAAGTTGGCGACCGGCCTCCCGGCGGGCATCAGGCGTGAATATCTTGTCGTCCTTGATGTCCCGTAGGGATGACCCTCGCCAGTCAATAGGCTTTTCCTTCATAGAGATCTCACTAGAAGTGTATCAGAACTTATACGCGCAGAAAGGGACGGGGATTCCCGTGCCGCAGGCACAACGTTCTTCGTGCGTATTCCCTCACTCCATCGGCGGCACCCTGCGGCCAAGTATCAGCACCGCAAACCGATCCAGCACCCCGGCATGCGCCGTTGCCACCACCGGCCGGCCGCTGGCCAGCATGCCGGTGAGCTTGGAAGGCATCACCAGGTCGGCCGCATCGGCGCGCTGGGGTAGCAGGTGGATGTCGGCGCAGGTGAGCAGCTCGCCCAAGCGCTCGGCGGGCGGCGTCGACACCCGCACCCAGCTGACGTGGGAAGAGACCGAGTACACTTCCCACAAGAAAGAAATCGATCGGACGCCACAAGCGCCGGAGGTACAAAGTACCACTGTCTCTTTCGAGGATCGCCGCCATGAACGATCGCATCACGATGCACGCCAACATTTGCCACGGCAAGCCCTGTATTCGGGGTTTGCGCTATCCCGTGGAAAACGTTCTCGAATGGCTAGCCGGCGGCATGAGCATTGAGGACATTCTTGCCGACTACGAGGATCTCGAACGTGAAGACATTCTTGCCGTGCTGGACTTCGCGGCGCGCCTCTCGCATATCAATCACATCGAAACCATAGGGCTGATAGCGGCGTGAAATTCCTCGTCGACGCGCAGTTGCCACGACGGATATCTACCTTGCCATCTCGATCAATTCGATATCCTTCTTGAGCAGATCGTTGACCAGCGCAGAAAAGTCCACACCCTTGGCGCTGGCGAGTGCGGCAAGGCGGGACTGCACCTGATCATCAAGGTATACCGGTAGATTGAGTTTGCTGCCGGGATGGAAAAACTTGCCTCGTCTGCCTTTCGAGAAATCAATCTCGGTGGGCATGTCGTCGTCAAGTGTCTTTGTCGCTTTGGTCATGATGTCACCTATCGCGGTTCATTCTCGTACTGTTCCCGTTCGCGGCGCGTGGCTTCCCGCGCTGAAATGATCCGCACCTGGGCGCTAGCCGACCCTGTCGGCTGGTAGGTATGGGAAACCGCTAGAAGCCTGCCGTCGCTCCCCATGCCCAGAGTAAACCATCGCTCCTCGATGTCGCTATGTTCGGCGTCGAAGACGCTGAGCGCCAGCGGGTCGAGCATCACCGTTGCTGCCTGGGCGAAGGTTACGCCATGCTTGTCGATGTTCGATTGCGCCTTGGCGTCATCCCAGGTAACGTCCAGATCCGGGACGCTCATTTCGTTCGTTCCATTCGACCGAATTCCGTAACGGGTTGCAACTGCGCTCGATCATACCCCATAGCGGCGGCGTCGCTCCGGGGCTAATGAGTGCCGTAGGTTGTGCGTAGGTTGTGCCGCAGGCACAACGCCTTCCCGCCGGAGGCGGATGCCGCCACAACGTGGTGTTGTGCCTGGCGGCACAACCTACGTCGCATCGGGAATGGGGTGTTGTGCCTGGCGGCACAACCTACGCCTGGAACCCGAGGCGCTCCAATGCCCGCACTATCGCAGCGCCTGAAACATGCGGCAGCTTA
>PMIF01000295.1 GCA_003157035.1 Rhodocyclaceae bacterium
GAAATCGGCCTTGTACATAATGTCACGCGAACTGCGGGCACCGTAGAAGACAGTGATCTTGCCGTAGTCCTGGCGGTGGGCGACGGCCGTCTGGATCACCGGCCAAATCGGTGCCAGGCCGACGCCGCCGCCGATGAACACCAGGTCGCGGCCACGCCAATCGGCGAGCGGAAACTCGTTGCCATAGGGGCCGCGAATGCCAACCATGTCACCGACCCGGGCATCGTGGAAAGCCGTGGTAACCCGGCCCATCTTCATGATCGAGAACTGCTTGTAGTCCTTGACCAGCGGCGACGAGGCGATCGAGATCATCGACTCGCCCTTGCCAAAAATCGACAGCATGGCGCACTGGCCGCAGGCGTGATCAAACCCGTCACCGTCGGGAAACTCGACCTTGAAGGTCTTGATGCCCCGGGCACCGCCGGTCTCTTCCTCGATGCCGGCGATGCGACCGATGCGCGGCAGATAGGCGTTTTCCATCATGGCTGGCTCACCGTGTCCAGGACCCGCACAATATCGATGCCGACCGGGCATTCCGAGATGCAGCGGCCGCAGCCGGTGCATTGCTGGGTTCCGTGGTTGTCGACGAAATAGAGAAACTTGTGACTGATGCGCTGGCGCAACCGGGCGCCGAGATCATGGCGCGGATTGTGACCAGAGGTATGCATGGTGAAATCGGCAAACTGGCAGTTGTCCCAGGTGCGCACGCGCTCGCCACTGCAGGGCGACTGACAGATGACTTCGTCGTTGATGTCGAAACAATGGCAGGTCGGACAGAGAAAGGTGCAGATGCCGCAGCCGATGCAAGTGCGCGCCATGTCCTGCCAGAGCGCATCGTCGAAACGCTGGCGAATCGCCTCGGCGATCTTGCCCAGGTCGTTCACGCCGCGTTGGCCGACGGCCCTGGCGGCGGCGTGCCGCTCCTGGACCTGCTTCTTGTCGGCGGCACGCGCTTCATCGAAGGCATCGCTGCCGCGAACCATGATCTCGATCCCACGGCCAGTGACGCCCTTGACGTGGTAGCGGTCGCCAAGATCCGTCATCAGGATATCGAGTCCTTCTTCGGCATCCGGCGCGCCACCGAGCGCCTGACAGAAGCAGTTCGGCGAATGGGGTTCGGCGCAGGCCAGCCCGACCAGGGTCAGCTTGTCGCGTCGCGCCCAGTAGTAGGGATCCTTGAACTCGGCGGCGAACACCTTGTCGTTCCTCGGCATGGCCCGGCCGTCACAGGGGCGCACGCCGAAGATCACGGTCGGCGCCGGATCCGGCACGGTCGCGGTCAGCGTCGGCGCGCCGCCCTTCGTCTGTTCGAAGCGAAAGAACACTTCACGCTGGGGAAAGGCGAATTCCTTGACCGATCGGACGGTATTGGTATGGTCGAGCTCGGGCGTCGTACCGGCCTCGATGCGGGCATGATTCCAGACGGCGTCGGCGAAAGCCGGCGCGTAGAGGTCGTAGCCCTTGAGCGCCGCCAGCCAGCCGGCGAAACTCTCCTTGCAGAGGATCTTTTCCATGGCGGCTACCTGACGAAGCTGTTGGGATCTTCGTCGCGAAACGACGAAAGCAGCGAAGCCTGGCTGACGTCGCGGCCGGCCTGATACTCGAACATTTCGAAGGCCTCCATCTCGAGTTTGGTGTTGAGCAGGCGCAGTGGGATGTTCACCGGACAGACGCGCTCGCACTCACCGCAGTCGACGCAGCGACCAGCCAGGTGCATGGCGCGGGTCAGGTGGTACAGGGCACTCTCGCCGGAACCGGCCGAGCGCTCGCACCAGCGGACGCGGTTGGCCTTGTCCTCGGCGCTGGTCTCGGCCGTGATGACGAAACTCGTGCTGTCGACGACGCATTCCGGGCAGTAGCACATCGGGCAGACCGAACGGCAGGCGAAGCAGCGCAGGCAGCGGTCGAAGTGATGTTCCCAGCTCGCCCAGCGTTCCTCCTCGCTTGCTGCCTCGGCCGCTTTGACCGCCGTGAACGGCATCGCCAGTTCGCGCTGCTCGACGGCGGTACCGAACAAGACGTCGTTGAGCACTGGCGACGGCGCGCGGCACTCCAGACAACGGTCGGCCAGAATCTCGCTGGCCGGCACCCTGCTCTCGGTGTTGCCTATCGTCACCTTGAAGCCGTCGGCACCGTCGAACTCGACCTGGCTGGCAGTGCGGCCCTTGAGCTTGGCAGCCAGCTTGCGCGCGTCGACGACCCCGGTCCCTTCACAGGAGACACCAATGACGACGACGTCTTCGCGCTTGAAGAAGTTCTCCTGGAGCAGCACCGCCACGGCGCGGGAATCGCAGCCCTTGGCGACGACCGCCAGCGGCCGCTTGTCCGGCGTCTTGCTGGCGGCCTGCGCCTTCTTGTCCTTGACCAGATAGAGCGCCAGGTTGTGCACGCAGCCCGGATCCCAGATCAGCGACTCGGTATCGGCCGGCTGGTCGATGACGCAGGGCTCGGCCAGCAGCCCGGCCGAACCGCGCCGATAGCCGATGACGGCCTTGACCTTGCCCTCGTCGAGCAGCTTGGCGGCGCAGGCGCGCAGTTCTTCGATGCTGACCATCAGCGTCTCACCTTCAGGCGTCGCTGCGGCCCCAGCGCCTTGATGTCGCGGACGAAATCGCCGACCACTTCGGCAAACTTGGCGCCCTCCGCCGCGGAGACCCAGGACATGCGGAAGCGGTCCTTCTCGAGGCCGACGAAGTTGAGCAACTTCTGCACCAGGAACAGGCGTCGGCGGGCGAAGTAGTTGCCTTTCATGTAGTGGCAATCGCCGGGATGGCAGCCGGAGACCAGCACACCGTCGGCGCCCTTCTTGAACGCCGACATGATGTATAGCGGTGACACCGAGCCCGAGCACATGACCTGGATCGGCACCGCGTTGGGCGGATATTGCAGGCGTGAGACGCCGGCCAGATCGCTGCCCGCAGACGAGCACCACTTGCACAGGAAGGCAACGATCTTCGGCTCGAAATCATCCTGCACCGGCGTCATCGTTTTCGCTGGATTCAACACCTTCTCTAACCTCCCATAACCGCGCTGATCATGTCGTGAATCTGCATCTGGGTGACGTTCTTGACGTCGATCGCCGCGCGCAGGCAAGTCCCGGAGCAGGTGCCGCAGCCTTCGCAGAGGACCTCGTTGACCACCGCCTTGCCGTCGACCAGGCGAATCGCCTCGTAGGGGCAGGCATCAACGCACATCTCGCAACCGGTACACAACGAATACTTGACCTTGGCCACCGTCGGCGAATGCGCCAGCTCATCCTTCGACAACAGAGCGATCACCTTGCCTGCAGCAGCGCTCGCTTGCGTCACGGTCTCAGGAATGTCCTTCGGTCCCTGGGCCGTACCGGCGAGGAAGATGCCGGCAGTAACGCTCTCGACCGGGCGCAGCTTCGGATGCGCCTCGGCAAGGAAGCCGTCCTTGTCGCGACCGATCTTGAGAATCTTGGCCACTTCCGCCGTGCCTTTGGANNCCGCCAGAGCGGATGTCGATGTAGAAGACATAGGCCTGGCCGTCGGGCACGTGGTGCTTGTACAGCGTCGCGTGCTTGGCCGTGTACATGCAGCAAATCTTCGAGCAGTAGGCGCAGTGGGTCTGTGGGTCGCGCGAGCCGGCGCACTGGATGAAGACGACCTCCTTCGGCTCCTTGTGGTCGGAGGGCCGCAGAACATGGCCGCCGGTGGCGCCGGAGGCCGAGCAGAGGCGCTCGAACTGCAGCCCGTCGAGGACATCCTCGTAGCGGCCGGCACCGTATTCGCCGAGCTTCTCCTTGGCGTAAAGATCGAAGCCGGTAGCCACGACAATGGCGCCGATGTCGATTTCCTTGACTGTCGGCCGCTTGTCGTAGTTGATGGCGCCGGCTTCGCAGGCGTCGGCACACTTGCCGCAGACGACTGGATTGAGGCCAAGGCAGGCGTTCTCGTCGAGCGTATACGTCGCCGGAATCGCTTGCGCGAACGGGATGTGGATGGCACGGCGGTTGGTCAGTCCAACATCGTATTGGTTGGGTACCGCCACCGGGCAAACGTTGGCGCAGTCGTCGCAGATCTTGCACACTTCGGGATCGACATAGATGGCCTTGGTCTTGATCCTGGCCTTGAAGTTGCCGACGAAGCCGGAGACACTCTCGACCTCGCTTTGCACCATCAGCGTGATCTTCGGATGCTTTGACACCTCGACCATCTTCGGCGACAGGATGCACTGCGAGCAGTCGAGCGTCGGGAAGGTCTCCGAAAGCTGGAGCATATGACCGCCGATGGTCGGCTGCTTTTCCACCAGCACTACTTCGAGACCGGTGTTGGCCAGATCGAGCGCCGCCTGGATGCCGGC
>PMIF01000087.1 GCA_003157035.1 Rhodocyclaceae bacterium
AACGCCGGCATCATGCCCTTCGACGACGCCAGTTGCCGTATTGACGACAAGGTCTCGCGCAGCATCATCGATACCAACCTGCTTGGTCCGATCCGCCTGACCTCGGCGCTAATAGAACACCTGAAGCATCAGCCGCGCGCCACGATCATCTACAACACCTCGATCCTGGCCTATCTGCCGCTGGCACCTTCCGCCGTCTATTCGGCCGCCAAAGCGGCACTGCACTCATACGCGATGTCCCAGCGCTTCATGTTGAGGGGCACCCATGTGACGGTGCAGGAAATCGCGCCGCCGTGGGTGGACACCGACCTCATCGGGAAAAGCGGCGATCCGCGCGCCATGCCCCTTGATGTCTTCATCGCCGAGACCATGACGTTGCTGGCGAGCGAGAACGAGGAATTGGTCGTCGAGGCCGTGCGGCCGGTTCGCGCCAATCCGGGCCCCGGTGAGCACGCGATGTTCAAGGCATTCAACGCCGACCTGATCGCCAATCCACCCGGTCAGGTGTGAACGAGATCGATCACGCAGCAGCGGCCCGCAACAAAGCAACCACTTACAAAGGAAAGGCAAATGAAAATTCAAGACAGCATCGCTCTGGTAACCGGGGCCAACAGGGGGTTGGGCAGGGAATTCGTCCAAGCACTCCTCGCAGCAGGTGCAAAGAAGGTGTATGCCGCAGCACGGGACTTGTCGACGATCGACCCGATGGAAGGCGTAGTACCGCTAAAGCTTGATGTGACCAACATGCAGGATATCGCTACCGCCGCACGGGAGTGCAAGGATGTCTCCTTGCTCATCAATAACGCCGGCATCATCCGTGGCGCGGGACTGCTCGACTCAACCAGCCTGGACTCGGCCCGTGACGAATGGGAGACCACCTTCATCGGCCCGCTGGCGCTGAGCCAGGCGTTTGCTCCGACTCTAGCCACAAACGGGGGTGGGGCAATTGTCAACGTCCTGTCTGCGCTCAGTTGGATCAGCATGCCGGGTGCCGCTACCTACTCTGCTGCGAAGGCTGCGGCCTGGTCACTGACAAATGGCCTGCGTAACGAACTGCACGACCAAGGCACCGCGGTAATTGGTCTTCACGTCGCCTACATGGATACGGACATGGCGCGGGGCCTGACGGTTCCCAAGACGCACCCGCGCGTGGTGGCTCAATACTCTGTGGAATGCATCCAGCAAGGCCAAGTCGAAATTCTCGCCGACGAGATTTGCCGACAGCTGAAGGGCGGCCTGAGCGCTGGCGTCTACCTGAATAACCCGTTGCTACAGTAACCGCACCATCCGAAATTCGGAACGCACGCGCGTGGCCATCGTTCCGGATTTCCGGATGCCGACTCACTTACAAATTGGAAAGGAAGAATTGTGTCGAAATCCAAAGTCGTAGTTGTTACCGGCGTCTCATCGGGCATCGGCCGAGTTGCCGCAGAGAAGTTTGCCAAGCAGGGATGCCAAGTATTCGGTACGGTGCGCAGCATCGCCAAGACAAAGCCATTGCCCGGGGTCGAATTGATCGAAATGGATGTTCGCGACGACAACTCCGTACACCACGGCATCCAGTCCATCATTGATCGAGCCAGGCACATCGACGTGCTGGTCAACAATGCCGGGGTGGCCATGCTCGGGGCGACGGAAGAAAGCTCGATTACCGAGGCCATGGCGATGTTCGACACCAACGTTCTCGGCATCCTGCGCACCAGCAAAGCTGTTCTGCCGCACATGCGTGCGCAGCGCTCCGGCAGGATCGTCAATGTCAGTTCGGTGCTCGGGTTCCTTCCAGCCCCCTATATGGGGCTCTATTCGGCCTCCAAGCACGCCGTCGAGGGGATGTCGGAGACCATGGATCACGAGGTGCGCCAGTTTGGAATCCGCGTAGCTCTTGTCGAACCTGGCTTCACGAAGAGCAACCTCGACGCTAATTCGCCCCTGGTGACCAACAAGATCACGGCCTATGACAACGAACGAGACCGCGTGTCTTGCGCCATCGCCAAGAACGTTGACACCGCACCTGAGCCGGAAGGCGTTGCAAACACGATCGTCAGCGCGGCGCTCGGCGCCTGGGGCATGCGTCATCAACCGAAGGGCCAGGCCTCGTTATTGAGTAAGCTGAGGCGCTTCATGCCAGCGGCTCCCGTCGATGCAAGCCTGAGGAAGAGCTTTGGCCTCGGCTGAGACGCTAGCTTACGGCTGACTGTGCATTGGCGGCGATCAGGGGATCGCCGCCTGCCTTGATTGGAGTTGATATGAGTCTCGTCGAAGAAACCGGTGCTGGGTTGAATGGTTTGGAGCAGTTGCGCGCCTTGATGGCCTCGGGACGGAAGCCAGGAATCCTGGGGTCCCTGGATTTCGAGTTTGTCGAAGTGGGCCTCGGCAAGGCTGTCTTTGCGGGCAAGCCCGGCGAGCATGCCTATAACCCGCTGGGGATTGTGCACGGCGGCTATGCGGCCACGCTGCTGGACTCCGCCTGCGGTTGTGCCGTCCATTCCAAGCTGACGACGGAACAGGCCTACACGACTCTGGAACTGAAGATCGCCTTTCACAAGGCAATCACCAAGGATACCGGGCTGCTGCGGGCAGAGGGCGCCGTCGTATCTCTGGGTCGGCGTGCGGGATTTGCCGAAGCTAGGTTAATTGACGCCGAAGGTCGTCTATACGCCTCGGCGACGTCAACCCTATTGATATTTGAGCGGGGTGCGATGCAACGGAAGGACGGGTAGGTCCGCATGGGGGAGCCGAATTTCCAATGCCCCAACCCCGCCTCACAGGTTTGTCATCTGCAGAGCGCTTTCAGGAAGACGCGCACCCTGCACGGTGATCTTCGATGTGGCCGCGTCGATTTCCTGGAGGTCGCCAGCGGTGAGTTCGACCGCAACCGCGCCAAGGTTCTCCTGTAGTCGGAGCACTTTCGTGGTTCCCGGGATCGGCACAATCCATGGCTTCTGGGCTAGTAGCCAGGCGAGCGCGACCTGAGCGGGCGTCGCGCGCTTGCGTGTCGCTACGGCACGCACAATATCGACCAGCGCCAAGTTTGCTCTCAACGCTTCCGGTGCGAATCGGGGAACCTTGGCGCGAAAGTCCGAAGAGTCGAACTTGGTGTTCGCGTCGATCTGGCCCGTGAGAAAGCCCGCGCCCAAGGGACTGAAGGGCACGAAACCAATGCCGAGTTCTTCCAAGGTCGGCAGGATCTCGCTCTCGGGACCGCGCCAGAACAGCGAATATTCGCTCTGGACCGCCGTCACGGGTTGGACGGCGTGGGCGCGTCGGATGGTCTGCGCCGCCGCTTCCGAAAGCCCGAAGTATTCGACCTTGCCTTCCTTGATCAACTCCTTGACCGCGCCAGCGACGTCCTCGATCGGCACGGCCGGGTCGACGCGGTGCTGATAGAACAGGTCGATCTGGTCGACGCCCAGGCGCTTGAGGCAAGCCTCGGCGACTGCCTTCACATGCTCCGGGTGGCTGTTCACTCCGCCGCGCCGTTCTCCCGTGGTCAGATCGATGTCGAAGCCGAACTTGGTGGCGATTACCACTTTGTCTCGAATCGGCGCCAGAGCTTCGCCGACGACGATCTCGTTGGTGAACGGGCCATAGGCCTCGGCGGTATCGAAGAACGTCACCCCGCTGTCGAAGGCTGATCGAATCAGCGAGATTGCCGCAGGTTTGTCCACGCTCGTGCCGTAGACGTTGCTCAGACTCATGCAACCGAGTCCGATGGCCGAAACCTCGAGCCCACATGATCCCAGTTTGCGTTTTTGCATGGCTGTACTCCTTCTGTCAGGTTTGCTATTTACCATCAGGGCTTCAGCAGGTCCTCACGCCCCGGGCGGAAAGTCCGTGGATGCAGCAAGTTCTCTTTGTGCTTCAAATGCCGCCAGTCGCTTGCGCAAGGTCGTGATCGTGCCTTCCAACGCCTGCGAGCCGAGCACCATGCGCAGCGGTGCCGGTTCGACATCGATGCTCTCGATGATGCGTGCCGCCATGCGAGCAGGGTCGCCGGGGGCCAGCCCGTTCGCAGGGTCGAGCATCTTCAGGAAGGCATGCGCCGGCGTTGTGTCGTACTCCGGCATCAGTGCGGCGACTTGGGCGCTACCGTAGCGGAACTCGGTACGAGCGCCGCCCGGTTCGACGATCGTCATGCCGATGCCGAAGGCGGCCACCTCCTGGGCCACCGCTTCAACG
The DNA here is from genome assembly GCA_003157035.1 of Rhodocyclaceae bacterium. Lineage (GTDB taxonomy): Bacteria > Pseudomonadota > Gammaproteobacteria > Burkholderiales > Rhodocyclaceae > Fen-999. Next base: position 4,180 of record PMIF01000087.1, read on the forward strand.
AAGCCTTCGATGCCCCACTTGGTTGCGTGGTACAGCGAATTGCCCGCGAAGGCGACCTGTCCGCCGTAGGACGAAATCTGGATGACGCGACCACCACCTTGCGCGCGCAGATGGGGCAGTGATGCGCGAATCAGCTGAATCGATCCCGTTAGGTTGGTCGCGAGAATGTGCGCGACTTGTGCATCGGTGAGCTCCTCGGCGGCGCCGAACAAGCCGTAGCCGGCGTTGCTGATGACGACGTCGATGCGTCCGAGCCGCGCGAACGACCGGTCGACGAACGCACGCGTGGCCGGCATGTCGGTTACGTCGAGCACCTCGAACGTGAACATATCGGGATAGCGCTGCACGAGATCGGCGACCTTGGCAGTATCGCGCACGGTGCCGACGACGCGGTCGCCGCGTTCGAGAAGCTGTTGGCTGAGTTGGCGGCCGAAGCCGCTGCTGACGCCGGTGACGAGCCAGGTGCGTTGTGTCATGGTCAAATCCTTCGATAAAGTTGGGTTGAACGGCGTGTCGCGTTACGCGGCGCCAAGTTGCCGCATCGCTGCGCGGACCCGTTCCGGCTCTTGATCCAGCGGCATGTTTGGCGTATCGCGAACGGCGTCGAGTGCGCCCGGTGTGTCGGCGTCCAGAGGTGCGAACAACGCTTCGAAGTCTTCAGGCGCCGGCCCTCGTTCGGCCACGAGTTCGAAAGTCTTGCCTTCAGCGGCGTCCGATGCGAGGCTCCGAACCAGGGTCTCGGCAATCTGCCCACGTGCTACAACACCATCACTGGAATTGCCCGCTTTCCGTGTGTCGCCCTGTAGCAGGACAAGGCGATGCTGGTCCGCGTCGTTGTAGTCAAACCAGCCAGGTCGGACGATCGTATAGGGCATGCCGCTCGCCCGCACCAGTCGCTCGCCGCGCCGCTTCCAGTCGTGAGCCTCGGTTGAGCGGTTGTACGCGCTGGTACGATTGGTCACGCCGATGGCGGTCATCAGGGCGATACGCACCTTCCTGTTCCCCAGCGCAGCCAAGACATTGCGCACGCCGCCGTAATCGATGTTCTCGGCACCGACCTTGCCGCCGCCATCGGAACCATGGGTGAAGACGATGGCATCGACGCCGTCGACCGCCGCAACCAGCGTCTCCGGCCGGGTGAGATCGCCGACGACTCGTTGCGCCTGCGTCGGTAGCCGGCGCGCGCGACCGAGGTCTCGGACGAGCGCGCGCACGGCATAACCCTCGCGGATGGCTTCGGCCACGACCAACTGACCGATGCTGCCCGTTGCACCAACCACCAGGACTGTGTTCGGACGTTTGCTCATGGTTGCCCCTCACTATTCAGTAGGACCGCGGTCGGCTCAGATGCGACCTCGTCGATCGCCCGCAACGCGTTGAGCGTGCGCGGATAGCCAATGAAGGGCAACAACTGCGTAGCGACCTCAATCAAGCGCGCACGATCGTTGCCGACATGAAGGTTGGCAGCCACATGCCCTCTGACCTGCGTATCACAACCGCCGAGCGCGACCAGCATGCTGAAGGTCAGCAGTTCGCGCGTCGGAAGGTCGACGCCGGTGCGCGTGTAGTAGTCGCCGAAGCAGTTGCCGGCCAGGTAGTCCTGGATGTGGGCCCGGTCCGCCGGGGTCGTGGCGTGGAGCTTGTCGATCGTGTCGCTGCCGATGATCTGTCGCATGACGTCCAGGCCCTTTTCCATGCGATTCTCCGGCGTAGTCGTCGACTGGCACGGAAGCGGCAGGGCAATGCCGCGCTCAGTGAGGACTTCGTTGGTGGCGTGGATGAAGTCGAACACCTTGGCCATGCCGACATAGGGCACGGCTTGGTACACGATCTCCTTGAGCGCCACCGGCGTGACGCCGACGTTGAGTGCGGCGTCCGCCATCACGCGATACTCGCGCAGCGCCTGGCAGGCGATGATGGCCGCGAGCTGGATCATCAGCCGGGTGCGGACATCCAGGCTGCCGTGGCGCAGCACCTCGTCGAAGGCGAAGTTGTCGAAGGTCTCGATCAGCTCCGGGTCAGTGACGGCCAGGGTCGAGACGTGGCCGGGGAAGAGTGCGTTGTGGTTCCGCTGGGCGCTTTCGTTGGGTGGCATTGCGGTTCTCATGCTTTCATGTCGATGACGTAGCGATAACGGGCTTTCTTGTCGACCACATTCACCCAGGCGTCACTGATGTCGCTCATCGAAATCTTGGTGATTTCCGGCCGGATGTTGTGAAGCGCGCAGAAATCAACAAGCTCTTGCGTTTCGCGGATACCGCCGATCTGTGAGCCGGCAAACGAGTTACGTGTGCGAAGAAGCGCGAACGGTCCGATCTCGTGGGGCTCGTCGATTTTTCCGGCGCCGACCATGCAAAATGTAGCTTCCTGCTTCAAGAGGGTGATGAGCTTGTCGAGCTTGTGTCTATAGGGTGCCGTGTCGAGAATGAAATCAAGCGAGCGGCTATGTTTCGAGAGGTCCGCACTATCCGGGTTCACGATCACGTCTTTTGCGCCGAACTTCGTGGCGTCTGCGACCTTGCTCGGCGACGTTGTAATCACCGTCACTTCCGCCCCCATGGCCGAGGCAATCTTCACCGCCATGTGCCCGAGGCCGCCAAGACCGACGACACCGACTTTCTTTCCTGGCCCAATGCTCCAGCGACGGAATGGCGAATAGACCGTGATGCCTGCGCACATCAAGGGACCAGCCTCGGCGAGATCAACGACGTCCGGCACGCGAATGATGAAATCTTCGTCCACCACGTTGAAGGTGGAATATCCGCCCTGAGTCATCGTTCCATCGCGATCCTTCGAGCCATAGGTAAACACAGCGCCGTTTTAGCAATACTGTTCCATCCCCATGTCGCACATCGCGCAATGGTGGCAGGAATTGACCATGCAGCACACGCCGACGCGGTCTCCCACTTTGAACTT
>PMIF01000302.1 GCA_003157035.1 Rhodocyclaceae bacterium
GACGGCTCGGTGGCGGCGCCGAAACCGGGAGCGCGGAAGTCCGGGTTGACCTTGACCGTGACGCCGCGGGCGTCGTTGCTGTGAAAGCCGTAACCGAGGTTGGCGTAGTACTCGGTCTTGGCCCAGGGGCCGAAGACCAGCGCCAGCTTGGGGCTGGCGATACTCGCCTGGACCTTGCCTGAGTTCTGCGGCGTATCGCTGGTGACATCAAAGCTGTAGAAGTCTTCGCGCAGGCCGACGATGCTGCGCAACTTCTCCTGCCACTGGACCTGGCTCTCGCCATACAGGCTGAGATTGCCTTCCTTCGCCTTGTCCTGACGCACCGTGTTCCAGCGCTGGCGCGCCGTCGTGGTGTATAGCCCAACATTGCCGATATCGTCGTAGCGCGACTGCACGCCGAGCGTGAAGTCGGCATCGCGGCCGGCCCATTCGCCGTACCAGGTGTGAGCGGCATTTACGCCATACACCTTGCGCCGGTCGGCCTGCTCGAACTGATCCCCAGGGCCGGGATTGCAACCGAGTGTGCAGAACGTGAAGTTCGACCAGAGGTTGAGGCTGTAGTCCATCACATACGCGTTGACGCGACTCCAGCCGCCGGCTGCTTTCTCCGACCATTCGCCGGACAGACTGTAGCGGTGCGTCTGCCCGCCGTCCGTGGGGTCGAGATTGCCGTAGCGCGGGATCAATCCCGCGTCGATCGCCCGTTGCGGCACCTGGTCGGTCGAGTCCCAAGTCGCCTTGTAGGCCATGGCGGCAAGCGACCAGCCGTTGTCCTTCGTTCCCTGGCTAAAACGCAGCAGGCCGTTCAACTTGTCGAGATTCTCGGGCAAGGTCCATGGGCCATCGTTCGCGGTCCACTCGAGCGCATACAACAGATTGCCGCCACCGGCTGCCGGCGAGCCGGCCAGCAGGCCGCGCCGGTAACCGTTGCTACCGACCGTCAGGTCGGAGAACGGCCTGTCGAGCCGGCGAAAGTAATCGATGGCAGCGGAACCGGCCGCAGCGAAATCGCCGCCGTCGGCCGCATACGGCCCCTTGCGGTACTGCATGCGCTCGACCAGTTCCGGCATCAGGAATTGCAAGTCGGAATAGCCCTGGCCGTGTGCGTGGGTGGGCATGTTGGCCGGCATGCCCATCAGCGTGGTCGCGAAGTCAGTGCCATGGTCGAGGTTGAAGCCGCGCAGGTAATACTGGTTGGCCTTGCCGTCGCCGCTGTGCTGGGAAATGATCAGCCCCGGCACAACCTCCAGCACTTCGGCCGGCCGTAGCAAGGGGCGATTCTCTAACTGCTTGGCCGTGACTGTGCCTTCGCTGGCGGTACCCGCAACACCCACCAGATCTTCACTGTTGGCTTTAACCTCGACGACTTCAAGTGTCGGAATGCCGCCGGCAACTGCGGCGACGGGAGCCATGAATGCCGATGGCACTACTAGAGCTAGGCTGAGTCTTCGGGCGACGGAGATTGCCCGTCGCGTAGAACAGGCAACACAGGGGGAGCGGCCGATCACGAGCAGTTTCCAGAGCGGTAAGAAGAATTGGTGAAAACATCATACCGTCGACAACGAGGCTTGAAAAGGCTCGTCCGGCGTCAAAAGGCCGTTCGCGTTGGTCAGCACCGAATGAAGTCGTGCGCAAATGTCCACGGCGGCCATCGTCAGAAACCGAACGGATACCGGACCATCGGCGGCACAAACAGGAAGGCCAGCGACCGGCCGCTCATGGCCGGACCTTGTCCTCCGCGGCTCGGCCTTGCCATTGGCCCGGACGGCGGCGATGCAACGGATTCCCTACGTTGAGGAATTTCAGCGTCGGTTGACGAACACGTTGCCGCCACCCCGACCGGGGCCCAATGTACGGCAGCCCTTTGCGGCCGTTCATCACCGTAGCGTTTCAACGACCGTTATGCGCATAGAGGAGCCGCCTGACACCGCCGCTTGTGGCAACGAGAAGTGGAACTTCGCGCCTTCGTCTAACCCGGCCGGACAGCGTTGTCCGCGAATCAATGGCGGCGCCGGCTTTCCGTACGGGCTACGGCGATGCCCGTGCGCATGAGCAGCATGCCGATCACGGCGCCCAGCAACACCAGCAGTCCGCCGCGGCACCTGGCATAGAGGGCCAAGCCTGTTTCCTGCGCCATGATCAGCGTGGCGATGGTCATGGCAGTTGGCGGAAAGGAATAGCGGCGCGCAAGCTGGCGACCAACAGCTTACCTATAAGCGCGGAATTCATCGTATCGACGTCAACCTCAGCCAAAAGTCACAGAATCGCCATTGCCGATGTATAGATCGCTAATCGAACCGTTTGAGCCGGTGCCCTTGACGATTGGGTAGCCCAAGGCAGTCATCAGTTCCACGGCAGGAAGCCCGGTGCAATGATTGCAGGCGATGCGCTCGAAACCGTACTGGCCCATCTCGCGGATCATGGCTTCCTGAGCAGGCGCCAGCGGGCCAAAGGGAGCCAGATGGAGACCGCCGTATAGTCCGTGGAACTTGCGCGCTGCGGTCAGGTTCGCGGTCGCGAAGTCAACGATGCGGCGCAGCGTGTGGTGACCGCAGCCGGTGATGGCCACCAGCCCTTTGTCCTGAACATTGGCGTAGAGCGACTGCTCGCCCTCGGTCTGAAGGATGATCGGCAAGTCGAAGGTGACGGCGGCTACCCCGGCCATCATCGAATTAACGCCGCCGGCCTTTAGCCGGATCAGTTCGCCGGTGTGGCTGACGGCGTTCTTCGCACGGGCGGCGGGGAAGTCATTGCCGGCGATGAATTGGTAGGCTTCTGGGTGAAAGGTCGCGGGGATGTAGATCGGAATGTCGCGTCGCAGTTCCAGGACGGTCTGCAGCGCAAACAAATGGTCGACATGTTCGTGGGTCAAGAAGAGCGCTTCGATCTCGCCG
>PMIF01000111.1 GCA_003157035.1 Rhodocyclaceae bacterium
ACCGCCGTCCAGGCCGCGTCTTCCAGCGTCACTCCAGGTATTTGCCATCCATGTCCGATTCATCCGCCGCCGATCGGGTATTTGCCTATCACCGGCGTACCAAGCACCGTTTCGACGCCTATGCGCAGGGGCCGTCTGCGCTCGACTGGAATGCTCAGCCGGCGCCCTTTCGGCACTTCGCCGGCGCACCGATTGTTGAACTGCCGCTGGCCTGCGAAGCGTCGCCGCTGCTGCGGGCGACTTTGCAACGGCCATGGCGTGATCTCGCCATGGCGAATGCGGTAGCGGTCGATCTGGAGAGCATAGGCACTCTGCTCAACTTGTCGCTGGCGCTGACCGCGTGGAAGACCCTGTGGCCGGAGCGCTGGGCGCTGCGGGCGAATCCTTCCAGCGGCAACTTGCATCCGGTCGAAGCCTATGTCATCGCTGTCGGCATCCAAGGTCTGGTCGACGGCGTGCATCATTACCGCCCGGATGACCATGCGCTCGAGTGCCGGGCCGCCTTTGGCGCCTCGACGGGACCGACAGCGGGCCCACTGCTCGCCATCGGCATCAGCACGCTCATGTGGCGTGAAGCCTGGAAATATGGTGAGCGCGCCTTTCGCTATTGCCAACTCGACGTCGGTCACGCCCTCGCCGGTCTGGCCTACGCCGCCGCAGCGCTNNCCGCCTGACCGACTTCCCGGCGCCCCCCGGCACCGACAGCGAGCGCGAAGAGGCGGAAGTCCTACTGCAAGTCGCGATCGGCAGCGGCCTGGTGGCTGTCGATCCGCAGGCGCTACTTGCGGATGCGTGCTGGCAGGGGGTCGCCTCCGCCATCGATCCGGCCCCGATGCAGTATTGGCCGATTATCGACGACGTGGCGGCGGCGACGCGTACGAGCGGCGACCAGCGCGCGCAAGCGCGGCCACTGTCGTCGCGCACGCCATCGCCGATAGCGCAGGTGCCCGCCGGCCCGCCGCTCGCCGACGTCATTCTCAACCGGCGCAGTGCCCAGCGCTTCGATCCGCGCGGCCACTGCGCCGCAGACAAATTCTTCGCGGTGCTGGCGGCAACGCTGCCAGGTACCGGGGCACCATGGTTCGCACTCGCCGCGCCGCCGCGCATCAGCCTCGTACTGTTCGTTCATCGGGTGGATGGACTTGAGCCGGGCCTCTACCTGCTGGCCCGTCAATCGGAACACCGGCTGCCGCTGGCCGGACGTTACAGCGCCGAGCCCGTCGCCGCTGCGCCGGCCGGGCTGCCGTTCTATTGCCTGACGACGGCCGGGCCGCAGGAACTGCGCCGGCTTGCCCGCGCCATCCACTGCCACCAGGATATCGCCGCCGACGCTTGCTTCGCGCTCGGCATGGTGGCCGAGTTTTCCGCGCCGATCGCAGCCGACCCCGCCGCTTACCGCGATCTCTACCGCGAAGCCGGGGCCATCGGCCAGGTGCTCTACCTCGAAGCCGAGGCCTGCGGCATGCGCGGCACCGGCATCGGCTGCTTCTTCGATGATCCCTTTCACGAAGTGGTCGGCCTTGTCGGCGAAGCCTTCCAGACGCTCTATCACTTCACCGTCGGTTTGCCGAAGGCGGACACCCGGCTCGGTAGCGCTCCCGCCTACCAGGATCGACCAACGCCACCCGTACTGACTGGCTGATGGAGCCGCAAAGTCAAATTCCGCGGCCGGCGATGAATCAGCCGTGATGGCTGACTACAGATCGAGTTGCAGTGTCGCCAGCCGGGCGTAGAGGCCGCCCTGATTGCGCAGATCCTCCGGCGTACCAGTCTCCACGATGCGACCGTGTTCCATCACCACGATGCGGTCGACCTTCTGCACGGTCGCCAATCGATGGGCGATGATCAGCGTCGTTCTACCCGCCATCGCCGCGCTGAGTCCCTTCTGAACGAGGATCTCCGATTCGGCGTCGAGGGCGCTGGTGGCTTCGTCGAGCAGCAGCAGTGGCGCGCCCTTGAGCATGGCGCGGGCGATGGCGATGCGTTGGCGCTGACCACCGGAAAGGCGGGTGCCGCGCTCGCCGAGGAAGGTTTGGTACCCGTCCGGCAGGCGGTCGATGAATTCATCGACCAGGGCGGCGCGAGCGGCGAGGATCACCTCTTGGTCGCTGGCGTCGGGGCGGCCGTAACGGATGTTGTCGAGCGCATTCGCCGAAAAGATCACCGGGTCCTGCGGCACGATGGCGATGCTGTTGCGCAGGTCGTGCAGACGCAGTTGGCGAATATCCTGGCCGTTGAGGCGGATACAGCCGCTGGACACGTCGTAATAGCGCAGCAGCAGCTGGAACATACTGGTCTTGCCGGCGCCGGACGGGCCGACCAGGGCAATGCTTTCGCCCGGCGCAATGTCGAGACAGATGTCGTCAACGGCCGGTGTTTGCGGACGCGCCGGGTAGCAGAAGGTGACATGGTCGAAGCTGATCGCCGCCTGTGCCGGATGCACGGGTGCCAGCGGGCTCGCCGGCTCGGGGATGGCCGATTGCGCGTGCAGCAGTTCGAGCAGTCGTTCCGTCGCACCAGCAGCGCGCATCACGTCGCCCCACACTTCCGACAAGGTGCCGACGCCGCCGGCGACCAACATCGCGTAGAGAACGAAGGACGCCAGTTGTCCGCCGGTGAGCGTGCCGTCGTGCACCTGGCGCGCGCCTATCCACAGCACAAAGATGATCGAGCCCATGACGGCGGTGATGATCACTGCCGTCAGTGCCGCGCGGACCCGCGTGCGCCGGATCGCGGTGGCGAAGCTGCGTTCGGCGCGCTCGGCAAAGCGGCCGGTTTCCCGGTGCTCCGCCGCGTAGGCTTGCACGGTCGGAATGGCATTGAGGATTTCGCCCGCCAGCGCCGAGGCGTCGGCGATGCGGTCCTGCGATTCGCGCGACAGCTTCTTGACCTTGCGGCCGATGGCGAAGATGGGTAGTGTCAGCAATGCCATCAGGCCGAGGTTCAGCGAGAACAGATACAGGCTGGTGACGGCCAGCATGGCCATGCCGCCGATGAACTGGAACAGGCTGCGCAGGCCCATCGAAATCGAACTGCCGACCACGGTCTGGATCAACGTCGTGTCGCCGGTCAGCCGGGACAGCACTTCTCCGGTTTGCAAGGTCTCGAAGAACTGCGGTGATTGGGCGAGGACGCGGGCATAGACGGCCGTGCGCAGATCCGCCGTCGCCCGCTCGCCGATCCAGGACACTGTGTAGAACCGCGCCGATACCGCCAGCGCCCAAAGCCCCGCCAGACCGAACAAGGCGAGGAAATGGCCGTTCAGGCTCAGGGCGCCGAACAGGCCGCCATCCGCCTGCTGGCGAGCGCCAAAGCCGAAGTCGATGAGGTCGCGGAACGCCAACGGCACCAGCAGGATGGTTCCGGAACCCAGGCACAGCAGGGCGAAGGCCAGTGCCAAACGCCACCGGTGAGGGCGCAGAAATGGCCACAGGCCCGCGAGTGACGATAGGCGTCTTGGGTTGGCAGCCGCCACTACTCGTGCACGGGCGGGGTTGCCCGATACTTGGCCTGGAACTCGATCATCCAGCCGGGATACTCCGGCGCCAGCCTGCTGACGGTGTCGAGGGTCGCAAGCTCCTCGGTGTCCAGGCTGACCTTGGTTGCCGCAAGGTTATCCTGCAGCTGTTCGACCGTGCGAGCGCCGATGATTACGCTTGATACGGCAGGCTGAGCCAGCAGCCACGCCAGGGCGACTTGCGCCACCGAGACGCCGCGCTTGTCGGCCATCGGTCGCATGGCGTCGACGCAAGCGAAGGCGCGCGCCTTGTCCACCACCGGGAAGTCGAAGCTGGCGCGCCGCGCGCCTTCCGGTCCCTTGCCGTCCGCTGAGTACTTGCCGCTGAGCAGGCCGCCGGCCAGTGGGCTCCAGACCATCAGCCCAAGCTTCTGGTCGCCAATCAGCGGAATTACCTCGCGTTCGAGATCGCGGCCGGCGATCGTGTAGTAGGCCTGGATGCTGGCGAAGCGCGCCCAGCCATGGGCATCGGAAACCGCCAGGGCTTTCATCACCTGCCAGGCGGCCATGTTGCACAAACCGATGTAACGCACCTTGCCTGAACGAACCATATCGTCGAGAGCGCCAAGCGATTCTTCGAAGGGCGTGAGCGGATCGAAGCCATGCAGCTGATAGAGGTCGACGTGGTCGAGCTGCAAGCGCTTCAGGCTGGCGTCGAGCTCGTTCATCAGGTGATAGCGCGATTGGCCGCAACCGTTGGCTTGTTCGCGCATGATGCCGGTGGCCTTGGTGGCGATCACCAGTTCGTGGCGCGGCAGGCCAAGATTCTTGATCGCCTGGCCGAGTAGTTGTTCGGATTGGCCGAGCGAATAGACGTTGGCGGTGTCGATGAAATTGACGCCGGCATCGACGGAGTGCTTGACGATGTCGGTAACCGCGTCCTGGCCGAGGCCGCCCATCACCTTCCAGAAGCCGTCACCGCCGAAGGTCATGGTACCCAGACACAGTTCAGAGACATAGAGTCCGGTATTGCCCAGCAAACGAAATTTCATGGCGATCTCCTTTGCCGTCAGGGCAGGGTGGGATAGTCGGTGTAGCCCTCGGCGCCGCCGCCGTAGAGCTTGTCGGCACGCAGTCCATTCAGCGGTTTGTCCTCGCGCA
>PMIF01000184.1 GCA_003157035.1 Rhodocyclaceae bacterium
CATCGTCGGCATCATCGGCCCGAATGGCGCCGGCAAGTCGACGCTGTTCCGCATGATTCAGGGCAAAGAGCAGCCGGACAGCGGCGAAATCGTCGTCGGCCCAACGGTGAAGATGTCGTCCGTCGACCAATCGCGCGAAGGACTCGCCAACGACAAGACCGTGTTCGAGGCCGTTTCGGGCGGCCAGGACATCCTCACCGTCGGCAAGNNCTGATTCAGGGTGGCAACGTCCTGCTGCTCGACGAACCCTCGAACGACCTCGATGTGGAAACCCTGCGAGCGCTGGAGGATGCGCTACTCGAGTTCTCCGGCTGCGTGCTGGTGATTTCCCACGATCGCTGGTTCCTCGACCGTATCGCTACACATATCCTTGCTTGCGAGGGCGACTCGCAATGGTTCTTCTACGCCGGCAACTACCAGGAGTACGAGGAAGACAAGCGTAAGCGACTTGGCGAAGAGGGTGCCAAGCCCCATCGCATCCGCTACAAGCCGATCAGCCGTTAAGGCGCCTGGTCACGGCTCATGGGAATTGCGCGCCGCCCGAATGTCCAACCGGCGGCGCGCCGGCAGGTCAATGCTCGGGGCTGAGGCTGGCCGAGAATGCGGCTTGAAGACTTTCCGGGAATTGAAAGCGGGCCAGCGCACCGGCCAACACCGCACGATTGCTGCCCGCCGTCATATCGAGGAAGCGGATGCCAAGTGCCTTGCCATTCGCAGCCAAGGTTGCCAGCGCATAACGCCACCGTTGGGCCTCGGCCAAACGCTCGCGAACTTCCTGTTCGTTGGTGATCGCAATTCCGGCTTCTTTGATGGAATCCAGGAATTCATCAAAGGATTCTTCACTCAAGCTGCCCATCTGCATCTCCGTGGTCGGCGATATCGCCCTCTTGCAACCAACAACGCGCCTCTGTGGAGGAAAGTTGACACGAGCCGTGCTTGCCAGCGTCCGGGGGCTGATAAACTAGCCGCCGCTCTATTGGCGGCCTCCTGGCCCGACGAATCAACCTGATGCGTACCTTCCTTGGCGTTCTGGCAAGTGCAGCAGTATTGTTCCTGCTGCTGTACTTCATTCCCACAACGAACAGCCCACGCGGGGATCATGCCGTCACTGGTCTGCCCTGGCAAGTCGAAGCGCTACCGAATGGCCAATCCCGAGTGTTTGACTTGGTCATCGGTGCCAGCACGCTCGCCGATGGCCGCCATCGGTTCGGCAGCGACGGCGATCCCGCCATCGTTGCCGCGCCGGGAGAAATTGGTTCGGTGGAAATGTACTTCACCGACGTTACCGCCGGTGCCATCACCGGCAAGCTGATCCTGACCGCTGAGCTGCCCGACGACGTCATTGCGGGAATGTGGCAACGGGCCGCCAAAGTCGAGTACATGCAAAGCAGCACCAGGAAGGCAACTCCGGCTGAGCAGGATTTGGCCACCGCCGACGGCGCCGCAATCCGTGCCATTGCATTCATTCCCAGCGCCAACCTCGACGAAGCCATCGTCCTACAGCGTTTTGGCCGTCCCAACGAGCGTTTGCGGACTTCAGAGACCGTCGAGCATTTCCTGTATCCGGAACGAGGGCTGGACGTCGTCCTCGATACCGATGGCAAGGAATTGCTCCAGTACGTTGCGCCATCTCGTTTCGAAACACTGCGCCGACCGTTACTTACTGCTCCCGGCCAATCGCACCCGACATGACCGCCACCGACAATCGCCTTCGCCTCGGCATTCCCAAGGGCAGCCTGCAAGAGACGACGCAGAGCTTGTTCCAGCGCGCCGGTTATAACTTGCGTGTTTCTGGACGCTCCTATTATCCGGACATCGACGACCCGGAGATTCAGTGCATTCTCATCCGGCCCCAAGAGATGGCCCGCTATGTCGCCCAGGGCATCCTTGACTGCGCCATCACCGGACTCGACTGGATACTCGAAACCGGCGCCGACGTGGCTGAACTGGCCGATCTGCGCGCACCGTGGCCGAACTACGGCATCGTCCGCTGGGTAATGGCCGCCAAGGAAGGATCACCCTTCGCAACCGTGGCCGACCTCCAGGGCAAGCGGATTGCGACCGAAGCGGTCGGCATGACCAAACGCTTTCTTGCTGCCCACAGCGTCAACGCCGAAGTCGAGTTCTCGTGGGGGGCGACTGAAGTCAAGCCGCCGATTCTCGCCGACGCCATCGTCGACGTCTCCGAGACCGGCTCATCGTTGCGGGCAAACCAGCTCAAGGTCATGCATGTGGTCCTGGAAAGCACGCCCCGCTTCATTGCCAACCACCAGGCCATCAGTGAGGCGTGGAAGAAAGGCAAGATCGAACGTCTGCTGCTGATGCTCAAGGGTGCGATCGCCGCAGCCACGCGTGTCCTGTTGTCGATGAACGTGCCGCGCGCCGAAGTCGACGCGGTGCTGCGCATTCTGCCGGCGCTGGCAACGCCGACAGTAGCGACGCTCGCCAACCCGGACTGGGTGGAGATTTCGACCGTGGTGGACGAAAAACGCGTTCGCGACCTGATGCCCAGTCTCTATGCCGCCGGCGCGCGCGGCATTATCGAACTGCCGATCAACAAGATCGTCGACTAGCCGTCAGGCCGCCTTTTCGGCCAGCATGAGCCGCCGCGATTCAGGCGTTTCCAGGCTAATGCGGCCGAGAGCACCGCTGCGATAGTCAGTGAGCAGCACCAGGGATGCCTTTTCGATGTCAGGCCTGCCTCCCCGGCCCAGGCAACCGCGCCGTCTGGCAATGGCCTCAAGCAAGGAGGCGCCGTCCATGCCGGCGACGCTCAATCCATAGCGTGCCGACACCAGCGACGGGTAGCGGCTGAGAAGCAAATCAGCCAGAACGGTCGCCACTTCCTCTTCGATCACGGCATTGGTACCGATCGCGTGGCTCGCCGCCAGCATATAGCCGTCGGCGTCGTGCTCAATCTTCGGCCACATCAAACCAGGCGTGTCGAACAGCGTCTGTGTCGGGCTGAGGTCAATGCGTTGTTGGCTCTTGGTCACTGCCGGTTCGTCACCGACGGCGGCGATCCGTTTCCTGGCCAGCGCATTGAGCAATGTCGACTTGCCGACGTTGGGTATGCCCATGATCATCATGCGCAGCGGCTTGGTGCCGTCACTGCGGTGTGGCGCCAACTGCTGGCACAACGATGGAATTCGCAGCGGATCGCTCGCCTTGCGGCAGGAAATCGCCACTGCCTTGACGCCGGGCTGACAATCGTAGGCCGCAAGCCAAGCCTTGGTGGCCTCGGGATCTGCCAAATCCGCCTTGTTGAGAACCCGTAGGCAAGGGCGTTGGCGATGCAGCCGCAACTCCCGGATCATCGGATTGCTGCTGGCTTCGGGACAACGCGCATCCAGCACTTCGATCACGATGTCGACCTGTGCCATCGTCTCGGCGGCCTTCTTGCGCGCCGACGTCATATGGCCGGGAAACCACTGAATCGGCATCAGTCAGGCCTGCAGCGCGCTGAATAGCGACTTTACTTCCTCGGCCGCATCGGCAAGGATGCCGCTCAGCGTTTCGTCGTCGAGCGCCACGTCGATGTTGATGCCAACACCGGCGCGGCTCATGCCGGCCAGTTCGCTCAGCGGCGATTCGACCGGCGCGAGCTGATCAGCCAACAGCAGAGTATCACCAAGGGTTTCCGGTGGCATGGCCAGCAGGCCTTCCCAAAGTGCCTCGATCGCTTTGACCACCGGTTCCGGCACACCGAGTACCTTGAGTACGGCACGGCCAACCTTGGCTTCTTCGTCACCGTCCCAGTCGGGTATCTGGGTATCGAACAAGCCTGGATAGTCCGCTGCTCGCGAGATCAGGTAAAACGCGCCCACCTCGTGCACGATGCCGGCGAAGAAGGCGGTATCCGGGTCCTGGTGCGTGACCCGTTTGGCAATCACGTAGGCAAGCGAAGCCACGTGGGCCGTATGTTCCCAAAGCTTGATCGCCAATTGCCGGTAGGCCGGCGCTTTCGACATCTCTTCCATTTGGCGGACCACTACGGCGGTCGCCAAAGCTCGCAACGTCTTGAAGCCAAGCCGGGTCACAGCGCTACGAACATCGACGATGGTCCTGCCCGATGGATTGTAGGTCACTGAGTTGGCCATGCCGACCACCCGTGCTGCGAGCAACGGCTCCGCCTGAATCAACTTCGCCAGTTGATCGGTCGACGTATCGGAATTGTCGAGTGCCCGCCGGACACGCAAGGCCATCTCGGCGTGCGTGGGAAACACCAACTCGCCTCTCGCCGCGCTGGCGGCAATCTCTTCCAGTGCCTTACGCTCATCCACGATGCCAGTTTCCTTTCCGCCGCCGCGTTGCTCGGATTATAGTCCCCTCAGCCAGCCGTCTCGGCCGAGCTGTCAACATCGATTGCCCTGACTTCATCGCTGCTGAGCGTCGAATTATGCCGGCGAAAATACCGGCGACCGGTACAGGGTCTGCGATAATGCGTGTCTTACCGCCTTCCCGACGCCGGCCCGGAAAACTCGGACGGCCTGCCCATGACTGATCCCACTATCTCCTTTGCCGCCCTTGAGTTGCCGGCACCGTTGCTCGCCGCCCTCGCCGATGTCGGCTATGAAACTCCCTCGCCAATCCAGGCCGCCTGCATTCCGCACCTGCTGGCTGGCCGCGATCTGCTCGGCGAAGCCCAAACCGGCACCGGCAAAACGGCGGCCTTCGCGCTACCCGTGCTGGCCCGGCTGAATCTCGACCTGAAGAAACCGCAGGCGCTGGTGCTGACCCCGACGCGCGAGCTGGCCATCCAGGTTGCCGAGGCATTCCAGAAATACGCCCACCACCTGCCCGGTTTCCATGTCCTGCCGGTCTATGGTGGCCAAAGCATGGTAGTGCAGCTGCGCGCCCTGTCGCGCGGCGCTCACGTCATCGTCGGTACGCCGGGACGTATCATGGACCACCTCGAACGCAAGAGCCTGTCGTTCGATGCCTTGCAGACACTGGTGCTCGACGAGGCCGACGAAATGCTGCGCATGGGCTTCATCGACGATGTCGAGTGGATCCTCGAACACACGCCGGCAACACGGCAGACGGCACTGTTCTCAGCCACCATGCCGGAGCCCATTCGGCGCATCGCCCAGCGCTACCAGAGAGAGCCGCAGCTGGTGAAGATCCGTTCCGCCACCACGACTGTCGCCAGCGTTCACCAGCGCTATTGGCAGGTGAGGGGTGCGGACAAGCTGGAAGCGCTGACCCGAATGCTCGAGGTCGAGGAGAATTTTGACGCCGCTATCGTTTTCGTCCGTACCAAGACGGCCACGGCCGAACTTGCCGAGAAACTCGAGGCGCGCGGCTACCAAGCTGCGGCACTCAACGGCGACATGACACAAGGGCTACGCGAACAGGTCATCGATCGACTGAAGAATGGGGGTCTGGACATCGTTGTCGCCACCGACGTCGCCGCCCGCGGTCTCGATGTGCCACGCATCAGCCACGTCATCAACTACGACGTTCCCTACGACACCGAAGCCTACGTCCATCGTATCGGTCGCACCGGCCGCGCCGGCCGCTCGGGCAACGCTATTCTGTTCGTCGCGCCGCGCGAGATGCGCATGCTGAAGACGATTGAGCGTGCCACGCGGCAACCGATCGAGGCCATCACACTGCCAACACTGGATGAAGTCGCCGATCGCCGCATTGTGATGTTCAAGCAGCAGATTATGGAAGTGCTGGCCGAAGAGAATCTCGATTTCTTCTTCGATGTTACCCGCCGCATGGAAAGCGAGGACAACCTTTCGTCGCGACAAATTGCGGCAGCGCTTGCTTTCATGATCCAGCGCGAGCGCCCGTTGCGCCCGGAACCGAACGAAATTCCCGCGCCACCACCGGCGCGGTCGTCACCGCCAGCCCGGACGTCACCACCAGCCCGGACCCAGGCACCCGGAACATCGGCACCGACACAGCAGGCGCGCTCACACAGTTCAGTGCTGAAACCCTATCGAATTGATGTCGGCCGTCTGCACGGGGCATCGCCCAAGGAAATTGTCGGCGCCATTGCCAACGAGGGCGGCATCGACGGCAAGTTCATCGGCCAGATTCATCTTTTTGACGACTACAGCATGGTCGAACTGCCTGCGGATTTGCCGGCTGACATCATCGCGACGCTCAAGCGCACACGCGTCAAGCAAAAGCCGCTCAACCTTCGCCCGCTGACCGATGCCGACCAGCCGATGCCGGCGAAACGGCCGCGAGCGACGGCCCACCAACCCAGAAACGCGCCAACGGGCAAGCCGCCAAGATCGAGGCGTGATTAGCGACTTTCGGCAGGCGTGTCGTTGAGGCGCCGCGGCTCGACGCTAACCGTTGCCTTGCCGTCGGAGATCAGCGCCTGGCCATCCTGGATGGTGCATTGCAGATTCATGGCGCGCGCGGACAGACCCGCCAGTGCCATCGATTGATCGGCATCGATCGCCCAAATGGTCGCCTTGTCGAGCCGTTCGAGCTGCGGCCCCTCCTTGCGCCACCAGACGTCCAGCGACCGACCGCCATAAGCCAGCACAACGACCCGCTCTGCCCGGCCTGCCGCCTTGCGCACGCTGCGTTGGTCCGGCAGGCCAACGTCGATCCAGAGATCGATATTGCCAGCATAGTCACGCAGCCACAAAGCAGGTTCGTCGTCGGCAGACAAACCGCGACCGAACTCGAGGCGTTCATTGGCAAACAGGGCAAAAGCCAACAACCTGATCATCATTCGCTCGTCGGTTTCCGACGGATGGCGGGCCAGCGTCAGCGAATGCTCTGCATAGTAGTTGCGATCCACATTGGCAACGTGCAATGCAGCTTTGAATATCGTCGACTTGAGGGCCATGGCGGTTACAGCAAATTTTGGGCACGCGGTATGATGCCCCGACAAGCACTTTACCTGATGAGACGACGATGACCGATCATGATCCGTCAGCCAAGAATTCCGGCGGTCTTGGCATACCACGTCATGGCAGCTTCAATGCCGCAGCATTCGAACAGGCGGTAACCGATTTGCTCCTGGCCTGCGGCATTGCCACTGATACCGTGCACACCGGCAAGACAGCCGCGCGGGTGCGCGAGCTTTGGCAGAAGCGGCTGCTCGGCGGTTACGACATCGACCCCGCCGAGGCGCTCGGTGATGGGTTCGAAGATCCACGGCGCGACATGGTCATGATCCGCGGCATTGCCATCCACGGCATCTGTCCCCATCACCTGGTGCCTTTCCGTGGCGTCGCCCATGTCGCCTATCTGCCGGGAGGTCGACTGCACGGTTTCGGTCGCATCGCCCGTCTGGTCGACGCCATCGGCCATCGCTTCACTTATCAGGAATGGATGACCCGCGATATCGCCGACGCGCTCATCACCCATGGCCGCGCCCGGGGCGCTGCCTGCATCATCGAGGCCGAACAACTCTGCCTATTGCTGGGCGAAGACCGGCGCGGCGATGAGCGCGTGGTGACGCAAGCGTTCGCCGGCGAATTCGAGTCTTCAGCTCAGCTGCGCAGCGAGTTTCTCAGTGGCCTGGGCAACAGGCCCTAGCCATCAGTTGCGGGCGTGGGTCAGGTTGAATTCGCCGACCCCATCGAGGGCGACAAACAACTCCGCCATCTCGGTCAGGTTGGTACCGCGCTCCTTGCTCAGCGCCACGGCGACGAAGCGCCACTCCTGCCGCCCTTGCTGATAGGAAATCAGCAGCGAACCCATGGCCAATTCGTAACCAAGTTGAGTCATGGTTTCTTGTAACATGCCGATGTGCGGCGTCGCACCTGAATCAAAGCGGAGCGTGACGCCGATCGCCGGTCGGGAGGGCAGCCAGCCTTCGAGCTTCGATACCCACATCATGCACACAGCGGACAGGATCGCCAGCAGGATCGCCGCCGCATAGAAGCCAACGCCGACCAAGATGCCGATCGCCGACGACGCCCAGATCGAGGCCGCCGTCGTCAGGCCGCTGATGTTCAGCCCTTCCTTCATGATGACACCAGCGCCGAGGAAGCCAACGCCGGTAACGATGCCCTGAATCACCCGCGTCGGATCGGCAATTGCCGTCGTCGCCGTGATATGCCCGCCATACCAGTAATCGGGATAGCCGACGATCACCGTCAGCGCTGCCGACGCCATGCAGACCAGCCCG
>PMIF01000042.1 GCA_003157035.1 Rhodocyclaceae bacterium
CGGTCTTCGCCTCCTGGCTTGCCGTGGCTGCGGCTGCGGCAATCACGCTGGTCGTCGGTCTGATGGCCGGGGCGGGGCGGGGCTGGTCGAGAGGATCCCCTTCGTCTGGCGGTGGTTTCTGGTCATCTTCGGGTGGATCGTCGTCCGGTGGCGGATTCTCCGGTGGCGGTGGTAGTTTCGGTGGCGGTGGTGCTTCGGGGGGGTGGTGACATGTTCTGGCTGCGCATGCTCAAGCATTTTGCTGCGCCCGCTTGGTTATCGCGGCGTCTGTTCAGGTCGGCTGACGTGACCGCCATTGCTGCGGCGGTCAAGGCAGCGGAATCCGCTCATCGCGGCGAGTTGCGCTTTGTCGCCGAGGGGCCGCTGGCGCTTGGCCACCTGTGGCATGGAATTTCACCACGTCAGCGTGCATTGGAGTTGTTCGGTGCCTTGCGGGTCTGGGATACGGCCGAAAACAACGGCGTTCTCGTCTACGTGCAACTGGTTGACCGTAAGGTGGAAATCCTTGCCGACCGCGCGATTTCGGCAAAAGTCAGCCAAGTCGAGTGGGACTCGGTGTGCCGCGAGGCGGAGGGTGCCTTTGCAGCGAAGGCCTATCGCCGGGGAGCGCTCGACGTCATCGATCACATTGCGCGCTTGCTCAGCATCCACTTTCCGTCGCGGGGCCACCACCGCGCCAACGAACTTCCGGATCTGCCGTTGCTATTGTGACTAGTGACGCGTGTCGTCAAGCGAGGCGACTTGGTCGTGGAATCTCTGGTTGGCGTTGTGCCTGCGGTTGACGAGATAGATCGCCGCAGAGACAAAGGTGCCGAACAGTACGATGATCCAGTAGATGTGCAGCCCGGTGCCGATTAGCCAGGAGTAGGTGGTCGTCATGACCAGGATCGATAGATTCTCGTTGAAGTTCTGGACTGCGATCGAGTGGCCGGCGCCCATGAGCAGGTGACCGCGGTGCTGCAACAGGGCGTTCATCGGCACGACGAAGAATCCTGACAAGGCGCCAATTACGATCATCAGCACGACCGCGATCCAGGTGTCGCGGACGCCAATCATGGTCATGACCAGCAGCCCCAGCACGACGCCGAGCGGAATTACCCTGACCGAGCGTCGCATGGTGATGAAGCGGGCGGCCAGACCGGCACCGATGGCCACGCCGACCGCGACGATGCCCTGCATCATGCTCGCTCGGGACAAGTCGAAATTGAGGGCAGTTCTTGCCCACTCGATGACGATGAACTGCAGCGTGGTGCTGGCGCCCCACAAAAGCGTGGTGACGGCGAGTGAAATCTGGCCCAGCTTGTCGCGCCAAAGCAGAGCCAGGCAATGATTGAATTCGTGAATCAGGTAGGCCGGATTGCGCTTCAGTGGCTTGTGGTCGACGCCGGTATCCGGAATGTAGAGGTTGAAGACCGCCGCGACGACATACAGGGCGCCGATGATCGTGAGGTTGATCTCCGGGGTCGTGTTGATTCCGGTATCAATGCCTGGAACATCGATGCTGAGCAGGGTATGGGCGATTTCCGGGCTGATCAGGGCACCACCCAGGACGACGCCAAGGATGATGGCGATGACCGTCAACCCTTCTATCCAGCCGTTGGCGACGACCAGCAGTCTGTGTGGCAGGTATTCGGTCAGGATGCCGTATTTCGCCGGCGAGTACGCTGCGGCACCGAGACCGACCACCGCGTAGGCAATCAATGGATGGATGCCGACGAACATCAGCCCGCAGCCAAATACCTTGATGCCGTTGCTGATGAACATGACGCGTCCCTTCGGCATCGAATCGGCAAAGGCACCGACGAAGGCCGCCAGGAAGACGTAGGAGAGCGTAAAGAAGGTCTTGAGCAGCGGCTCGTATTCTGTTGGCGCGTGCATATCCCGCAGAATGGATATGGCGGCGATCAGGAGCGCGTTATCGGCCAGCGCGGAGAAGAACTGCGCGGCCATGATGATGTAGAAGCCGAGGGTCATGGGCGATGTGGGCGCGTTTATAGCACGAAAGCCTTACGTCGAACTTTTGTG
The DNA here is from genome assembly GCA_003157035.1 of Rhodocyclaceae bacterium. Taxonomy (GTDB): domain Bacteria; phylum Pseudomonadota; class Gammaproteobacteria; order Burkholderiales; family Rhodocyclaceae; genus Fen-999. Next base: position 2,026 of record PMIF01000042.1, read on the forward strand.
GGCCGATGGCGAACAGCCATCAGATCACCTTATATCAGTAAACTGTGATTTAATTCTTACCTCTTGGATTGAACCACACGGCAGGAGTGCCCCATGGCGGATCGTCGGTTGCAAGTTTTCCACGCAGTCGCCAGACAGTTGTCGTTTACCAAGGCTGCGGAAGTTCTCTTCATGACGCAGCCGGCCGTTACTTTCCAGATCAAGCAGCTCGAAGAACACTTCAATACCCGCCTGTTCGATCGCGGTCATGGGCGCATATCGCTTACTCCTGCGGGCGAACTGGTCCTGGCCTACGCCGAACGCATTCTCGGTCTGTCGTCGGAGATGGACGTTCGTCTGGCCGAGATGACCGGCGAGATTGGCGGCTCGCTGCTGGTGGGTGCCTCGACGACCATCGCCGAGTTCATGCTGCCGCGGATATTGGGCGAGTTCAAGTCGACTTACCCGAACGTCAGGCCGCGGCTGGTGGTGGGCAATTCCGAATCGATTGAGGTCCGCGTTGCGGAACATACGATCGACATCGGCTTCATCGAATCGCCTTCCCATCAACCGAATCTGGAAACAGAGATCTGTAGCGAGGACGAACTGCAGGTGATCTGCAGTCCAAAATTCCCCTTGGCGAAATTCAAGGAATTGACCCCGCAGCAATTGACGGCCTATGCCTATGTGTCGCGTGAACCGGGATCGGGGACGCGCGAGTTCACCGATGAATACTTGCGTCGTGCCGGAGTTGGCGCCGATCACATGAAACTGGTGATGGAACTTGGTAGCCCGATCGCCCTCAACGGCGTGGTCGAGACTGGACTCGGCTTTGGTATTGCTTCATGTGCTTCGGTACGCAAGGCGCAGCGGCTCGGCGATCTGGTCGCGATTCCGCTCAAGCCCAGGTTGACGCGTACCTTGTCCATGGTCTATCCGAAAGAGAAGTTCCGCTCTCGATTGGTGGTGACCTTCGTCGAATTCGCCGCCGGCAAACTCAAAGAGTTTGTCGCGAAATAGTTGGCTGGCTGCGGGGAATGACCCGCCCGATCAGAGCCCGTTTCGACGCCAATGCGCTGCGGCACAATTTTGCCGTAGCCAGGCGTTACGCCGGCGCGGCCCACATCTGGAGTGTGATCAAGGCCCAGGCCTACGGCCACGGGTTGCTGCGTGTTGTCCAGGCACTGGATGGTTTGAGCGATGGCTTCGCCCTGATCGAGATTGAAAATGCCGTTCTCCTGCGTGAGTCCGGCTATCGACAGCCTATCCTGATGCTGGAAGGGTTTTACGGTGTCGAAGACCTGGCATTGTTTGCCGAATACGACTTGACGCCGGTACTGCATTCGCCGACCCAGGTCGATCTCTTCTGCCGCGCAGCGCTGCCGGTTCGCCTGCCGATCTATTTGAAACTCAACACCGGCATGAGTCGTCTCGGCCTCAATGCCGCGGAGTTCTTCCCGGCACTTGCCAAACTGCTGGCAGCACGCAGTGGACCAATCACCTTGATGACGCACTTTGCCGACGCTGATGGCAATGGCGGTATTGGCGAGCAGTTGGCCTGTTTCGAAGCCATTCGCGGTGGTCGTCGATTCGCCGTCTGCATGGCCAACTCGGCAGCCTTGCTGAGATTTCCGGAAGCGCACGGCGACTGGGTACGGCCCGGGATCATGCTCTATGGCAGTTCGCCGTTTCCGGAACGGCAAAGCGCCGACGATCTTGAACTGCGGCCGGTCATGACGCTGGAGAGCGAATTGATCGCAGTGCGGACCATCAATGCCGGCGAGTGCGTCGGCTATGGCCGTGCCTTCGTCGCGTCCGATTCCATGCGCGTTGGCGTCGTCGCCTGCGGTTACGCCGATGGCTACCCGCGCCACGCACCGACCGGCACGCCGGTACTGGTGGCGGGACAGCGAACCCATACCATCGGCCGCGTCTCGATGGACAAGCTGTGCGTCGACTTGTCGGGTATCGATGCCGCCTCGGTGGGAAGCGAGGTAACGCTTTGGGGACAGGGCCTGTCGGCCGACGCTGTCGCTGCTGCCGCCGGTACGGTCAGCTACGAACTGTTTTGCGCCCTGGCCCAAAGGGTACCGATCGTGGCAACGGCCTGATGGCCCGGGCGAAGAGCGCATTTGCCTGTACGGAATGTGGCGCCACGTCGCCAAAGTGGCAAGGTCAATGTCCCGGTTGTGGCCTCTGGAACACAATGGTCGAAACGGTGGCGGAGAACCTTGCCGCTGGTGCCAATCGCTACGCGGCGCTGGCCGGCAGCGGTAACTCATGCGACCTGGCGGAGATCAGGCCGCGTGAGCACGCACGTATTGCCAGCGGCATCGACGAGTTCGATCGCGTCCTTGGCGGCGGCTTGGTCGCCGGCGGTGTCGTGCTGATTGGTGGTGATCCCGGCATCGGCAAGAGCACACTGTTGCTCCAGGCATTGTCGAGGCTCGCCGAGGGCGGGCAGCGGGTCTTGTATGTCTCCGGAGAGGAGTCGGCGGAACAGGTGGCCCTGCGCGCGCAGCGCTTGCAGATCGATCCGCGCGGCCTGCGCATGTTGGCGGAAATCGGCCTGGAGAAGATACTGGCGACGATCAGGGCCGAACAGCCGGCAGTGGCGGTGATTGATTCGATACAGACGCTGTACTCTGACGCCTTGCAATCGGCGCCCGGCTCCGTTGCCCAAGTACGCGAGTGCGCGGCGCAATTGACGCGCCTGGCAAAACAGAGCGGCACCTGCGTCGTGCTGGTCGGCCACGTGACCAAGGAAGGGACGCTGGCCGGACCACGTGTGCTCGAACACATGGTCGATACCGTGCTCTATTTCGAAGGTGACAGTCATTCGGCCTACCGTCTGGTGCGAGCGTGCAAGAACCGGTTCGGTGCGGTCAATGAGCTGGGCGTGTTCGCCATGACCGATCGCGGTTTGCGCGTGGTCGCCAACCCGTCGGCGCTCTTTCTCTCGCAGCACGCGCAACAGGTGCCCGGCTCCTGCGTCCTCGTGACCCAGGAAGGCACGCGGCCACTGCTGGTTGAAATCCAGGCCCTGGTCGATGCCGCCCATTCGCCGAACCCGCGTCGCCTGACCGTCGGTCTCGATCCTCAGCGGCTGGCAATGCTGCTGGCGGTGCTGCATCGACATGCCGGGATTGCCTGTTTCGACCAGGACGTCTTCGTCAACGCTGTCGGCGGTGTGCGCATCCAGGAGCCGGCAGCCGATCTGGCTGTGCTGCTGGCAGTCATTTCCTCGCTCAATGGACGTCCCTTGCCGCCGAAGCTGGTGACTTTCGGCGAGGTCGGCCTGGCCGGCGAGATACGTCCGGCGCCGCGCGGGCAGGAGCGCTTGCGCGAGGCGGCGAAGTTGGGCTTTACCCATGCATTGATACCGAAGGCCAACGCGCCGAAGCATCCGATCAGCGGTATCGAAGTCATCGCCCTCGAACGAGTCGAGGCAGCGGTTAACATTCTGCGCGAGCTATGAACTCCTTGCGCCTGGCGTTGCGCATGTTGCTGCGCGACTGGCGCGCCGGTGAATTGACGGTCCTTGCTCTGGCGTTGATACTGGCTGTCGCAGCCTTGACCGCCGTGAGTTTACTGGCCGATCGGGTCCAGCAAGGTTTGCTGCAGCAAGCGCATCAGATTCTCGGCGGTGATCTGTTATTGACGGCGGACCATCCGTGGCCCGATGGTGTCCGCCTTGAGGCGCAACGGCGTCAGCTTCGCCTGGCCGAGAGCGCCACTTTCCTGAGCATGGTCTTGGTGGATGGCGAGGCACACTTGGTCGACATCAAGGCGGTCAGCGACAGCTATCCCTTGCGCGGTACCTTGCGCATCGCCTCAAGCCTGGCGGACTCTGACCATGTCGCCGGCTCACCGCCGGCACCGGGAACAGCCTGGCCGGATGAGCGTTTGGCCGCAGCGCCGATCACGTCGCTGATCGTCGGCGGGCTGAGCTTGCGTGCCGCCGCAGTGGTGACCCTCGATCCAGAGCGCGGCCTGACAGCATTTTCGCTGGCACCTCGAGTGATCATCAACTTGGGCGATCTGGCGGCCACTGGTCTGGTACAGCCGGGCAGCCGGATTGCCTGGCGCCTGCACGTCGCCGGCGACGGCGGCCAGATTGCCGATTTCCAATCATGGCTGGCCACACGGCTGGAGCGCGGTGAGCGCATGGAGACGCTCGACAACGCGCGACCGGAAATGCGTAACCTGTTGGAGCGCTCGGATCGCTTTCTCCGTTTGGCGGCACTGCTGACCGTCGTCCTGGCGGCGGTCGCTGTTGGCCTCGCCGCCGATCGCTATTTACGTCGCCATCTCGATGCCTGTGCTGTGATGCGCTGCATGGGGGCGGGCAGTCGGACGATCATGATCATCTTCGGCGGTGAATTTCTCCTCCTAGCCGGTGCTGCCACGGTTGTCGGTTGCCTCTTGGGTGCCCTCGGTCAATGGCTGCTGGTGGCAATGCTCGGTGGCCTGGTGGCCAGCGACTTGCCGTTGCCATCGTGGCAACCATTCGCGCAAGGGTTGGCCGTTGCCCTTTGCCTGGCAGGTGGTTTCCTGCTGCCGCCGCTATTGCGATTGCGGCATGCTTCAACACTGAGGGTTCTGCGCCGGGAATGGGATGCCGGCGAACCGCTGCCCATCGCAGGCTATCTGCTGGGGCTGGGATCGTTGGCGCTGTTGATGCTGTGGCTGGCCGGCGACTTGAAACTGGCAATGATCGTACTTGCCGGCTTCGCCGTCGCCGTGCTCGTTCTCGGCGCCGCAGGCCTTGTCTTGCTGGCGCTGTTGCGCCGCATTGCTGCGGGTGCGTGGCGGTCTTGGCGCCTGGGATTGGCGGGGCTGCAGCGGCGCTGGCGCGGCACCTTGATCCAACTGGTGGCGCTTGGTTTGGGCTTGACGGCCATGCTGGTGTTGACGGTGGCGCGTGAGGACCTGATGGCGACCTGGCAGAGCCGCCTGCCGGCCGATGCGCCGAACCGCTTCGTCATCAACCTGCAGAGCGAGCAGAAGCCGGCGTTTGAGGATTTCTTCAGGCAGCAAGGCCTGCCGCCGCCGCTGGTCGAACCGATGGTACGGGGACGGCTGGTCGCCGTAAACGATCGCTCCATCCGGCTCGACGACTATGCCGACGAACGGGCGCAACGTCTCGTGGAACGCGAGTTCAACCTCTCCTGGACGACGGCACTGCCCCGGGGCAACGGCGTTTCCCAAGGAACGTGGTTCGGTACCGACAGTGCGGCGCAATTCTCCGTCGAACAGGGGCTGGCCGAGACCCTGGGATTGCGACTTGGCGATCGCTTGAGCTATCAAGTGGCCGGCGAGACATTGACGGCGCCGATCACCTCGCTGCGCAAGCTGGATTGGGACTCGATGCAGGTGAATTTCTTCGTCCTGGCGCCGCCGGCGGCACTTGAGAACTTTCCGGCAAGTTACATCACCAGTTTTCACCTCGAGCCTTCCCGCGCAGGCATGACCACGACGCTGGTCCGTGCCTTCCCCAACATTTCCGTCATCGATGTCGGCATGCTATTGCACCAGCTTCAAGAGACTCTCGATCAAGTGGCGCACGCGGTCGGGCTCCTATTCGGCCTGTCATGGGTGGCCGGCATCGTTGTCCTCTACGCGGGTCTCCAGGCCAGTGCCGACGAGCGTCAGCGCGAACTGGCCCTGATGCGGGCGCTCGGTGCTCGCCGCGGTCAGCTCCGGCGAGCCATGGCCAGCGAATTCTTCGTCCTCGGTGCCGTCAGCGGGTTGCTTGCCGGTTGCGCCGCGGCTGGCCTTGCCTACGCGCTCGGTCGCTGGGTCTTTCATCTGGACTATCTGCCGTCGCCGTTGCTGCCGGTTACCGGGTTGCTTGTCGGCGCCCTTGGAGTCGTGCTGGCCGGTCTTTGGCTGACACGTGATGCGCTGGACCAGCCGCTGACTGCCGAACTGATGTCGGCGTGAACTGTCAGCCGCCGATGTAGGACATTTCGATCTTCTTGACGACGGCAATGCCTTTGGCGCGCAACTCGGAATAACGGTCGTCCCGGGCCTGCCAGATCCCCGTGATGGCTTGCGTCAATTCCGCGTCCGACGCACCTGAGCGCAACAAGGCGCGCAGGTCGGTTCCCTGCGAGGCAAAGAGGCAGGTATAGATGCGGCCATCCGTCGCCAGGCGAAGGCGGGTGCAATCGGCACAGAAGGCGTGGCTGACCGAGGCAATGATACCGACTTCGCCGCCGCCATCCCGGTAGCGCCAGCGTTCGGCGACCTCACCCGGGTAGTTGGCATCGACGGCTTCGAGCGGCCATTCGCTGTTGATGCGACGTAGTATCTCGGTTGCCGGGACGACATCATCCATGCGCCAGTGATTGGCATTGCCGGCATCCATGTATTCGATGAAACGCAGGACATGGCCGCTGCCGCGAAAATGGCGAGCCATGGCAATGATTTCGCCGTCATTGACGCCGCGCTTGATCACGGCGTTGACCTTGATCGGCGCCAATCCTGCCGAGGCGGCGGCATCGATGCCGGCGAGCACTTCGGCAACCGGGAAATCAACGTCGTTCATGCGCGCGAAGACGGTCTCGTCTATCGCGTCGAGACTTACCGTGACGCGGTGCAGCCCGGCGCTGCGCAAGCTACGGGCCCGACCGGCGAGCAGCGAGCCGTTGGTGGTCAGGCTGATCTCGATGCCCGGCAGAGGCGCCAGCTGTTCGATCAAGTGTTCGATATCGCGGCGAACCAGCGGCTCGCCGCCGGTAAGGCGAATCTTGGTTACGCCTTGGGCGACGAACAGTCTGGCCAGACGGACGATTTCCTCGTAGGAGAGGATTTCGCCCTTTGGCAGAAAACGATAATTGTGGTCGAAAGTCGATTTCGGCATGCAATAGATGCAGCGGAAGTTGCATCTATCGGTAACGGAAATGCGCAGGTCGCGCAGCGGCCGATGGCGAGAATCGAGCAGTGGGTCGGTCATGGCGATCGGATCATGTGAAAGGCGTTTCTGACCTCTTGCAGCAGGGCGTCGTCATCCCAGGGTTTGTTGATGTATTTCCAGATGGCACCACGGTTGATTGCGTCGGTAACCGCGGAGAGTTCCGAATATCCGGACAGCACCATTCTCACCGTCTGCGGATAAAGATCCTTGACCCTGGATAGGAATTCCACTCCTGACATCTCCGGCATGCGTTGATCCGAGATGATGATTTGGACAGGATTGACCGCCAACAGTTCGAGTGCCTCGGCGCCGCCGTTTGCCGTCAGTACCCGGTAACCGGCACGGCGGAACAGGCGGCGCAGCGCATTGAGGATGCTCGGCTCGTCGTCGACCAGCAGCAATGCCGGTTGGTCGGAATTGGCGGTGGCCAGGTCGAAGTTCAATCGGTGGCCCTTGCGCAAGACAATTTCAAGTTCGTCGGCCGGCAGGGCTTTGCTGAACAAGAAGCCCTGCATTTCATCGCAGTCGTGGCGGCGCAGGAAATGCATCTGCGCTTCGGTCTCAACCCCTTCGGCAATCACCACCTTGGCCAGCTTGTGCGCCATGGCGATGGTGGCCGTCGTGATCGAGGCGTTGACCGGATTGCTGGTGATGTCACGGATGAAAGATTGGTCCACCTTCAGTCGATCGATGGCAAAGCGGGACAAGTAGGCCAGCGACGAATAGCCAGTGCCGAAATCGTCGAGCGAAATCCGTACGCCCAGTTGCTTCAGCCGATCGACCGTACGCACTGCCTTGGCGGCATCGTGCATCATCGCGCTCTCGGTCAATTCCAGCTCGAGGAAGCGAGCCGCCAATCCGGTCGAGGCCAGCACGTCCGCCACCGTGTCGGGGAGCGTGGCGAGATGGAAATGGCGGGCCGACAGATTGACCGCAATGCGGATTTGCGCCAGTCCTGCGTCGTGCCAGGCTTTCATTTGGCGACAGGCCTCAGCCAATACCCATTCGCCGATGGCGATGATGACGCCGCTCTCCTCCGCGATCGGGATGAAGGCGTTGGGCGGTATCAGGCCACGCTCGGGATGTTGCCAGCGAACCAATGCCTCGACACCGACAATTTCCCCGGAAAGCAGCGATAGCTGCGGTTGGAAGTGCAGGCGTAACTGATTGCTCAGCACGACATCGCGCAACTCGTTGGTCAGGTCGTTGCCGCCGTTGGTGCCGGAGCCATTCTTCCGAACATAGAAGCAGTATTGGCCGCCGCCGGCCCTCTTGCTGTCTTCCAGTGCCACATAAGCGGTGCGCAACAGGCTTTCTGCATTTCTGCCGTCGGTCGGATAGCGGGCAATGCCGATGCTCACCGTCAGCTGACAATCCTGACCATCGACATGGAACGGTTTGGCAAGAGCATTGACAACTCGAGAGGCCATCTCGGCACAGAGCGTCTCGGCATTGATGGAGCGCAGCACCAGAGCGAATTCGTCGCCACCGACACGAGCGGCCAGATCATCGGCCCGGATCCCTTCGGCGAGCCGCGATACGATTTCCAGCAGTATATGATCGGCGCCGATCTGGCCAAGCTTTTCGTTAAGTCTGTGAAACCTGTCGATGTCGATCAACAGCAAGGCAAAGCCACGGCGGCTGGCGTGACTGTTGCTGATGATCTCGCCAAGCTGGGACAAAAGTGAATCGCGGTTGGGCAGGCCGGTCAGCGCGTCCATCGTCGAAAGACGGCCAGCAAGCTCTGAGTTTGCGTCGCGAGCGAAATGTTCTTCCTTGATGGCTAGATAGCCGACGATGCCACCTTCGCCGTCGCGAACTGGCGAGATGCGAATATATTCATTGACCAAGTCACCGTTCTTGCGGCGGTTGATCATCTCGCCATGCCAAATGCCGCCGGCAGCGATGGTTGCCCAGAGTTGCCGGTACAGCTCGATCGGTGTCTTTTCCGAACGGAACAGACGCGTGTTGCGGCCGATCAGTTCGTCGACGGCATACCCGCTGGCCTCGCACTGTCGAGGGTTGGCATAGAGGATGTTGCCGTCGAGATCGGTCAACAAGAGGCCGAAGGAAGTGTTCTCGACGATCTGTCGATAGAGACTGCTATCGCTATCGGCAGTCATACTGGCCGTCAATGTCAGCTCCGCGGTCCTGCAATGGGCAACCAGACCCGGAAAGTCGTGCCTTCGCCCGGAGCGCTCCTGACATCGAAATGACCGCCGTGGCGTTTGACGATAATGTCATACGACAGCGACAGTCCGAGGCCAGTGCCTTTGCCGACGGGTTTGGTCGTGAAGAAGGGTTCGAAAATGCGTTTGACGGTTTCCGCGGCCATGCCCTTACCGGTGTCCTGAATCTCGACCCAGGCGGAATCGCCTTCGCTGCCAGATCGAACCGTGATGGTTCCCCTCTCTTCGATGGCCTGGGCGGCGTTGACCAGCAGATTCATGAACACCTGATTCACTTGAGCTGCGATGCAGTGGACCGCCGGAATTTCGCCGTATTGACGGATGACTTCCGCCTTGTACTTCAGCTCTGCCCAGACGACATTGAGCGTGCTCTCCAGCCCTTCGTTGATATCGGCGTCCTGCCATTCGGCTTCGTCGACATGGGAGAACTCCTTCAGGTCCTGGACAATCTTCTTCACTCGCGCCAGGCCGTCCTGCGATTCCTTGAGCAGGGCCCGCACATCTTCACGCAGGAAGTCGAGATCGGCTTCGGCCTTGGCTGCCTGGATCGCGTCCGGTGCTGCCGGCGTCGCGAATTGCTCATAGGCGTCGATGACGACAAGCAACTTTTCGATGTAGCCCTGCAAGGTGCCGAGGTTGGAATTGACGAAGCCGATCGGATTGTTGATCTCATGGGCGACGCCCGCTGCCAACTGGCCGATGGCCGCCATCTTTTCCGACTGCAGCAACTGGTTCTGCGCTTCTTCCACCTTCTTCAGCAATGCCTTCAGTTGCTCTTGTTCCTCTGCCAGCTGGCCATTGGCTTCTACCAATTGCTGCGTGCGCGCGGCAACCTTTTCTTCCAGGTGCAGGTTTGTTTCCGCCAAGTCCTGGTTGGTCGCCGAGAGAACGCTGTAGAGCTTGTGCAAAGCATCCAACAACGCTGAGGCGCTGCTGTCCACTTGCCGATGTTCCAACTCGAAGGCTTCGTCGGGTAGCGTGCCCTTGTTAACCAGGGCGATCTGCTTCGCCATGTCCTGGTCTTCGGAGAGGATATGGAAGGTCAGCCAGGAGGCAAGAAACCCGTGTAAGACTTCCGCCGGGTTCTTCATTGTCCCGCGTGATTTCCACATCGAGACCACTTGCTGGATAAACTCCTTGTGATGGCGTGTATGGACATCGGCATGGCGGGCATCGAGATGCGCTTCCTTCATCAGCCGTTCCTCGTCGGCGAAGTGCTTCACCGCATAGTCGGCAAGATCCTTGAACAGACTTTGCACTCTGCTCTCCGGGACCTGGCTGCCGCCAAGCAGCAAGTCGCCGACATCATTGACGACGTCGACCAGGTGATGATGCTGGAGGTCGACGATATCGATTCCGGTTACGAAACGCTCATCCCAGACAAAGGCTTCCATGCTGCAGTCCTTTCTAGCGGATCGATCATCCCATTGGCAGGCGATCAGGTCTTGTCGAGGTCCTGGAACTCGGCATCCAGAACCACCGAACCGTCCTCGGCCCAATTGACTTTGGTGATTCCCGGCTCCAGTGCTTCCAGGCGCTTTGCTTCCAATTCTTGCGCCGACATGTTGCCAGCCTTGACCCTCGTCTCGTCGGCCAGTCTGCGATTCTCGAGCAGCAATTCACGGTTGTGCAGGGCTTGACCGATGGCGGCGACCAGTTCGTAGTCGTTCCATGGCTTGGCGATGAAGCGGAATATTTCGACTTCGTTGATGGCCCTCACCAGGACATTGAGGTCGGCGTAGCCGGAAAGAATCAGGCGCGCTGCATCCGGCTGACGTGCGCGTGCTTCAGTCAGCAGTGTCACGCCATCCATCTCGGGCATTCGGTAGTCGGTCAGAATGAGATCGTAGGGCACATGCGACAGGCTATCCAGCGCGGCCGCTGGCGAGTTGAAGATATCGACACGGAGCGGAAACACCTGGTTGCCGTAGGCGCACGGCACAGCTTTCAAGAGACGCCGCAAAGCGTGCAGGATGGCGACCTCGTCGTCGACAATGGCAATGTGGCTCATGAGCTTTCCTGACGAATGTAGAGCAGCAGGGGTTGGTGGTCACTGTCTTCAAGACGGCGCAATTCCCTGATGACTGCAGCGTCAACCGTATGGTCACGGGCGAGTAGGAGATAGCCGTCGTGGTGGTTTAGATCGCGGGTTAGAACCATCCCGGGCTGAAGCTGGGCAGGGCGCAATGGCCGTTCGGTGGCCGTCTGCGTGTTTGACTCCGCTTGCAGGCGCGAGAAGGCGTCGATTACCGCCGGATCATAGCGACGGCCGCGGTTCTCGACCAGGAATGCCAATGCCTCGTTCGTATTCAACGCCCGCTGAGTAAGCGTGCCAAGCTGCACCGCGTCATATTCGTTGGCGACGGCAAGAATCCGTGCCCCGAGTGGAATGGCAATGGCAGCCAGGCGGTCGGGATAACCGGAGCCGTCATAGTACTCGTGATGATGGCGGACAATCAGAGCCGCAGCGTGCAATTGGTCGACGCCCATCAGGACGTTGTGGCCAGTCAGCGGGTGTTTCATGACCTCGGCACGCGCCTGCCCAGTCAGTACGTTGAAAGGCTTGTCGAGCAGATCGTCCGGCAAGCCTATCTTGCCGATATCGTGGAGCAATGAAGCCAGCAGAATGTCCTGCGTTTCCTGTTCGCTGCAATCCATGCGCTGAGCCAGCGCTCGGGCGTGTTCGGCAACTCGGCGACTGTGGCCGGCAAGACGGCCGCCGCGCAACTCCATCAGTCCGGAAAAGACCTTTACCGAAGTCATGAAGCTCTTGTTTAGCGCCTGGTGTGCCTTTTCCAGCGACGTCAGTGTCTGGCGCAACTGGGTTGTGCGATCAGCGACCTTCTGTTCGAGACTGGCATTCAGTCCCTTCAGTTCCTCGTTCTGCTGCTGGGTCAATTCGACCAGTCGAGCGTTTTCCAGTTCGAGGCGCTGGCGTACCAAGGCGTCGCGCACTGTGAGGACGATCTCGTTGTCGTCCCAGGGTTTGGCAATGTAGCGATAGATCTCGCCGCGGTTGATGGCCGCGATGGTCGACGCGATATCGGCGTAGCCAGTCAGGAGGATGCGGACGATACCTGGCCATCGGCCCCGTACCTTTTCCAGGAATTGCGCGCCATCCATTTCCGGCATGCGCATGTCCGAAATGACCAGGTCGACCTTTTCCTGCTCCAGCATCTGGAGTCCCTCGGCGCCGCCATTGGCGACCAGAATCTTGTAGCCATGGGGACGGAACAGGCGGCGCAGTGAGGCAAGAATGCTTGCCTCGTCGTCGACAAACAGCAATGTGGCGGCTGCAGCCTGCTCGTTCATGGCGCTATCTTACTACCTGCAGCGGCATTCCTCCTGCCGGGCAAGCGACGATCGAGCACTGCCCGCGGCGATTTTCAACTCGAACTAGAAGGACTTTTGGCCCCATTCTTGACCTTAATAGGGGTGGTCACTGGGCTCAGGATAGTGGCCAATCATGCAGAGGAGGTTGTCGTGATCATCCAGTCGGTCAAACTGGTCGCGCTGCCAAACGCGCCGGCCTATCAGAGCAAGGTCTATCGTGCCCACCTGGATTCCGGAGAAGAGGTGGACCTGTTTCAGCAACTCTGGGACGTTCCTCTTACTCCCGAGTCGCTGATCGGCTTGACGCCGGAAGAAGCCCGACGCAAGAGAACCGAACGCATGCTAGCCGTCGCCGAAGGCCAGCACTGAAAATCGGTGGCGTCGGAACCCGACGCCACTCTGAGCCGGCAAGTGGCCAGTTACGGGAGTTGTCCCTATAGCTGCGGTTTTCGCGGCCGCCGGCCTTTGCCGCCGAGCTTGTCGTTCTTTTGTGGACGTTTCTTCTGATTCTGGGGAAACGGCGGACGCGGGTTGCCGCTTCCCGGCACCGTTCCAGGTGGCGCGCGATTGCCCGGCGCCAGCTGAATTTCCAGTTCGTTGATCTCATCCCACTGAGCGTCCGTGCGGTCGCGCTCAGGAATCGACAATAGATCCCGCAGCCGCCGACGCGGGTCTACACCCGGTATCGGTGGCGGTGGCGCTGAATCCTGGGTCTCCGGAGTTTCGGGGACGTTTGGAGTATCTGAATCCGTTTCCATTTCCATAAGGGTCCTAGCAGAGCCGCCCGCATTCGCCAGTCCGCGAAGTCGGGACGGCAATTCCAAGCTTGATTATAAGGCGAACGGGCGGCAAACCCAAGCGAGCCGACTGGTAGGTAACCGCGCCCGGCTTTGGCGTTCGATCTGTTAGCGCAGGCGCTAGGGCTTCGTGCCGTTGGCGATCAGTTGAAAGACCTGTCCGGAGGACGCTCGACAATCACCGATGGCGCGCTGATCCTCGAACAGGAACTCGCAAGTGATGCGTTCGCCGTCACTGGCAGTCAGTAGCGCACGCCCGACGTTGGACATTATCGACGAGACCGAGTGGAAAGTGTGCGATCGTCTAGCGGACAGCGCCGTTGTCGTCGTCACGGTTGTGCTGTCGGCGAGCAGGTAGAAGCCCTCGAAGTGCTTGCCCGCGATCATGGCTTCGATCGTCTGTTCGGCGATGTGGATTGTCCCGTGGTGAACCACGGATTGTTGGTCGACGAGATCAAAACCAATCGGTGCCGGCGCGGCACAGCCAACCAGGAGCAAGGGTGGCAGAAACCAGTAGCTGAATCGGGGCATGGCTATTCTCCATTTCGGTCGCGTAAACCAGGCCACGATAATCCTACGCTGGTGCTTTGACATTTGCGAGGGAGCGCACGATGCGTCGCCATCGCTGTCCGGCGGACCTTATGGAGAGAGCCTCTACGACAAAGTGCATATGACTTCTGATGAATTTACATTGTCGCGATGCCAGGGTAAGTTGAGTGTCACAGAGAGCTGTCACAGTCAGACAGGACAATGAGATAACAAGGAGTCGGCGATGAGTGCAGCATTCGTGGTACTGCCAGACAGGGTTGCCGTCACGATCAGGGGGCGCCTGGGCTATGAAACATGGCGGGTCATGCGTGATGCGCGCGTCCTGGCCTTGGAAAAGAACCTTCCCTTGACCCTCGATATTAGCCGCTGTCGTGGTGGCGACATGGGTGGTCTTGGTGCGCTGATGATCGCCCAGCACCAATTGGGCGCGGTGGACATCACGGGTTGTAATCGTGATTTTGCCCTTTGGTTCGACAAGGTCGGAGTCTGCCAACGCTGCCACCAGGCAGAGGCAAAGATGCCTTGCCACGAGGAAAGCCAGGCAGCCCTGGTTGTCTAGTCGCCGTTGGCGACGGCAGGTGGCAAATCCCGGACAGCCGACATTCCTTGCTAGGATGGTGATTCGTCAGGAGGTGAATCACCATGAGCCACAAGCACGCGCAGTTGCTCCGGACCCTATTTCACGATCCGATCAGTGCCAATGTTCACTGGCGGGAGGTTGAGTCGCTGCTCAGTCATTTGGGTGCCACGGTCGAACCGGCTCATGGCGCACGGTTCCACGTCAAGCTCAACCGTGCCGAGGCCTACCTGCACCACCCGCATCACAGCAACGTGCTCGACCGTACTGCCATCAAGTATCTGCGTGAGTTTCTCGCCCATGCTGGCGTTAGTCCGTCAGCCTACGAGGCGGAAGAGGAGCGCAAATGAAGGCGCGCCGGCATCATGGTTGCGTGACCGTGGACCAATACTAGGCGCGCTTCTCCAGCGCCTCCCAGCGTTCGAGCAGGGCGAGTAATTCCGCGTCGATTGCCGTCAGTCGGGTGGCGATTTCGGCTGCCTCGCGCGGTGGCTTGGCATGCAGCGCCGGATCCTCGAGTTGTCGCGTCAGTGCCGTTTGCTCGGTTTCAAGTGTCGCGATTCGGTCCGGTAATGCTTCCAGCTCGCGCTGCTCCTTCCAGGTGAGCTTGGCGGATTTCGGCTTCGCTGTGAGCCTGAGGTCGGCGGGCCTGGCGGCAGGGCGATCCGCCGCCACAATTTCCTTGCGACAGCGCAGCCAGTCCTCGTAGCCGCCGGCGTATTCTTTCCAGATGCCGCCGCCTTCGGCGGCAATGGTTTGCGTGACCACGTTGTCGAGAAAGGTCCGATCGTGGCTGACCAGGAACAGCGTGCCTGGGTAGTCCTGCAATAGTTCCTCGAGCAGTTCCAGGGTTTCGATGTCGAGGTCGTTGGTCGGCTCGNNGGCTCACCAGCAGCAGCGTGCCGGGATACTCGACCAGCAGGTTTTCCAGCAACTCGAGCGTTTCGATGTCGAGGTCGTTGGTTGGCTCGTCCAGCACCAGCACATTGGCCGGGCGCGCGAACAGTCGCGCCAGCAGTAGGCGGTTGCGCTCACCGCCCGAGAGCGACTTCACCGGCGAGCGGGCGCGTGCCGGCGCGAAGAGGAAGTCGCCGAGGTAACCGACGACATGCTTCTTGGTGCCGTTGATTTCGACATAGTCAGATCCCGGCGAGATGACATCGGCAATCATGGCTTCGGGATCGAGTGCGGTACGGAACTGGTCGAAGTAGGCGATCTGGAGGCGCGTACCCTGACGCACCGCTCCCGAGTCGGGTTGCAGGTCACCGAGTATCAGGCGCAGCAGTGTCGTCTTGCCGGCGCCGTTAGCGCCGATGATGCCGATGCGATCGCCGCGCAGAATACGCGTCGTGAAGTCGCGGACGACCGTCTTGTCGCCGAAGGACTTGCCGACATCGGCCAGTTCGACCACCAACTGGCCGCTCTTGTCGCCGGCAGACAGCGCCAGGCGCGCTTGACCCAGGCGTTCGCGCCGCGCGGCGCGTTCGCGGCGCAGCGACTCGAGCCGGAGCACGCGGCCCTCGTTGCGCGTGCGTCTTGCCTCGACACCCTTGCGTATCCAGACCTCCTCCTGGGCGAGGAACTTGTCGAACTTGGCGTCCTGGATGGCCTCATCGCGCAGCATCTCGGTCTTGCGCTGCAGGTAGGTGGCGAACGAGCCCGGAAAACTTGCCAGCCGGCCGCGATCGAGCTCGATGATGCGCGTGGACAAACGGTCGAGAAAGCGGCGGTCGTGAGTGACGAACAACAGCGTGATGCCGGAAGCGAGCAGCAAGTCCTCCAGCCATTCGATGGCGGCGAGATCGAGATGGTTGGTCGGCTCGTCGAGCAGCAGCAACTCAGGCTCCGCGGCCAGGGCTTGCGCCAGCGCCAGGCGCTTCTTTTGACCGCCGGACAAGGTGCCGACGCGGGCCTCGGCATCGAGCGAGAAGCGCTCGATAGCCCGTTCGGCCTGCGATGCGGCTGACCAGGCGCCCAGTGCCTCCAGGTCGTGCTGCAAGCGATTCAACTCCGGCAGCAGTTCGGTGTGGCCAGCGGTCGATTCGGCCAGGCGGTGCGATACGTCGTGCCATTGGGCAAGCAGTTGGGTCGCCTTGCCCATGCCGGCGACGACGGCCTCGAAGACCGTCGACTCGCCGTTGAAAAGCGGCTCCTGAGGCACATAGGCAAGCCTCAATCCCGGTTGGCGCCAGACTTCGCCGTCATCGAGCCGGCTATCGCCGGCAAGTGCCGCCAGCAGCGACGACTTGCCGCTGCCGTTGCGGCCAATCAGCGCCACCCGCTCGCCCGGGTCGAGTTGGAAGTTCGCGTCGTCGAGGAGGGCGACGTGGCCAAAGGCCAGGTCGGCGTGACTGATGGATAGGAGCGGCATGGCGAGGCGGGATTGTATGGCGCCACGGGTTGCCGTGGCCAGCGTTTCGCGAGCGCCGGCGGCCGAGCTGAACGAAAAGCGCCTCCGGACTTGCGGCCGGAGGCGTCGCGTACTGGCGCTGGACGGACTTGCGCCTGTCAGGTGGCGACCGTCGCCGCAGCTTCCTGGAACTCGCCGATCTGGTCAAAGGACATGTAGCGATAGATGTCGGCAGCCTTGGCTTCGAGTGATTTGACGTGCGCCATGTACTCGGCGACGGTCGGGATCTTGCCCAATAAGGCGCAGACCGCAGCCAATTCCGCCGAGCCGAGATAGACGCGGGTGTCGATGCCCAATCGGTTCGGGAAGTTGCGTGTCGAAGTCGACATGGCCGTTGCGCCCTTCCTGGTCTGCGCCTGGTTGCCCATGCACAATGAGCAGCCCGGCATCTCCATGCGCGCGCCGGACTTGCCCAGGATCGAGTAGTAGCCTTCCTCGTTCAGCATCATGGCGTCCATCTTGGTCGGCGGTGCGATCCACAGGCGAGTGGCGCTGTTGGCAACTGAGTCGCTCTTGCCGTCGAGGATGTGGGCCGCGGCGCGGAAGTGGCCGATGTTGGTCATGCACGAGCCGATGAAGACTTCGTCGATCTTGTCGCCGGCGACTTCGGACAACAGCTTGACGTCGTCCGGGTCGTTCGGGCAGGCGACGACGGGTTCCTTGACGTCGGCGAGGTTGATCTCGATGGTCGCCGCGTACTCGGCGTTGGCATCCGGCTGAAGGAGCTCAGGCTTGGCCAGCCAGGCTTCCATGGCGGTGACGCGGCGGGCCAGGGTGCGCGCATCCTCGTAGCCGTTGGCGATCATCCACTTCATCAGTGTGATGTTGGAGCGCAGGTATTCGGCAATCGGCTCCTTGTTGAGGCGCACGGTACAGGCGGCAGCGGAGCGCTCGGCAGAGGCGTCGGACAGTTCGAATGCCTGTTCCACCTTGAGATCGGGCAGACCTTCGATTTCCAGGATGCGGCCGGAGAAGATGTTCTTCTTGCCCTTCTTCTCGACCGTGAGCAGGCCTTGCTTGATCGCGTACAAGGGAATTGCGTTGACCAGGTCGCGCAGGGTGACGCCGGGTTGCAGCTTGCCCTTGAAGCGGACCAGCACCGACTCCGGCATATCGAGCGGCATGACGCCAGTGGCGGCGCCGAAGGCGACCAGACCCGAGCCGGCCGGGAAGGAAATACCGATCGGGAAGCGCGTGTGGCTGTCGCCGCCAGTGCCGACGGTGTCGGGCAGAACGAAGCGGTTGAGCCACGAGTGGATGACGCCGTCGCCTGGGCGCAGGCTGATGCCGCCGCGTGCGGTGATGAAGCTCGGCAGCGTACGATGGGTTTTGACGTCCACCAGCTTCGGATAGGCGGCAGTGTGACAGAAGGACTGCATGACCAGATCGGCGGAAAATCCCAGACAGGCGAGGTCCTTGAGCTCGTCGCGGGTCATCGGACCGGTGGTGTCCTGACTGCCGACCGAGGTCATCTTCGGCTCGCAGTAGGTTCCCGGACGGATGCCCCGGCCTTCCGGCAATCCGCAGGCTCGGCCCACCATCTTCTGCGCCAGGGTATAGCCGCGGCCGGTGTCGACCGGATCCTGCGGCAGGCGGAAAAGCGTCGAGGCGGGCAGGCCGAGGAACTCGCGCGCCTTGGTGGTGAGGCCGCGACCGATGATCAGATTGATGCGGCCACCAGCGCGTACTTCATCAAGCAGGACTTCGGACTTGTAGGCGAAGGTGGCAACTGTCTGGCCGTTCTTTTCGACCTTCTTGTCGTAGGGGTAAATGTCGATGACATCGCCCATGTTCAGTTGCGCCACATCGCATTCGATCGGAAAGGCGCCGGCATCTTCCTGCGTGTTGAAGAAGATGGGCGCGATCTTGCCGCCGAGGCAGTAGCCGCCGAAGCGCTTGTTGGGCACGAACGGGATGTCGTCACCGGTCCACCAAAGCACCGAGTTGGTGGCCGACTTGCGGCTGGAGCCGGTGCCGACCACGTCGCCGACGTAGGCGACCGGATGGCCCTTCTGCTTCAACTCTTCGATCAGCTTGATCGGGCCCTTGACGCCGGGCTCGTCGGGGACGATGCCATCGCGGGCGTTCTTGAGCATGGCCAGCCCATGGAAGGGAATGTCCGGGCGATTCCAGGCATCCGGTGCCGGCGAGAGGTCGTCGGTGTTGGTTTCGCCG
>PMIF01000252.1:0-11878 GCA_003157035.1 Rhodocyclaceae bacterium
AACACAAAGGCCCGGCGAGCTGATATGCTTGCCGAGCCTCTTGTAATCTGGTGGTGATGGGGGGACTTGAACCCTCGACCTACGGATTATGAATCCGTCGCTCTAACCAGCTGAGCTACATCACCATGCTGCAAAGGGGGCGGATTATCGGCCTTGGCGGGCTGCCTTGTCAAGGCGGAACCGGCGACAGGCGCCGGGGTATGTGGCCCACCCTGGGGCGTCCCTCGGACAGTTTCCCTATTGGGACTTTCGAGTTGCCAGATGGTGTTGAACCTACCCACAAACGTCCCCACCGGCTCAAGTAGCTCACCTTCTCTGTCTAATCTCCTTGCACAACGGACCTAGGCGCGCCGCCTGCGCTCAATTGCGCCAAAGCCAGCGAGCAGGCCGGCGAGCGCGATCAGGCCCAATTGCGACAGTGTCGGCACAGCAGTGGTCGTGTCTACCGGGGGTGGCGGTGGCGGGAGAGGTGGCGGGTCGTTGAAGCTCAGGCCCGCGATCCAGATACCACTGTTACCGGTATTGTTGAAAGTGATCTCGATGCGGCCGACGGGCTGGTTATCGTCGTAGGCGAACAGAACCGAAGCACTCGAGTTGCTAACTGGAGCGCTTGCGGAATTGGCATAGACGCCACTGCCTACCGCCGTCACCTTGGTCGAATCGACGACGTAGGCGTCGTTGCCGGTGTGCGCCACGCCCTGGGCGAGTGACGGCACCGACGTCGGATTGGCCGGGGCGAGATTGTGATCGGTCAAGGCAATTGCGCTGCCGCCTGAGACGGTCGGGAAGGCCTGCACCTGCACTTGCTCGCCGCCGACATCAATGTCGGTGACGGCGAACTTCAAGGCCGTCACTGGCGTGACGAAAGTGATGGTGATCTTGCGCACGCCGGGGCTGCCGTTGCTGTCGATCGCCCAGGACTTGACGTTGCCGTCCGTCAACAGTCCGGACGCATCGTCCCAGGGCACGCCTTCCTGAGTGTCGGAGCCATACACGCCGAAGAAGCTGGGCGAACCGGTGGTGACGTCGGTCACGTCGACGGTGAAAGCGGCTCCCGAAAGGTTGCTGCCCTGGCCGGTAACGCTCGCGTTGCCGTGGGCGGGATAGGAAACCGAGTACGGCAAGTCGACGCTGTACTGGTTATCGGCCGGATAGGACAGCGGGAAGATCACCGCCGCTTCTACCAACGCCGGCGTCAAGGCGGCGGCGATGCAGGCCGCCGGCAGCAGCCGGCGGGCAAACGAACCACCGCTGAAACGGGCCCTGCCATTGCCGGGCCTGGACATTTCAGAGTTCATATTGGGTCTCTCAGTGGGAATGAAGGGTTATCGCTGCGCGCGGCCTTTGCGCTCAGTCGAATAGGACATCGAGGACAGGGACAACAACATCAGCACTGGTAGCAGCAGCAGGGCCCAGGTCGACAGGGTCGGTACCGGCGTCGCCGTGCCCCCCAGCGCGGGCGGCGGCGGCACTGGCGCCGCATTGTTGGTCAGGTTGAAGAAGGCCGACAACGGGGCCAGGTTCCCCTGCGCGCCACCGCGGCGATAGACGCGCGCTTCCACCTGGTAGCTACCCGCCATGTCATTGGCCGCCACCTGGACTTGCGCGATGCCGTTGGCGTCGGTGATCGCCGTCAGCGGCGAGACAATGGCGCCCGCGCCGGTGGCCGGCGGCACGAAGATCACAGTCACTTGTGGCGCATCCGCACCCAGGCCGTCAGTCACATGGGCTTGCAGCGTCTGGACGAAGGGCGTATTGACGTTGGTGTTCTGTCCCGAGCCGGCAACGATAGCGATGGCACCTGGGTTGGGAGCAACGTTGGTCAAGGTCAGCGATTTTTGCGAAACGCCGCTGTTGCCCTGCACTGCCACGGTCACGTTGTAGTGGCCGGCATAGCCGTTGGCCGTACC
The DNA here is from genome assembly GCA_003157035.1 of Rhodocyclaceae bacterium. GTDB lineage: Bacteria > Pseudomonadota > Gammaproteobacteria > Burkholderiales > Rhodocyclaceae > Fen-999. The sequence continues at coordinate 1,911 of PMIF01000252.1, forward strand.
CTGAATGGTCGCCCAGCCGGAGGCATCGGTCGTCGCCGTTGCCGGCGCCGGCAGGGTTACCGAGGCACCGGTTACCGGATCGGGAACAGGTGTGAACACCAGGGTGGCGCCAACCACCGCGGCATTCGACGAATCGACCACCCCGACACGGAACGGCGAGCTGAAGGCGTGATTGATCTGCGTTGTCTGGGTGTCATACGCGGAATTCAACACGATCTGCGCAGCATTGCCGGGGGCAACGCTGTTGGTCAGCAGGAAGCTCACCGGCGTCTCGCCGGGCGCGCTGGCCACCACCGTATAGGTTCCAGTCATTGCGTTGGCCGTGGCCGTGACCGAGGCGATCCCGTTAACACCTGTCGTGGCAGTCAGCGCCGACAACTGGGCGCTCGCTCCGGAGATCGGTGCGCTGAAGGTCACGACAACGCCTGGCTTCGGCGCATTGCTACCGTCGACCACCAGCACTTCCAGCGGCGTGGGAAAGCCGGTCGAAATCGTGGTCCCCTGCGAGCCGCCCTGGCTGACCGTCATTTTGTCCGGGCCGATATTGCACAGATTGGCGATGGTCCGCATGAATACGATGGCACCAGTGCCCGGGTTCGTTCCCCTGACAGCGACGTCATAACAACCGGTGATGCCGTTCGCCGTGAGGTTGGCAGTAACAAGGCCGGTGGCCTGGTCGGTGGTGGACCAGTAGTTGCCGACGCTGGCCGAGGCGCCGCTCACGGGCGGAGAGAAGTCGACCTGAATACCCGGCACACCCACGTTCGTCGCATCCGTCACCTTGATGGTCAGCGGCACGGCGAACTGCGTGTTGATCGCGGTCGATTGGTCGTCGCCGCCGGCGACAACGTTCTGAATCGAGCCTGCCACCGAATAGAACACTGCGAACATGCTCGGGTCGTTGGCTCTGGTGATCAGGTCCGGACGACCGTCGCCGTTGAAGTCGGCGATGCCGAGAATTTCGGTATCCGAACCCCAGCCGATGTTCTCTTCAAGGGTGAAGGTGTTGTTTGTTGTGCTTTGCACGAAGATACTTCCAGCAATGGCCACATCCATGCGACCATCGCCGTTGAAATCGGCAACGAAGACATGGGTGACGCCGTCGCTGGCCTTGGGATAGGTGCCGATCAGCCGCGGGGCAGAAAAGGAGCCATTACCGTTGCCCTTGATCCAATAGACCTCTCTATCCGATGCGAACACGTAGTCGAGCTTGCCGTCGCCATCGATGTCGGCGACTGTCGCGGCGCTCGCCTGCAGATTCTTGATGCCGGCCTGAGTCATGGCCGAGTGGGTCGTGACGATCGTCCGGCCCTGGAATGTGCCGTCGCCATTGCCCTTGAAGAAAAGGACGCCTTCCTCGCCGCCGACGAACATCAGGTCGGGTTTGCCGTCACCGTCGAAGTCCCTGACCACCAAAGTATATTCCCCGTAAAACTGGCTATTGGCAGTGCCCAGCTCGATCGGTGACTCGAAGGTGCCGTCGCCGTGGCCGAGCAATACGCCGATATGTATCGAAGCGCTTAAGACGTCCATACCGGCTGCTGAATAGATCAGATCGGGATTGCCATCGCCATTGACGTCGCGAATCAGTACCTTTCCTGGTTGAATCATGTTTGGGATAGGCAGAGATTGTTTGAGACCCCAGTTGCCCGCGCCGTCGCCGAGGACGACGACAACGCCGGCCCCATCGTCGACCACCACGAAGTCGAGCTTGCCGTCGTGATTGAGGTCGCCCATCGCGATACTCGTCGGTCCGGAGATCGATCCGGAGAAGTTCAGAGTGTTATAGCCGGCCACCGGGTTGGGGATACCCAACGCATCCTGCATGTACTCGACCAGTGATTCGTCACTAGAGGAACTGGCGACCGCCTTGATCAACAGCATGTCATGAATGTAGGCGTCACCGTTGAGGTTGCCCAAACCGATGTCGAGCGGCCCAAAACCGCTAATGGGCGGACTCCCGTGATAGGCCGGTAGCACCGTGGCGGGGCCATACAGCGCTGCCGTCGCCAGAGAGGCATACAGCACAGCGCCAGCAGTGAGACATATTGCGAGAAGACGGTGTACCGCGTTTCTGACCGCACTCATGTGGGTTCCTCAAGTTGGTTAATGCAAAGACGACCGCCAGACCGAACCACGATCGGCAAGCTGGTCAATCGAACATGGGGTAGGAACGCAAACCGCCCTTAGAATGGATCACGCCTTGACATCGATGAATGTCGTTGGCGAGTTGTCCGGGCAGTCGGCCGGCGTATTGGCGCCGTCGACTTCGATCTGAACCAAGAGCAGCGATAACATGAAGACGCATTCCGAGGACCCGCGGACGATCACTTTTCTTCTGCAGCAAGCCGCGAGTGGTGATCCACAGGCAAAGAACAAGCTCTATCGGGCACTTTATGCTCAGCTCACCCGGGTCGCGCGCAACCGGCTGGCACGAATGGGCACCATGTCCATGGATGCACCGGCAATCCTGCACGAGTCATACATGCGGATAGACGCCAGCCGGTCGGCGGCCGACTTTCCCAACCGCAAGGCGTTCTTCACCTATGCTTCGACCGTGATCAGGACGGTGATCATCGATTACGTGCGTGAGCGACAAGCCCAGAAGCGCGGCGCCAACCAGGTGACATGCCTTAAGACAGGCATTGGCGAAGTAATCGTCGATGAGCAATCTCTGCTCGACCTCAATCACGCGATGGCCGACCTGGAGCGCCTGGATCCGCGTTGTCACCAAGTGGTCGAGATGCGTTACTTCGGCGGCCTGACCGAGGCGGAAATTGCCGAGTTGCTTGAGGTTTCCGTGCCGACCGTGAAGAGGGACTGGTACAAGGCGCGCGCCTTCCTGTTTAACTACCTGCAGGGCCCGGCGTGACGTCCGGCAATCGAGGCGCAAGCGACGACGAGCACAACGCACTGGCCCTCTTCGGTCGCTGGTTCGAACTCCCGGTCGAGCAACGAGATGCGGGTTTGGCACGGATCCGTCGCGAAGTACCACCAGGTGCCTACGAGGAGTTGCTGACCCTGATCCGTGCCGGCGAGCGAGCAGATGCCACCCATTTTCTCGCCGGATCAGCCGTGGACGCCATCGGCACCTGTGAGATACCCGAGGATGTTCCGGCCAAGGTCTCCCGTATCGGCCCCTGGTCCCTGGAAAAATCGCTTGGCGTCGGCGGGATGGGCCATGTCTGGTTGGCGACACGGCACGACGGCATCTACGAAGGCCGCGTCGCAATCAAGATGTTGCGCGATGCCGTGGCAGACGATTTCGCTCGCGAGCGATTCGCGCTCGAGGGGCAGATTCTTGCCCGCCTGGATCATCCCAACATCGCCCGTCTGCTGGATGCCGGAATCCTGCCCGATGGCGAACGATATCTGGTGCTCGAATACATTGGCGGCGAACGCATCGATACCTACTGTGACGAGCGCAAGCTCGACATTGCGAGTCGCATCCGCCTGTTCCTGCAGGTGTGCAAGGCTGTAGCGCACGCGCATATCGCGCTTGTGGTGCATCGAGACATCAAGCCGGCGAACATCTTGGTCATGGCGGACGGCCAAGCCAAGCTGCTGGACTTCGGCGTTGCCAAGCTCATTGAGGCCGACTCGGCCGCGACCGCATCGCCGCTTACGCGCGTTGCTGGCGCCGGCATGACGCCAGAGTACGCCGCGCCGGAACAGATCGAAGGCAATCCGATCACGACGGCGACGGACATCTACTCGTTGGGTGTCGTCCTTTATCGATTGCTGACCGGTAGCTGGCCTTATGGTGAAACGTCACCGAGCATGGCACGCATCGCTCGCGCCATAGTCGAAGTCGAGGCTCGGCCGCTCTCGGCCGGCCTGAGCGGCCATGTGACGGCGGCGGAACTTGCGCAGCGTGCCGAGCTGCGTTCGACGACTCCGGAGCGACTGAAGCGGCTGCTGAGCGGCGATGTTGAGAACATATTGGCCAAGACGTTGCGCAAGAAGCCCAGCGAGCGCTATCCATCGGTACTCGCGCTGGCGGACGACCTGGAGAGCTATTTGGCATGCAAACCGGTCAGCGTCCGCCCCGATGCGATCTCGTACCGGACCGGCAAATTCGTCCGACGCCACTCCCTCGGTGTTGCCGCAGGCGCTGCGGTAATGGTTTCCGCCGTCGCCGGCGTTTCCGGCGTCGTCTGGCAGGCGCGTATTGCCATCGAGCAAGAAGCCCGGGCGGAGCAGCAGGCTCTCCTGGCGCGACAGCAGGCCTTGATCGCACAAAACGAGAGCGCCAAAGCCAGGACGGAGGAGATCAACGCCAAGGCGCAGCAGGCTGAGGCGGAGCACTTTCGCACCGCGGCGCAGGAGGAAGCGCGCAAGGCCAATGACCAGCGAGAGATCGCGCACAGGCAGACCCAGACGGCCAAGGCCGAGGAGGCAAAATCCAGGTCGATCAAAGACTTCATGATCGACATCTTCCGCACCAACCTGCCCGCCGCGGGCGACCTTGAAGCTGCCCAGCAACTGACTGCGAAGCAGCTGCTGGAGAATGGCAGCCGGAGCATCGGCGTCAAGTTTGCCGATCAGCCTGAAGTCCGTGCGGAGTTGCTCGACATCGTCGGGGAAATCTTCTTCCGTCTCGGCGACCAGGACAAGGCACGACAACTGACGCTGGATCGTATCGCCCTTCTGGACAAGATGCCCGAAAGTTCAGCAGCGACTAAGCTCGACAGCGTCAACAATCTGAGCGCTCTGGCCTGGGCGGCGGGCGATACGGCGACCATGCGGCACGCCAACGACCTGTTGGCGCAGATGCCTAACGCCGACCAGATTCTCCAGCACAGCGAGAATCTCGTCAGCGCCGCGCGCGTGGAACTCTATTGCGATCCGAAACAGGCTTTGCGCTTGCTCTCGGATGCACTGACCGGCTGGCGACAACTGGACCACTTGACACTTACGACTGGCGGTGTTTCAGCGGCACTGATCGATACAGCGCGCGCCCATGCACTGCTCGGACATCACGACCTGGCGCTCGTGGCGGCAAACGACGCGTTGGCTGCAATCCGCAAGACATCTCGAAAAGGCTCATATTCCATCAGTACTGCAACCGCTCTCGTAGGAGAGATTCAGCGGGGCGCGGAACTGATGACTCCTGCCGAACACACCCTGAGAGCCGCCCTGGGCGACTCGACGCGGCTGCTTGGCGCCGCGCATCCGGAGACCCTGGCCATCAAGGCACAACTGGGCGCTGTCCTCCGGGAGGGGCCGCAGCATGCGGAAGGCATGGCACTGTTGGGCGAGGCCGTGCGGCAGGCTGGGAAAATGACCACGCGCAACGCCATCGACGAAGCACGCATGCGGCTCGACCTTGGCCTGGCCTATTTCGACGAAGGGCGTTTCTCGGAAAGCGAGGCCTTGATCGCGACGACGGTCGCCAGCCTGCGACCAAATCCGGACCTGCGCCTGCTGCTGGCGTCCGCCCTGCTCGCCGAATCGCGCATCCACGCGGTTCGCGGTCGCGGAGCGCAGGCAATCGCCACTACCAGCGAGGCACACTCGATCTACGCCGAGGCGCTCGGTCAGGAGTCGCCCCCGACTGCGCTGGCGCTGCTCCATCTTGCCGAGGCCGAGGTCGTGGCGGACAAGGTACCGGACGCGCGAGCTTCGCTGGAACTTGCCGAAAGCGTCGTTCCTCCGTCCGGCCAGCGATTCGGTCAACAGAAGGTCCTGGCTGAAGTCCTTGGGGCCGAAATGCGACTGCTCTGGGGCGAGGTCTCCTCCGCAAGAGCAGAGTTCGAAGCAGTGGCAGCACGTATCGATGCCGATGCCGATGCCGGCTACCATCGCGTCTTGCAGGCACGGGCACTGCTCGGTGCCGGGCGTGCGGCCCTGGCCGATGGCGATCTCCAGCACGCGCGGGCGGCCTTGCAACGGGCGGTGGACTTACGCAGTCGCGTCGGTCCGCCCGACAACCCCTGGCTCGCCGAAGCGCGCCTTAGCCTTGCGGATTGCATGGTTTCTCTCGGGCAACGGGAAGCAGCAGCGACGCTGCTGACTCAAGCTGAGGCGTCTTTCGCCGCGCATGGCCCGCTCGGCCGGCAGTTCCTATACCCGATCGAGAAGATCACTCGGCGCCTACAGCCGGCGGGGAACCGAACCTAGGCTAAAATGGTCGACTCGTAGGTTTCCCGTCTTGCCCTCAGCTCTCCGGCAGATTGCCGTCCGAGCAATTCGGCCTCCGGGCGCCCAGCAGGCTGGTGAACCAGATCCGGCCTTCGCACCACGACTTCACACTTGGAGATACCATGAAGAGACCCACACTCGCCCTCGCCACCGCTTGCATCCTGGCGCTTCCCACGCTTGTGGTCGCCGGTGAGGCCGACATCAAGAAAGGTGTCGAAGCTTTCCTCGGCTCGACTTACAAAGTCGAATCGGTACGCAAGGCCGGGTTTCTCAATCTCTATGAAGTGGTTGTCGGCAGTGATGTGCTCTACACCGACGAGAAAGTCAGCTATGTACTGCTCGGCAACGTCATCGACACCAAGAACCACAAGGACCTGACCGAGGACCGCAAGAACAAGCTGGCGCAAATCAAGTTCTCCGATCTGCCGCTCGATCTGGCGGTGAAGGTGGTCAAGGGCAACGGCAAGCGCGTGCTGGCTACGTTCGAGGATCCTAACTGTACCTATTGCAAGAAGCTGGCGAAAGAGATCCAGGGCCTGAACGACGTCACCATCTACACCTTCCTCTACCCGATTCTGTCGGCCGATTCGACCGACAAGTCGAAGGCGATCTGGTGTTCGCCGGATCGCGCCAAGGCCTGGACCGAATACATGCTGCAAGGCACGCCCCCCGCCGGCGGCAAGTGCGACACGACGGCAATCGACAAGGTGACCGAGCTCGGCCGCCGTCTCAATGTTCGTGGCACGCCAGCACTGTTTCTCGCCGACGGCACGCGCATTCCCGGCTTCATGCCAAGCGCCCAACTCGACGAGGCGATCAACAAGGCCGGCGCCAAGTAACCTGCCGCCGGCCGTCGCCGGCTATTNNCGATATTGAACTCGCTGCGCTTGATCACCGTGGTCGCGTTGGCGCCGATGGCATCCTTCTTCATCATCGGATGCACCATGGCCAGGAAGTTCTTGACCTGCAAGGTCACCGGCCGAGTGATGCCCTTGATGGTCAATTGACCATCAACCTCAGCCGGCTTGTCGCCATCGAAGCGAACCGCCGTCGACTTGAATGTGGCGACGGGGAACTTGGCGGTATCAAAAAGCTCCTCGCCCTGGATATGGCCGTTGAACAGCGGCGAACCAGTGTCGACTGAGGTCATGTCGATGGTCACATCCACCGAGCCGCTCTTGGCAGCCTTGTCCAGGACCACCTTGCCGGTGGTCTTGTTGAAACGACTGGTCTGCACCGAGTAACCAAGGTGGCTGTACGAGAAAGTCGGGAAGCTGTGATTGGCATCCAGCACGTAGGTTTCCGGAGCAGCGAACGCGGAGACAGAGAAGGCAGCAGCAAGCGAGAACAGCGTAAGGGTTTTCATTTTGGAACTCCTGTTGGGGGTTGGGGGTGAGACGAATTGGCGGGCAGGCAACACGATGCTTGACTATCTTCTCGGCCACCACGGGGGCAGCATGCGAATCATGATGTCGTCACGGTCGAACAGGTGGTGCTTCAGCGCCGCCGCGGCATGGCCGGCGACAACCAGGGCCAGGAAGTAAGCGAGCGCGGCATGAACGTTGGCCAACAGATCACCGAGTGCCTTGTCCTTGGCCAGCAGATCCGGAATCGGCAGCACGCCGAAATAGACGGTCTGAAAACCCTTGGCGGAACTCATCAGCCAGCCGACAAGCGGAATCGCCACCATCAGNNAATGTCGGCGGGCGATGCAGCGCGCGCCACAGCAGGCGTATCAGCACCAGGCCGAAGGCCGTGACGCCGGCCCATTTGTGCCAGGAGTAGACCTTGAGCTTCCAGGGCGACAGCGTCAGGTCGGTCATGTAGAGGCCGACGCTGAACGAGCCGACCAGCAGCAAGGCCATCAGCCAGTGCAGGGCGATGGCGACGGGCGTATAGCGATTCTCGAGTGTCATGCTTGTCCTCCACGGTGAAAGGCAAAGGCATCCATGGCCAATACGTAACTGTCGATGCCGGCATGGAAACGTTCNNATGCGCTGCCAAATCCAATCGGCGAACTCGCGCACGTAGCCGGGCACCTGGCCGCCGCTGGCGACCGCCGTCTGGAAGTCGCGCAGGTTGTGCGTCAGATTACCCGAAGCCAGAATCAGAAAACCTTTGTCGGCCAGTGGCGCCAGGGCTCGGCCCAGGTCGAAGTGATGTTGGCTGCCGAGATGGCCTTGCATGGACAGCGGAATCACCGGCACATCGGCGTCAGGAAACATCAGGCGCAAGGGAATCCAGGCCCCGTGATCAAGGCCGCGCTGCCGATCCGTAGCGACCGGAAAGCCGGCCTCGGTCAGGCAGCGCACCACTTCGTTGGCCGCCTCCGGGCAGCCGCTGGCCGGATAGCGCAGCGAATACAAGGCCTCGGGGAAACCCGAGAAATCATGAATGGTCTCGAACTGGCTGGCCAATCCGACCGTCGGGTGCTCGGTATGCCAATGGGCACTGACGATGACAATGGCGCGCGGCCTGGGCAANNGGCCGGCAGATAGGTGGCAGGCTGGAATTAGCTGTTGCTACAATGACAACAATGGATCGCCTGGATGCCATGCGCTTGTTTCTCCGCGTTGCCGAACGAGGCAGTTTCTCGGTCGTTGCGCAGCAGATGGGCGTCGCCCGTTCCGTCGTGACCCGCCAGGTCGCGGCACTGGAAGCACATCTCGGCGTCAAGCTGTTGGCCCGCAGCACGCGGCGATTGGCCCTGACCAGCGCCGGTGCCAGCTATCTGGAAAGGTGCCGGGTCATCCTGAATCTGGTCGATGTGGCCGAATCGGGCGCCAACGAAGAGAACCTGGCTCCGCGCGGGCCGATCCGCCTGAGTGTGCCGCTCTCATTCGGCCTACGCCACCTGTCGCCACTGTTACTCGACTTCGCCACGCGCAATCCGGAAGTCAATCTGGATGTCGATTACAGCGACCGGCGGAGCAATCTGCTGGAGGAAGGCATCGACCTCGCCGTCCGTATCGCCGAACGCCTGGAGCCGGGCGACGTCGTGCGCCGGATCAGTTCCAGCAGCATGGTGGTGGTCGCCAGCCCGGAGTATCTGGCGCGTCACGGCGAACCCCGGCATCCCGACGAACTGGTCCATCACCAATGCCTCGGCTACAACGGCGCCCTGACACCGAACACCTGGCAATTCGTCATCGATGGCCGGGCAACCAGCTTCCCGGTCCGTCACCGCATGCAGGCCGACAACGGCGATTTTCTCTTGCAGGCCTGCATCGCCGGCTTCGGCATCACCTATGCGCCGACCTTCATTTCCGCGCAAGCGGTGGCGGAGAAACAGGTGCGCCCCATCCTCACGGACTTCCACACGCCTGAACTCGGCATCTACGTGGTGTTGCCGGGCAACCGCTACGTACCCCACCGCGTCCGCGTGCTGATGGATTTTCTCGCCGAACAACTCGGCCCCCAGCCACCCTGGCAGCTGGCTGCCTGAGGCGGTCTTCAGCGCTCCTGCAGGCTCTCGTGCTGGTATTGCAAGAGCGGTGAGAGGAAATACTCGATGACGCGGCGCGAGCCGGTCTTGATCTCGGCGCTGGCCGCCATCCCGGGCGACAGTTTGACCAGGCGGTCGTCCACCTGGATGTTGGTGCGATCGAGGCGCAGCCGCACCGAATAGACCAGGCCCTTCTTNNTCGGCAATGGCGTCGTCCGAAACATGGGCGACCGTGGCGTTGATGGTGCCGTACTTGGTATAGGGGAAGGTCTCGATCTTCACTGCCGACACCTGACCGGCGCGGACAAAGCCGACGTCCTTGTTCTCCAGGAAGGCCTCAACTTCGAGCGCATCTTCGCGCGGTACGACGATCATCAGT
>PMIF01000252.1:11895-14030 GCA_003157035.1 Rhodocyclaceae bacterium
AGCTGCTCCTGGGCGAGCGAAGCGGCCTTCTGCTCGCCGTCGGCCAGGCTGTCGAGGGTAATCCGCCGGGTCTCGGCGATCAGCGACTGGCGCTGGCCACGGCCTTCGGCCAGCGAGGCCGCCAGTTCGTCAAGGCGGCTCTTCTGCGTCGCCAGTTCGGCTTCCTGTTCGATGCGGATCTGTTCCTTCTCCAGGTAGCCGTGCTCGGAAATGAACTTCTTGTCGACCAGATCCTTGAAGTCCTGGGCGCGACGGCGGGCCATGGGCACCGTCTGTTCGAGCTTGGCAACGATCTGCCGCGTCGATGCCAGCTCGGCTTCACGGCGCATGATATCGGCATCGAGACGCGTCAGCTTGGCCCGAAACTCGTCGGACTGTCCGACCAGCAGGCGTTGCTCGCGCGCCAGGCGCTCGCCCGAGATGTCGCCGACGCCGATGATCTGCGGCCGCAGGCCGCCGTCGATGGCCGTCAGCAGCGCCTTGGCCCGCGCCACTTGCAGGTGCGCGGATTCGAGATCGCCGCCAATCCTGGCCTGGTCGGCGGTCGCGGCCGTAGCATCGAGTTCGACCAGGACGTCACCGGCGCGCACCTCCTGACCGTCGGTGACATGGATGGCCTTGACCACGGCGGTCTCGACCGGCTGCACGGTCTTGCTGCCGTTACCGGGGACGATCTTGCCCCGCGCCGTGGCGACCATGTCGATCTGGCCGAGCACCGCCCAGAGTACGGCCAACACGGCGAACAGCACCAGCAGCAGCGCCGCCAGGCGTGGCGCCGGCGACGGCGGCGATTCCAGCAGTTCGAGCGCGGCCGGCAGGAACTCGGCTTCGTGGTTACGCCGCGGTTTCGGCTCCAGACGCTTGCGCTCGCGCCAGGCCTCACCGAACACGCGGCCGTAACGGCCGAACAGGTCGGCCAACGATCGCAAGCGAAGGGCAATGGCCATCGGTCAGCCCACCTGCAAGCGGTGCAAGCGCGAGTAGTGACCGGCCTCGTGCTTCAGCAGTTCGGCATGACTGCCGACCTCGACGATCTGGCCGCGATCGAGAACGATGATGCGGTTGGCACCGCGCACCGACGACAGGCGGTGGGCGATGATCAAGACCGTGCGGCCCTGGCAGATCGACTTCATGTTGTTGTGGATGACCCGCTCCGATTCGTAGTCGAGCGCGCTGGTCGCCTCGTCGAAAATCAGGATGCGCGGATCGCTGATCAGCGCCCGGGCGATGGCGATGCGCTGCCGTTGCCCACCCGAGAGCGTGGCGCCGTGCTCGCCAACCACTGTATCGTAGCCTTCCGGCAACTCGAGGATGAAGTCGTGCGCGCCGGCCTGCCGCGCCGCCCGTATCACGGTATCGAGCGGCAGGCCCGGATCGGCGAGCGCGATGTTGTCGCGAATGCTGCGGTTGAAGAGCATGTTCTCCTGCAGCACAACGCCGATCTGGCGGCGCAGCGAGGCGGGATCGACGGTGGCCAGATCGATGCCGTCGATCAGGACGCGGCCGTGCTCCGGCAGATACAGACGCTGCACCAGCTTGGTCAGCGTGCTCTTGCCCGAACCGGNNTCGCCCGGCTCGACCACCAGGCGAATGTCGCGCAGCACTTCCGGCGCGTCGACGCGATAGCGAAAACCCACTTGATCGAATTCGATGCGTCCGGTAAGCCGAGGTAGCGCGCTCTTCTGGCTGCTGGGCATTTCGCCGCGCGTGTTGAGAATGTCACCCAGGCGCTGGATGGAAATGCCGGTCTGCTGGAAATCCGTCCACAACTGCGCCAGGCGCATCACCGGCTGAGCGACGCGACCGGCAAGCATGTTGAAGGCCACCAACTGGCCGACAGTCAGCTCGCCGTCGATGACCAGGCGCGCACCGAGCCAGAGGGTCATCACGGTGACCAGCTTGCCGATCATGTTCACGCCCTCGCGGGCAATGGCCGACAGCGTATTGGTGCGAAATCCGGCGGCGACATAGGCCGCCAGTTGTTTGTCCCAATGGCGCGTCATCTGCGGTTCGACGGCCATCGATTTCAGCGTGTCGATGCCGTTGATGGTCTCGACCAGAAAAGCCTGATTCTCGGCGCCGCGGTTGAACTTCTCGTGTAGCCGGGCGCGCAGGAGCGGCGTGATCAGCGCCGA
>PMIF01000252.1:14104-15686 GCA_003157035.1 Rhodocyclaceae bacterium
GTGTGCGAGAAGACGTAGGTGCGCAACACCGACAACACAACCTCGAAGATGGATACCACCAGGAGGCCGACGGCGATGACATCGAGCGTCGACAGGCCGCGATGTACGAGCACCTTGTCCATCACCACCTGGAAGAACAGCGGTGTCGCCAGGGCGAAGATCTGCAAGGCGAACGACACCAGTAGCACTTCGCCGAGCAGCCGGCGGTACTTGACGATCGCCGGGATGAACCAGGTGAAGTCGAAACGCGCCAGTTCGCCGGCCAGCGACGCCCGCGAAGTGAACAGGATCAACTCGCCATTCCAGCGACTGGAGAACTCCGCCAGCGGCAGCACCTTCGGCCCAGCAGCCCCGGCCTCCTGGATCAGCACCTGATCTTCGCGCAAGCCACCGAGGACGAAGAAGCGCCCGTCAAGATCGCGCGCCAGCGCCGGCAACGGCGTACGGTCGAGACGCGAGACGTCGGTCGTCACACGCCGCGCCTTGAGGCCGAGCGACTTGGCCGCCAGGAGGATTTCGTCCACCGCAAACGGCCGCCCGGAAACCGCGAAGCGGTGCGCCAACTGGTCGGGATCGGTGGCGACGTTGTGATAGCGCGCCAGCAGCACCAGGCCGATCAGCCCAGAGTCGAGCTCCGGCGGCTCGGCGGGCGGCGGTTCAGCGGTTGAGGATGGAACAGCTTCCATGATTTGGTCGCTCACTGCCAATTGGCAGCGATCAAGGGCTCCAATGTCGTCTGATAGCCGCTCGGCAGCGTCGTCTGGCCCATCGCCGGTGGCGTAAAGCCCGCCATCGCCGTCACCAATGCCGCGACCTTGGTGTCGAGCAACACATGGTTGTCGGCGGTCTTGAAGCGCTCGATGTGAGAGGCCGACCCCGAGTACCAGTTCTTGATGGTGAACTTGTCGGCCGTACCGATGATGTCGACCTCCAGATCGTTGCCGACATGGCGGAACCACAACTGGTCGATGGCGATGCCGGAGAGGAATTGCGCGGTGTCGGTATTGCCGGCGGTAGCGTCGTTGTCCGTGATGGTATCGGCGCCATAGCCGCGGCCGAGCACGTAGGTATCGTTGCCCGCGCCGCCATCCAGGCTGTCCGCACCGGCGCCGCCGTCGAGCGTGTCGTTGCCGGCTCCGCCCGTCAAGGCGTTGACGGCAGTGTTGCCAGTGAGCGTGTTGGCCAGCGCGTTGCCGGTGCCGTTGATTGCCGTGGTGCCCGTCAGCGTCAGGTTCTCGACGTTGGCACCGAGCGTATAGGCAATACCCGCCTGAACCAGATCCGTGCCCTCGTTGGCATTCTCGGTCACCACATCGCCCGCGGCATCGACGACATAGGTATCGTTGCCCGCGCCGCCGATCATGCTATCGGCGCCGATGCCTCCCGAAAGCACGTTAGCCGCGCTATTGCCGGTCAAAGTATTGTTCAAGGTGTTGCCCGTGGCGTTGATCGCCGCACTACCGGACAGTGTCATGTTTTCGACGTTGGCCGACAAGGTGTAGGTAACCGACGACAAAACGGCATCAGTGCCTTCATTGGTGTTTTCCGTCACCACGTCGCCCGTGGCATCGACGACATAGGT
>PMIF01000262.1 GCA_003157035.1 Rhodocyclaceae bacterium
CTTGCAGAGCTTCTGCGGCCAGGATCTCGGTGCGTTCTATATCGACATCCTCAAGGATAGGCTGTACACGACGGCCAAGGACTCCCGTTCGCGGCGCGCCGCGCAAAGCGCGCTCTGGCACATCGTGCAAACGCTGGTGCGCCTGATGGCGCCCATCCTCGCCTTCACCGCAGAGGAGATATGGGCCATCGTGAACGGCGGCGACACGGTGATGACGACGACCTGGAACCAGCTGCCTGCCCAGGTTGGCGAGGCCGAGTTGATCGATCGTTGGCTGCGCCTGCGGGAAGTGAAGGCGGAGGCCAGCAAGGTGCTGGAAGATCTGCGTACGGCCGGCGGCATCGGCTCTTCACTTCAGGCCGAGGTCGAGATTCGCGCCAGCGGTGCCAAGTACGAGCTGTTGGCGAGCCTTGAGGACGACCTGCGCTTTGTCTTGATCTGTTCGAAGACCACGTTGGTCAGAGCCGCGGATGTCGGCGCCGAAGCCATCATCGCCACGCCGAGCGAGCACAGGAAATGTGCCCGCTGCTGGCATTGGCGCGAGGATGTCGGGCGGCACGACCATGCGACCGAGCATCCTGAACTCTGCGGGCGTTGCGCCAGCAATTTGTTCGGTGCCGGCGAAGCACGCGAGTTCGCCTAGGATGCGCCGGCATTTTGGGCTCTGGCTGGCGCTCGCCGGCCTCGTCGTCGTCCTGGATCAGGCNNCTGGCCATCTGTGCCTGGTTGGTGACCATGCTCTGTCATCACGCCGCCGAACGCCTGTTGCCTGCGGCGACGACGCTGATCCTCGGCGGGGCTCTGGGCAATGTCGCCGACCGCATTCGTTTTGGCGCTGTCGTGGACTTCATTCAAGTTCATGCGGCGGACTGGTATTTCCCGGCTTTCAACGTCGCCGATTCGGCGATCACGCTCGGTGTTGTCCTGATGCTTTGGCATCAAGTTGTTTTCAAGGAGGCAAGGGATGTCTGAGCGTGTCGAGGCGGGCAACCTGGTGACACTGCACTACCGGCTCGCCACCAGTGACGACACGGAGCTGGTCAGCACGTTTGGCACGACGCCGGCCACCTTGCAATTGGGCAGCGGCGAATTGGCGCCGACGCTCGAACGTTGTCTGGATGGTCTGGCTCTCGGCGAACAGCACGTGTTCCTGCTGGAGCCGGAGCAAGCCTTTGGCAAACACAATCCGGATCTCCTGCAACGCATTGTCCGCAGCGAACTGCCCGATCCGGCGACGGTTGAACTTCACAGCGTGATCGAATTCTCCGCACCGGGGGGTGGGCGCTTCGCCGGCCTGGTGCGCGAAGTCGACGCGGAATCAGCACTGATCGATTTCAATCACCCGCTTGCCGGCAAGAGCATACGCTTCGAGGTAAAAGTGCTCGGAGTGCTCTGATGACCATCCATCTTGCCAGTCCGCGGGGTTTCTGTGCCGGCGTCGAGCGGGCGATCGCCATCGTCGAGCGGGCGCTGGAAAAGTTCGGCGCACCGATCTACGTTCGTCACGAAGTGGTGCACAACCGTTATGTGGTGGCGGAATTGCGCGCCAAGGGAGCGGTTTTCGTCGAGGATCTGGACGCGATTCCCGACGGTGCGACGGTGATCTTCAGTGCCCACGGAGTGTCAAAAGCCGTCCGTGCAGAGGCCGCCCGGCGGCAGCTTACGGTCTTCGATGCAACCTGTCCGCTGGTGACCAAGGTTCATCTCGAAGTGGCGCGCTTGCGCACGCAAGGATACGAAGTCGTCATGGTGGGCCACAAGGGCCACCCTGAAGTGGAAGGCACGATGGGACAGGCTGTCGACGGTATGCATCTGGTCGAAAAGGTTGCCGATGTCGAACAATTGACGGTTGGCAACCCGGCTCAACTCGCCTATGTCACGCAAACCACCTTGTCGGTCGACGATGCGGCGAATATCGTCGCCGCGTTGCGCCGGCGCTTCCCGGCCATTGCTGGGCCGAAGAAAGATGACATTTGCTACGCAACGCAGAATCGGCAGGACGCCGTAGTGCGGCTGACCCGGCAATGTGACTTGGTGATCGTGGTCGGTTCGCGCAATAGTTCCAACTCGAATCGCCTCAAGGAGGTGGCGAGTCTTGGCGGTGCCCGCGCCCACCTGATCGACCGCGCCAGCGAAATCGATCCGGCTTGGTTCGTTGGCGTGTCGAACGTTGGCATCACTGCGGGTGCCTCGGCGCCGGAGGTGCTGGTCGGCGAGGTCGTCGATGCGGTATCGCGGCTGACCGGTGGAACCGTTGCTGCTGCACACGACCAGTCGGAAGGAATTTTCTTTCCCTTGCCAAAATCGCTCGATTGACGCGACGATGCCGGCTCAAATCGTCGAAACGCGGTAAAATGGCGCTCTAGGTTATCGCCGCTTTAGCTCAGTTGGTAGAGCAACCGCTTCGTAAGCGGTAGGTCGTCTGTTCGAGTCAGACAAGCGGCACCAGAAATTCCGGAAAGGCTTGCGGCGCAAGCCTTTGCCAATTTTCGGGAACACATGCGCATCGACGGCAGCATCAATCTCGCCTTCGCCGGGATCCCCGTTTTGACACGGCCTGCGCCTTGAGCGACGGCTGCTACCACTGTGGTTTGCCGGTGCCCGCGGCGGCGGAGTTCCCGGTTGCCATCGACGGCCGCTTGCGGCAGATGTGTTGCGCAGGTTGCCAGGCCGTTGCCGAGGCGATCGTCGCTGGCGGTCTTGGCGACTACTATCAGCATCGCGATGCGATGCCGGAAAGCCCGCGCGAAGCCATGCCCCTGGCGCTACAGGAGCTTGGTCTGTTCGACCACCCGGAGGTACAGAAGAATTTCGTCCGGCCAATCGGCGAGCACGAAAAGGAAGCTTCGCTCATTCTCGAGGGCATCACTTGCTCGGCCTGCATCTGGTTGAATGAACAGCACATCGGGCGGCAGGTGGGCGTGACGGCGGTCGACATCAACTACGCCACACGCCGCGCTCGCGTGCGCTGGGATGACCGCGAAATCCATCTGTCCAAGATACTTGAAGCGATTGCAGCTATCGGCTATCGGGCACACCCATACGATGCGGCGCGCTCCGAGCAACTGGCACAGAAAGAACGACGGCTCGCACTGTGGCGGTTGTTCGTGGCCGGATTCGGCATGATGCAGGTGATGATGTACGCAGTGCCGATGTACTTGGCAAAAGAAGGCGCCATGGCGCCGGATATCGAGCGGCTGCTGCGTTGGGCTAGCCTGGTCTTGACCCTGCCGGTGATCTTTTATTCGGCGGCGCCGTTCTTTGCCAATGCCTGGCGAGACCTCCGCTTCCGCCGTGTTGGCATGGATGTGCCGGTGGCGCTGGGCGTCGGCTCGGCCTTCCTTGCCAGCCTCTGGGCGACATTGACGGCTTCGGGTGCCGTCTATTTTGATTCGGTGACCATGTTCGTATTCTTTCTCCTTACCGGGCGATTTCTCGAAATGGTCGCTCGGCAGAAGGCGGCACGTGGCGTTGAGGCGTTGGCAACGGCTTTGCCCGCGTTCGCCTTGCGCTACATGCGTTATCCGGAGGGCGAGTTCGAGCGTGTCGCCGTCACCCATTTGCTTGCTGGCGATGTCATCCTGGTCAAGCCGGGCGAGACCATTCCTGCCGACGGTCGCGTCATCGACGGTGCCAGCAACGCTGACGAAGCGTTGCTTACGGGCGAGAGCAGGCCTGTGACGAAACAGGTCGGCGATATGGTGATCGGCGGCAGCGTCAACATCGCCAGTCCGTTGTCGGTGACAGTCGAACGAGTCGGTGAGGCAACGCGTTTGGCTTCGATTCAACGTCTGATGGAACGTGCCGCCAGTGAGAAACCCAAGGTGATGCAGACCGCTGACCGGATTGCCGCGCGCTTCGTCGCCGCGCTGCTCCTGCTTGCTCTGGCTACTGGTATCGGCTGGTGGTATATCGATCCGTCGCGCGCGCTGTGGATTTTCGTCGCGGTTCTGGTGGTGAGCTGCCCATGCGCATTGTCCCTGGCGACGCCGGCGGCGTTGACCGTCGCGACCGGCGCGTTATCGCGCCATGGTGTCCTGGTCACACGCGGGCATTCGATCGAAGCGCTGGCCCGGGCGACGCATTTTGTCTTCGACAAGACCGGTACGTTGACGGAGGGGCGGCCCGTTTTGGTGGAAACCCTGAGTACTGGAAGCCTGTCGGCGGCCGAAGTACTCCGCTTGGCCGCCGCGCTGGAAACGGGATCGGAACATGCGATCGGCCGTGCTTTGCGGGAGGCCGCGGGCGATGCGCCTAGCGCCCAATTGGAGGCAGTGCGCGCGCAAACCGGACAAGGCGTCGAAGCTCGGCGCAACGGGTGTGAGTTGCGACTCGGCAACGTCAATTTTGCCGGCGCCCTGCATGGCGGTGCCCTGCCCAAGCGTGTCGACGATTGGTTGGCGAGCGGCGACAGCGTCGTGGCGCTTGCCGATCGGGCCGGCTGGTTGGGCTTTTTCCGCCTTTCTGACCGGCCGCGACCGAGTGCCGCTGGGGCGCTGACTTCGCTCAGGGAACAAGGCATCGTGTTGGCGGCGTTTAGCGGCGACAGCCAGGAGTCGGTGGCTAAGGTGGCCGCCGAGTTGGGCATTGAGCAGGCGTACGGTGGCATGACACCGGAAGCGAAGTATGCGGCAATCAAGCGTCTGCAGAGCCAGGGTGCGACGGTGGCCATGGTCGGCGATGGCGTCAACGATGCGCCGGTTCTGGCTCAGGCGCATGTTTCGATTGCCATGGGCGGTGGCACGGACTTGGCGCGCAGCCAGGGCGACGTTGTCCTGTTGTCAGACGACCTTCAACAATTGGCCGTGGGCGTGGGGCTGGCTCGGCGTACCTTGCGGGTGATTCGACAGAATTTGGTTTGGGCGTTTGCCTATAATCTGCTGGCAATTCCGCTGGCCATGTTCGGCTACATAACTCCCTGGATGGCGGGAATAGGGATGTCGGCCAGTTCGTTGCTAGTGGTGCTGAATGCCTTGCGCTTGCAACAAGGCGTCGAATCGACCTGAGGCGGGGGGTGGGTGTGGATATTCTTTACCTGTTGATTCCGCTGTCGGTTGTGCTGGTATTCATCATTGGTCTCCTGTTTGGCTGGGCGCTCAAGAGAGGTCAGTTCGAGGACCTCGAGGGGCCTGGCTATCGAATTCTGATGGACGATGATGGTCCTCCGAGGTCGCGTGTCGATATTTCGTCGACCGGCGACGACGGTCAGTCGGCGGAAACTTGATCCAGATCAACAATGCCAGGCCGGGAGTTAACCATACTGTCTCACAGGTTTTTTCGGGTACCCAGGCATTTCGGGTTTCCGTGCGTATCGGTTAGTCTCTCTGTTGGGGTTGGGGGTGCGCTTCGGCGCACCCTTTTTTTCACTCCGCATGACGCTTCCTGTTTCAACGTGGGCGCCGGCAGAAAATAAAAATGTTTTATTGCTCAATAGATTTTGGTCTGGTGCGGCCGTTATTTGATCTGAGTCAAATTGCCGCACCGTCGCGCGATTATGCTCCGCGGCAGCGGCCGGCTTTGCGTCTGTTGTCTCGTCGGACGCAGGGGAGGGTTGGCCACCAACTTGTTTTCTTTCTCATGAGGTGAATCCATCATGCAATCGCAAGCGACTTACAACTATAAAGTCGTGCGCCAGTTCGCCGTGATGACCGTAATTTGGGGCATCGTCGGTATGCTGGTTGGCGTCATTATTGCCAGCCAGTTGGTCTGGCCGCAGTTGAACATCATCGAGTACTTGGGGTATGGTCGTCTTCGTCCGCTGCATACCAATGCGGTGATTTTCGCCTTTGGCGGTTGCGCGCTGTTCGCCACCTCCTACTATTCGGTTCAGCGCACCTGTCACACGCCGCTGTTCCTACCGGGGCTGGCTGCTTTTACGTTCTGGGGCTGGCAGTTGGTTATTCTGCTCGCTGCGTTGAGTTTCCCGTTGGGTTTTACGACGGGTAAGGAATACGCCGAACTCGAATGGCCAATCGATATCCTGATTACCGTTGTTTGGGTGTCGTACGCGATTGTGTTCTTCGGCACCTTGGCGATTCGCAAGGTTTCGCACATCTACGTGTCGAACTGGTTTTTTGCCTCGTTCATTATCGCCATCGCCGTTCTGCACCTGGTCAACAGCGCGGAAATCCCGGTCTTTGCCGCGGGCATTCTGACGCCGAAATCCTATTCCGCCTATGCTGGCGTACAGGATGCGATGGTGCAGTGGTGGTACGGTCACAATGCGGTCGGCTTCTTCCTGACCGCTGCCTTCCTGGGCATGATGTACTACTTCGTGCCGAAGCAGGCCGGCCGGCCGATCTATTCGTATCGGCTGTCGGTGGTGCACTTCTGGGCTCTGATTTTCACCTATATGTGGGCCGGTCCGCACCATCTGCATTACACGGCGCTGCCCGATTGGGCGCAATCGGTTGGCATGGTCTTCTCGCTGATCCTGTTGGCGCCAAGCTGGGGCGGCATGATCAACGGCATCATGACGCTGTCTGGCGCCTGGCATAAGCTGCGCGACGATCCGATCCTGAAGTTCATGATCACCTCATTGTCCTTCTACGGCATGTCGACCTTCGAAGGGCCGATGATGTCCGTCAAGTCGGTCAATGCGCTGTCCCACTACACCGACTGGACGGTTGGCCACGTTCACTCCGGCGCGCTGGGTTGGGTCGGCATGATCTCGATCGGTAGCATCTACTACCTCTTGCCGCGTCTGTTCGGTAAGGGCGAGATGTACTCGACCCGCCTGATCAACGTCCACTTCTGGATCGCGACCCTCGGCACGGTTCTCTACATCGCCGCATTGTGGATCTCCGGCGTCATGCAAGGCCTGATGTGGCGTGCGACGAACCCGGACGGTACACTGACCTATACCTTCGTTGAGGCGGTGAAGGCGAGCTATCCGTTCTGGACCATTCGCGTCGTCGGCGGTGTTTTGTACCTCGTCGGCATGTTGCTGATGGCCTACAACATGTTCAAGACCATCGCTGGCGGCAAAGCGGTCGATGCACCGGTGCTCGCGCCGGCCGCAGCCCACTGAGCCGATTGCGCGCAATTAAGGAGCCATGAATCATGTTGACGCATGACCGAATTGAAAGAAATGTTGCTTGGCTGATCGTGTTGATCACGGTCTTTGTGAGCATTGGCGGTCTTTTGGAGATCGTGCCACTGTTCTTCCAGACCTCGACAACCAAGCCGGTGAACGAGTTGGTTAAGCCGTACGATGCACTGCGTTTGGCCGGGCGCGACATCTATCTTCGCGAAGGTTGCTACAACTGCCATTCGCAGATGATTCGTCCCTTCCGTGCCGAGACCGAGCGCTATGGCCACTACTCGGTGGCGGGTGAGTATGTTTACGATCACCCGTTCCAGTGGGGTTCCAAGCGTACTGGCCCGGATATCGCTCGGGTTGGCGGGCGCTATTCCGACCAGTGGCACCGCATCCACTTGCTGAATCCGCGCGATGTGGTGCCCGAGTCGAATATGCCGGCTTACTACTGGCTGGATCGTCCGCTCAAGGATCCGATCATCGGCAAGAAGATGGCGGCGCTGCGTATGGTTGGCGTCCCGTATTCTGACCAGGAAATCGCCGATGCACCCAAGGCCATCGAGGGCAAGACGGAACTTGAAGCGGTGATCGCCTACCTGCAGGGCATGGGTCTCGCCCTCAAGCAGACTAGGTAATCGGATGGATTTCAACGTCAACGACCTGCGTTCCATCATCACGGTGCTGACTTTCTTGATGTTTGTCGGCATCGTGTGGTGGGCCTTCTCCAGCCACCGCAAGGCGGTCTACGATGAGGCGGCGCGGTTGCCTTTGGACGACGATTCTCCTTTTGTCTCCGAAGGCACTGGCCATCCGAGTCATCCGGACAAGTAAAGGGAATGGATATGAACCTCAATATCACGAATGACTTTATTAACGGCTTCTGGAGCATGTATGTGATTGTGATCACGCTGGTCAGCGTGGTCGGCTGCGGTGTTTTCCTGTTCATGCAGGAACGGGCCAATTTCACTGCCGGCCAGACGACGGGGCATATTTGGGATGAAACCCTGGCTGAGTACAACAACCCGCTGCCGAACTGGTGGCGTTGGCTGTTCTACATTACCGTGGTTTTCGGACTGGTCTATTTTGTGCTCTTCCCCGGTCTTGGCAGTTTTGGCGGCAAGCTCGGTTGGACCATGCGCGGCCAGTACGATCAGGAAATGGATGCGGCCAAGGCCAAGTACGATCCGCTCTTCAATGAGTTTCTGAAGAAGGACATCATGACCGTGGCGGCGGATCCGAAGGCCAAGGAAATCGGCCAGCGCCTGTTCCTGACGTACTGCGCGCAGTGTCATGGCTCGGATGCCAAGGGCGGCAAGGGTTTCCCGAACCTGACCGACAACGACTGGCTGTGGGGTGGTACGCCGGAGCGGATCCAGGAGACGATCATGAAGGGCCGTGACGCGGTCATGACGCCGAAGGGTGTCAAGCCGGACATGGATGGCCAACAGATCAAAGACGTGGTCGCTTATGTGCGTTCGCTCTCCGGTCTGGATAGCAAGTCCGGTGGCAGCGTGGAGCACGGTAAGGAACTCTTCCCGCAAGCTTGCGCAGCCTGTCACGGACCGGAAGCCAAGGGTAATCCCGAAGCCGGCTACCCGAACCTGACCGATAAGGTCTGGCTGTACGGCAGTCAAGAAGCCGATCAAATCGAGACTGTGACCAAGGGCCGTGTGAACCGCATGCCGGCCTGGGGCGACTTCCTGGGCGAGGCCAAGGTGCATTTGTTGGCCGCTTACGTCTGGGGTCTCGGTGGTGGTGTCAAGCCGGCCGAGCCCGCACCAGTGGCTGCGCCGGTTGCAGCACAGTAGTAGAATTCGTTGAGGCTTGCCCCCGGTCGATTCACCGGCCGGGGGTCTCAAAGCACATGCTCAGGGGGGTCGCAGTGGCGGCGTGCATGTGAAATTGGGGCTGGGGAAGCCTGTTTCGGGGCTGATGGTTGGGCTACCGATGGGTTTCCTGGCGTGCCTGCCTGTATTGCACAAGCGATGACGTAATCAAATGCCCACTCAATCCCCCGACTCCGCACCACACGAAGAAGCGCCCCGGTCGCTCTACGAGGCCCACAAGAAAGTCCACCCACGCTCGGTAAGCGGGATTTTTGCTACCTGGCGGTGGATTGTTGTTTGGGCTACTCAAGTATTGTTCTATGGTCTTTGCTGGCTGCCGTGGAACGGCAGGCAGGCCGTATTGTTCGACGTCGTCGAGCGCAAGTTCTATTTGTTCGGGCTCGTTTTCTGGCCCCAGGACGTTTTCTTCCTGACGGTTCTGCTGATCATCTCCGCCTACGCCCTGTTTCTATTTACTGCGGTCGCCGGGCGACTTTGGTGTGGCTACGCTTGTCCGCAGACGGTCTATACAGAGATCTTCGTCTGGATAGAGCAGAAGATCGAAGGCGACCGTAATGCCCGCATCAAGCTGGATGCGGCGCCGATGGACGGGGCCAAGGCTGCCAAGCGCGCCTTGAAATATGGGATTTGGGTGCTGCTGTCGCTATGGACCAGTTTCACCTTCGTTGGCTACTTCACACCGATCAAGGAGTTGTGGGCAGAGGCAGCGACCCTCTCTTTCGGCCCCTGGGAATGGCTGTGGATTGGCCTCTACGGTGCATTTACCTACGGCTTTGCCGGCCACCTGCGCGAACAGGTCTGCAAGTACATGTGCCCGTACGCCCGGTTTCAGGGCGTCATGTTCGACCCCGATACGCTGGTCATCACCTACGACGTCGAACGAGGCGAGCCACGTGGCGCCCGCAACAAGGCTGTCGATTACAAGGCCAAGGGACTGGGCGACTGCATTGATTGCGACCTCTGCGTCGCAGTTTGCCCGACGGGAATCGATATTCGCCAGGGCTTGCAGTACGAATGTATCGGCTGTGCCGCCTGTATCGATGTCTGTGACGAGGTCATGGACAAGATGAAGTACCCACGCGGTTTGATTCGGTACACCACGGAAAATGCGCTGGCCAAACATTGGACGAGTGGTGATATCGTCAGACATGTGGCGAGGCCACGGACGCTTCTGTACTCCTTTATCCTGGGGGCGATCACCATCGCGTTCATCTGGGGGTTGGCGACCAAGCCTCAGTTGCGTGTGGACGTGATACGCGACCGGGGTACACTGTCTCGGGAGGTCGAGGGTGGCTTGATCGAGAACGTTTTCCGACTGCAGGTAATGAACGTTACCGAGCAGGCGCATCGCTACTCGCTCGCCGTCAGCGGTCTGGAGCATGCCGAGCTGATCGGCGACCCAGTCATCGAGGTCGCTGCCGCCAGCAACAAGAACGTTATGCTCCAGGTGCGGGTGCCGCCCGAGTCGGGGATTCGCGGCTCGAACCCGATCTACTTCGACATCAAGGCACTCGACGACAACAAGATTGCAATTCACGAGAAGGCGATGTTCTTAATCCAATGAACCCACTCAGCAATTCGACACCACCCATCAGGCCTTGGTACCGGGAGTTCTGGCCCTGGTTCCTGATGTCTGGGCCCGCGATCGTCGTCGTTGCCGCGATCTTTTCCGCTTGGTTGGCTCTTTCCACTACGGATGGTTTGGTCTCCGAGGACTACTACAAGGAAGGGCTGAAGGTCGGCGAGACCTTGGCGGAGAGTGATCGTGCCCGCGCTGAGGGCATCGTCGCCCGGATGTCGCTGACCGAGGGCCTGGTGAGGATTCGTTTGAGTGGCCGAACCGAATCAGGATTTTCCGCGCCGCCCACCGTGACGGTCACGCTGTCTCATCCGACCCGGGCTGGGGTCGATCAGATGCAGGAGTTGGTGCGCGATGGCGAATACTATGTTGGCAAGCTAAACCTGCCGCGTTCGGGTCAATGGCTGGTGCTTATCGAGGACAACGCAAAGACTTGGCGCCTGATGGCAAGCGTGCAGTTGCCTTCATCAGGTGAAATGGTAGTTGGCGGGGAAACGCCTGCCGATATTCGTAGCAACTAGCAAGGGGAGAGCGACTATGGCACTGAAAGAGCTGTTTAGCACCGACATCGGGCTGTTGAGTTTGTTTACGATTGTTTTCTGCGTGGTGATGGCCGTGTATATCTATGGCTACGCCAAGAAACACATGGCTGAAGACGCCCGCAACGCCAAATAGGTTTGTTGTCCGGGAGTTCTTCGGGGCAGCCTCAGGGCCGCCCCGACCCTCCCGTGTAGCACTCTAGCGCTCGGGCCCGACGCCGATCGGTGGCGGTGCCAAATTGACGATCCGCGAAAACAAGTCGCGGAACTCGTGATCTGGCTTCGCTCCGAAGCGGGGGTCGCCGTTTTCGCCGAAAGCCGCGGCGATCTCTGCCCAGTCGCCTTCCGTCAGGTGCTTCCTCGCCAAGGGAAGTAGTACCTTCTCTTCGGTGGCCATATGCTGCCAGGCCTCAGGAAGGAGTCGCTCTACCGCAGCGCTGAACAATTCCAGGCCATCGGGCACTCCGGCCTCCAGGCGGGCCAGGGCGTGATCGAGATCGCGGCCAAGTTGTGAACTCTCCTGATGTTGCTTTTCCAGTTCGGCGACAACTTCGTCCGCCTCGCTGCATCGCTGCTTCAGGCGGGCAAACAGGTAAAGGCTCTCCTTCGGGTTGTGCAGCTTTTCCGAAAATGCGTCGAGATAGTAGAGCATGGCGCCGAGGAGACGAAAATCTGGCGGCCGTCCATGCTCGCGCATTTCCCTGACCAGATGCCGCAAGCCATGGAGCACCGCAGCCAGCGAGCGATGCTCGTCGAGAATGATGGCGATGGCTGTGTTCTGCACGGTGGTCAGCGGTACACGAGTACCGGGATTGTTGAGTGCGTCAGGACCTTCTGGGTCTCGGATCCGAGCAACAGGCCACTGAAGCCGCGCCGCCCATGTGAGGCCATGAAGATGAGGTCGCACCCAGTGCCGGCGGCAGCGTCGATGATCGCCCGGAAGGGAACATCGCTGACGCTACTGGTGCTGTCGCAATCGACGCCCGCTTGTTGCGCAACCTCGATGCACTGCTTGAGGATATCTTCAGCCTGACGGTCCGCCATCTCGGCAAAGCGCTCGGGCGTCGTTGGGTCGATCAAAGCGCCCTCGCCGTAGAAGGCGACCGGATAATCCGGCTTGGCGAAAAAGAGTGTAATTCTGGCGCCCACTTCCTTGGCGAACACCACAGCTCGTCGAACTGCTTCCAGAGACAGTTGCGAGCCATCCGTCGGCACGAGAATGTGCTTGAACATTTGATCAGTCCTCGTCAATGCGCAAATTCATTATCCTGCCAGGGTGCCCCGAACGGTTGATGCATGTCAACACCCGCCGTCCCCGTTGGGGTGAGGGTATGGGCCAGATCAGCGCTGCGCCATTCCCGACGTGCCAGAATACGTAAACGTGGGTTCGCTGTCTTCGGACGACTTGGAGTCGTGTCATGAAAAATGAAGCTCTGCTGCCGCAAAATGCGTTGCGCGCCGCTCATCAAGCCATGGATGCCAACATCGACCCCATGGGCGTCATCTTGCCATTGCTGCATGCGCAGGCTGCCTGGCTGCTGCATCCGCAGGAACTCGCGGAAGCCGCGTCGCAGTTGTCCACGCGCATGCTGGCGCTACAGTGGCATTCCTGGCGACGAGCACTAGGTCTGGCCAGCGGCGACATCGAGAAGCCGCATCCCGACGATACGCGCTTCGCCGAAACGGTTTGGAGCGAATCGGCAACGTGGGACATCGCCAAGGAATGGTACCTGTTGGCGACCCACCATTCCCAGGACATGCTCTATCGGACTCCCGGGCTATCGAGCCAGGAACGTCGCCGGGCTGCCTTTTGGTGGCGAAAATGGCTTAATGCCATGGCGCCGACCAACTTCTTGTGCACTAATCCCACGGCGCTGCGGAAGGCCATGGAAAGCAATGGCGAGAGTCTGTCGCGCGGGATGCGTAACTTTCTCGCCGACCTCCAGGCCGGCAACGTGCGCATGACCAACCCGGACGACTTCAAGGTTGGTGGCAATGTCGCCAACACACCTGGCAAAGTCGTGTTGCGTAATCGACTGCTTGAAGTGATCCACTACGCGCCGACCCAGACGAAAGTTCGCAGCGTGCCGATCGTCATCGTCACGCCCTGGATCAACAAGTATTACATCCTTGATCTGAACGCCAAGAAGAGTCTCATCCGCTATCTGCTCGATCAACAGTATGACGTCTATATCACCAGTTGGAAGAACCCGGGCGAGGATCTGCGTGACGTTGGTTTCGACGCCTACCTTACGGAAGGGATCGGCAGCATCATCGATGTGGCGCGATCGATCTCGCGCGCTCATCAGGTCAATATCGTCGGCTACTGTATTGGCGGGGCCGCCGTGGCGACTTACATGGCCTGGGCGAACCGGCATTTTGAACCGAGTGAGCTACCAGTCGCCTCGGCG
Organism: Rhodocyclaceae bacterium; assembly: GCA_003157035.1. Lineage (GTDB taxonomy): Bacteria > Pseudomonadota > Gammaproteobacteria > Burkholderiales > Rhodocyclaceae > Fen-999. Next base: position 13,416 of record PMIF01000262.1, read on the forward strand.
ACGTTCTTGACCACGCTGGTCGACTATGAACGTCCGGGTGATGTCGAGGTATTCCTCGATGAAGGCAGTGTGCGCTGGCTTTCCCATACCATGGAGCGCAAGGGCTTCCTGGATGGCAAGGAGATGGCGGCAGCCTTTCGGCTCCTGCGCTCAAACAGCCTGATTTGGCATTACGTGGTGCACGGCTATCTCTACGGCGAAACGCCGCCGCCGTTCGATGTGCTGTTCTGGAACATGGATACGACCAGGATGCCGGCGGCGATGCATTCGTGGTATCTGCGCGAGTTCTACCTTAACAACGCCTTGGTCAAGAAGGATGCGCTGACTGTTGCCGGCGAGAAGATCGATCTCGGCCGCGTCGTGCAGCCGATCTATGCAGTTGCCGCTGTCGACGACCATATTGCGCCGTGGAAGCAGACCTTCCGCATCAACAACCAGGTAGCCGGCGAGCGCCGCTATGTGTTGTCCAGTTCGGGACACATCCTGGGCGTCGTCAACCCGCCCGTCACGCCACCGAAGCGCGAGTTTTGGGTCGCTGATGCCGAGCGTCACGAAACGGCAGAAACCTGGCGTGATCGCGCCGAGCACCGGGCAGGCTCATGGTGGGAGGACTGGCTGGCCTGGCTGCAACCGAAATCGGGCAAACTGCGGCCTGCGCCGCCACTGGCCAACGCCGAGCATCCGCCGCTGATGGACGCGCCGGGGAGCTATGTGCTTGAGCAATAGGGGCATCATGTGCACACCGCCACGGCGAAACGGGGTAACCTACCGCCCCTAACTTTAGTTTGAGCCGCAAATGTCCGTTTGTGCTTACCCGCCGTTGAATTTGAAGGGGCGCGAGTTGTTGCCGATTGTCCAGGGTGGCATGGGCGTCGGTGTATCCGCGCATCGTTTGGCGGGCGCGGTTGCCGCGGAGAACGGGGTTGGCACCATCGCCAGTGTCGACCTGCGGCGCTTGCATCCCGACCTGATGGAACGGACGACGCGTCGACGCAACCAGACGGCTGCCGAGGTCAAGGATGCCGTCAACGAGGCGAACCTGATTGCCCTCGATCGCGAAATCAGGGCAGCCAAGGAAATTGCCGGCGGTCGTGGCATGGTTGCGGTCAACGTCATGCGCGCGGTCTCCGAGTACGTGGCCTGCGCGCGCCAGGCCTGCGAAAGCGGTGCGGACGCCATCGTCATGGGTGCCGGACTGCCTCTCGATCTACCGGAGATTACCGCCGCCTTCCCGAATGTGGCGCTGATCCCAATACTTTCAGACATCCGCGGCATTGCCGTGCTGATCAAGAAGTGGTTGCGCAAGGGGCGGTTGCCGGACGCAATTGTCATCGAACATCCGCGCTTCGCCGGTGGCCATCTGGGGGCGGCCAAGCTGGCCGACCTCGCCGATGGCCGATTCGATTTCGAGACCGTGCTGCCGGGCACCCTGGCAGCTTTCAGGGAATTGCAGATCGATCCGGCAACCATGCCGCTGATTCCGGCCGGGGGCATCAACAACCCGCGGCGGGTGCGGGAGTTGTTCGACTTGGGTGCCTCCGCGGTTCAGCTCGGCACACCGTTTGCCGTTACTCAGGAAGGCGATGCTCATCCGACTTTCAAGCAAGTGTTGGCAGAGGCGGAACCCGATGACATCGTCACCTTCATGAGCGCCGCCGGACTACCGGCCCGTGCCGTTCGGACGCCGTGGCTGGCCAACTATCTCAAGCGCGCGGAGAAACTGTCGCTAGCCGCCGCCGAGAAGGCTCACAAGTGCACGCTGGCGTGGGATTGTCTGCTCTCGTGTGGCTTGCGCGACAGCTTGCCGAAAGCTGGTCAGTTCTGCATCGACAATCAGCTGGCGGCAGCGCTGCACGGCGATTTCGAGAAGGGGCTGTTCTTCCGTGGCGCAGAACGCCTGCCGTTTGGCAAAGTGATACGGCCGGTGAAAGACCTGGTCGAATTCATGCTCGGCGGTTTGACGTTGCGTACTGCCACCAGCTGAGACGGCCGCTCGTTCTTGACGGCGGTCAAGGCAACGGCCGCCGCTGATCGCGGACAATCCGGGCATCACTTACCGAGGCGATGCCATGACCGTCACCCAACCCCTGCACACACACCACAAGCACTGCGACGAGCTATTTGCCCTGGCCGAAGAGGGCGTTCATCGTCTGCGCTGGGACCAGTGCATCGGTCAGTTTGCGCTATTTCGCGGCGAGCTTGAAGGCCATTTTGCCACCGAAGAACAACTGTTGTTTCCGGCCTTCGAGGCGGCCAACGGCAGTACCAGCGGCCCGCCGCAGGTGATGCGCATCGAGCACCAGCAGATGAGGGGCCTGATGGGCGAAATGGCCCAGGCGCTGGCATCCCGTAGCGCCGGGGCATTTGCCGGCCTCGCTGAGACGCTCTTGGTGCTGATGCAACAGCACAACATGAAAGAGGAACACATTCTGTACCCGATGTGCGATCGGCTACTGGCGGCGGCGCAGTTGCCGGTCGCAGACGATCTGCGCCGGCGGACGGCCTCAACATGCGGCGAGTGATCGACGGCCGCGATTTGCTGCCACCGGAGCCGTTGGAGTTGACCCTGGCCGCGCTCGACCAACTGACCGAGGGTGACGACTTGCTGCTGCTACTCAATTGTCGGCCAGCGCCGCTGTTCGGCATTCTGCGGCGCCATGGCTATTTCTGGGATGAATGCGCGCAGGGTGACGGTAGCTTCGAGATCACCATACGCAAAGGCATTGTCGGCGAGCAGTAGTGCCAGCAGACTTGTCCTTCGAGCAGGCGCCGCCGATTTCGGTGCCGTTGCGCTTTTTCCTCAGCGCACCGATCTTCGGCGTTGTTGCGGGCGCACTGTTGTCCTGGTGGGGCGCCGACGTGGTGACTTCGCGCTGGCTTGGCGAGACCCTGGCACTGACCCACCTCCTGGTCGCGGGATTCATGCTCCAGGCGATGACGGGTGCGCTCTTTCAGTTCCTGCCCGTGGCCGCTGGCTGCAATATCGCCAGGCCCATGCTGGTTGCCGCCACGGTTCATCCGCTGCTGGCGGCCGCCGCGCTATTGCTTCCCTTGGGCTTGGCTGGCGGTATCGCCATTGCCCTGAGAGTCGCGGCGGCGCTATTCCTGTTTGCCGTTGCAATCGTGGTCGTCGCTACCGGACGCGCCCTGTTGCGCACCCCGGCGCAAGGGGCGACTGTTCTCGCATTGCGACTTGCCGTCGGCGGACTCGCTATTACCGTGCTTCTGGGAACGGCGTTGGCGGATGGCTTGGCAGGCCACAGAAGTTGGCCGCTGGTGGACCTGACGAGTATTCATGTGGCTTGGGGGCTCGGTGGCTGGGCGCTCGTGCTCCTGGCAGGTGTATCGTACTTTGTCGTGCCGATGTTCCAGTTGACGCCGCCGTATCCACCCCGCTTTGCGCGCTGGCTACCGCTGTTGCTTCTCGCTGTCTTGCTGGTGTGGTCCTTGCAACTGATCGTGCCGATACCGCAGCAGCTGGTGCTGATTTGCGGCATGGCTCTGGCAGGCGCTTTTTCCGCAACGACGCTCTGGCTTCAGCAGCGCAGACGGCGCCGAATCCGCGACCCGGTGTTCTGGTTCTTTCGCCTGGCCATGTCCTGCCTTCTGGCGGCCGCCCTACTCGCGGCCGGGGTAGCGCTACTGCCAGCCTTGCACGACGAAGCCAGCGTTGCCTGGATTCTCGGCGTACTGCTGATCCCGGGCGTCTTCGTGTCGGCCATCAACGGCATGCTCTACAAGATCGTGCCGTTCATCAGTTGGTTGCACCTGCAGCGCCTGGCGTTGCCCGGCACGCCAGTGCCCAATGTCCTGGACTTGCTGCCGGGTTCGGCCATGCGGGCTCAGATGATCCTGCATCTCCTGGCCATGGTTTTGCTGCTCATGTCGGCGGTCTGGCCATCGATTGTCACCCTGGCGGGTGTCGCCTTCGCCACCTCGTCAGCCTGGTTGGGGGTGAACTTGAGCCGAGCGGTATGGCGCTATGTGCGCGCTAGAGGCCGAATTGGCGCAAGCGAGCGAGGTCGATGATCGTGATCTGACGGCCATGAACACGGATCAGTTGTGCTTCGGCCAGTTCATGGAGGATGCGCGACAAGGTCTCGGGCGTCAGGTTGAGCCGGGAGGCGATGACCTGCTTCGAGGTCGGCAAAGCCAGCTCAGCCGAGCCGGTTTGGTCGGGTACATGCTGCAGCAGGTAGCCGATCACGCGTTGCATGCTGGACTGAAGCGAGTACGACTCGACATCGGCGATCAAGGAGTGCAAACGCATCGACAGGCCGGCAAGCATGCTGCGCGCAAATGCAGGGTTTGTCTCGATCAGCTGAAATACGGCGTCTCTACCGATGAACAAGAGGCGACAGTCCGCCAGCGCCTCGGCAAAGACGGGAAAGGGGCGATCCATAAACATCACGGCCTCGCCAAAACTCTGCTGTGGCCCGATCAGTTCGACGACTTTCTCGTTTCCCCGCTCCGAGGAAAAAGCCAACTTGATCTGACCGGTGACCACCACGTAGAAACCCTTGCTCGGATCGCCCCGGTGAAACAGCACCTCACCGCGAGCCAACGAGCGTTCGCGTGCTGCGACCACCAAATGGGTGATCAACTCCGGCGTCAGGACGGAGAACAAGGGCAAGCGAGCGAGCACAGAGGCGATGTCGAGGCCCTCTGGCGGAGACGTCTGATGGGTCATGACGCCGATGCTATTGGTCGTGGTTGCCCATCAATCACTTCATCCTGGCACTCAAGGTGCGGCCTGGTGCGTCAGCAATTCCTTCAAGCCGGCGATATCGAGGATGCGGATGTGTTTTTGCTGGACGCTGATGAAGCCTTCCTCCTGAAACCGCGAAAAAGCCCGGCTCACGGTCTCGAGCTTCAGGCCGAGATACGAGCCTATCTCTTCGCGCGTCATGCGCAAGTGGAATTCCTGGGGAGAATAGCCGCGGGCGGTGAAGCGCTGTGACAGGTTGAGCAGAAACGCGGCCAGCCGTTCCTCGGCGCGCATGGTACCCAACAACATCATCACGCCGTGATCGCGAACGATCTCGCGACTCATCACCTTGTGGAAATGGTGCTGCAAGGTCTGAATCTCCCGCGACAGGCCTTCCAGCAGACTGAACGGAATGACGCAGACTTCACTATCCTCGAGCGCAACCGCATTGCAGCTATGGGTTTCCGAACTGATGCCATCCATGCCGAGAATCTCACCGGCCATCTGGAAGCCAGTCACTTGGTCGCGGCCATCTTCGAGCAGCACGTCGGTCTTGAAAAAGCCGGTCTTGATGGCATAAATGGCCTCAAAAACCTCACCTGCCCGGTACAAATGCTGCCCGCGTTTGATGCGCCGCCGGGCGCCAACGAGCTTGTCGAGCTTGACGACTTCTTTCTCCGAAAGGCCGAATGGCAGGCAAAGTTCGCGCAGATTGCACTGGGAACAGGCGGCCTTGAGCGACGTCAGAGTCAGTGGTATGACATTTTGATGAGGCATGCTCTCAGCTGGGCCTTTGATCTGTGTCAAAGCCTCTTGCCCCGCATTCCGGCATCTTTGAAACTCGCCGCTCATTTGCGTCGATACCCGCCTTTATTCCCAATGTCGAGCAATTTTCAAGAACTGATTTTCGATCCCCAACTGATCCGTCGCTTCGACGTGAACGGACCGCGGTACACATCGTATCCGACTGCCGATCGCTTTGTCGAAGCCTTTGACGCCGAGGCCTACAAATCGTGGCTGGGACGGCGCACGATTGGCGGGATCGGTCGAGCACTGTCATTATACGTCCACATCCCGTTCTGCAATACGATCTGCTATTACTGCGCCTGCAACAAGATTATTACTAAAGACCATGGCCGATCTGCCAAGTACATTCGCTACCTTGGCAAGGAACTGGCAATGCAGGCGGAGGCGCTGGACGGCAGCCGTGACGTTGTCCAGCTCCACTGGGGTGGTGGCACGCCGACCTTTCTGGCGGCGGAGGAGATGCAGCGGTTGATGGAGTTGATCAAAAAGCATTTCCGCTTGCTGCCGAATGGCGAATATTCGATCGAGGTCGATCCGCGCAAGGTCGATCGCGCGACGGTCAAGCTGCTGGGCGAACTCGGTTTCAACAGGATGAGCGTTGGGCTCCAGGACTTCGAGCCGACTGTGCAGCGAGCCGTCAACCGAGTTCAGTCGCTCGAAGAGAGTCGGATGGTCATCGACTCAGCGCGCGAATTTGGTTTCAAATCGATTTCCGTCGACCTAATCTACGGCCTGCCGAAGCAAAATGTCATCAGCTTCAACCACACTCTGGACGAAGTCATCAAGCTGTCGCCGGACCGCTTGTCGATCTACAACTACGCGCACCTACCGGGCCATTTCAAACCCCAGCGCCGGATCGACGAAAAGGATTTGCCGAGTGCCGATGCCAAGTTGCAGATCCTGCAGACGGCAATCCGTCGTTTGACCGATGCCGGCTACGTCTTCATCGGCATGGATCATTTCGCCAAGCCCGAAGACGAACTCGCGGTGGCGCAACGGCAGGGACGATTGCACCGCAATTTCCAGGGTTATTCGACCTACGCTGACGCCGACCTGCTGGCTTTCGGTGTTTCGGCAATCAGCAAAGTCGGGCCGACCTACTGTCAGAACTACCGCACGCTCGACGAGTACTACGAACGCCTCGACGGCGATGAGCTGCCGGTGATGCGCGGACTGGAACTGACTGCCGACGATCTCCTGCGCCGATCGATCATCCAGGCTCTGATGTGCCACTTCGAGCTGTCGCTGGAGTCTATCGAAATTGCCCACTTGATTGATTTCAAGTCCTACTTTGCCGCCGAGCTTGCCGACTTGCGCGACATGGAACAAGCGGGTCTCCTGGGTATCAGCGACCGCTGGATCAGCGTCCTGCCGCGCGGGCGGATGCTGGTGCGGGCGATCGCCATGGCCTTCGACCGCTATTTGCGCACCGACCGCGAACGGGCGCGCTACTCGAAGGTCATCTAGCCGTTGTCGGCCGGCGGTCTCCTGTCGATCTTCCTGGTTGGCGTGCTCGGCGGCACGCACTGCGTCGGCATGTGCGGCGGTATCGTCGGCGCCCTCAGTGCCCAGGCCGGCCCGCTCGGCGGTCAGTGGCGGCTGCATCTGGGCTACAACTGCGGCCGCATCGCCAGCTATGTCCTGGCCGGAACGCTCGTTGGGGCGGTTGGCGGCCTGGGTCGGGTGTTCGTGCCGGTTGCCGCGGCCCAACTGGTTCTGTACGTGCTGGCCAATGCGATGCTGGTGGCCCTGGGTTTCTACCTGATGGGCTTCACGGGCGTTCTCGGTCCCGTCGAAGGCCTCGGCAGACGGCTCTGGCAGCGCTTGAGCCCGCTGACCGGGCGTCTCCTGCCGGTGCGCGGTTTTCGCCAGGCGATCTCCCTCGGCTTATTGTGGGGATGGTTGCCCTGTGGCCTGGTCTATAGCGTCCTGGTCAATGCCATGGTCTCAGGCTCGCCGCAGCAAGGCGCATTGGTGATGCTCGTATTCGGTCTCGGCACCTTGCCGAATCTCATCCTGGCCGGGATCCTGCTGGTGCGTTTCCGCCGCTTCGCCCAGGCGCGGGCGACACGCGTGCTATCCGGGTTGATCGTTCTCGGTTTCGGCCTGCTCGGCCTGCTGCGGGCACTGAATTCGCCGCTCTGAGGCGCCGGCCGGCACCATTGCCGGCAGACCCTAATACAATCGGCGTTCGACAAGACCATCCAACGGAGAGCAAAACATGGCAGTCAGTCCGCATGACTTGGTCATAGAGGCCAAGGCGCAGATCAAGGAAGTGTCGACGACAGAGGGCCAGGCGCTTCTCGGCAAGCGCGTTGTCATCGACGTTCGCGAGTACGACGAATTCGCCGCCGGGCACTTGCCGGGTGCAATCAACATTCCGCGTGGTGTCCTGGAATTCAAGATCGGCATGGTGCCGGAGTGCGCCAACAAGGCCGCCCCGTTCCTGCTCTACTGCCGGACCAGTGGGCGGGCGGCACTGTCGGCCGTGCAGTTGCAGAAGATCGGCTATGGCGACATTGTTTCCATGACCGGCGGCTTCGAGCTCTGGGCCAATGAAGGTCGTCCAACCGAAAAGCCGGAACCGATCAACTTCGAATAACCAATGGCCGAACCCACACCCAGCACGGTCGAGATCGCCATCGGCGGCATGACCTGCGCCGCCTGCTCAGCGCGGATTGAGCGGCAATTGAACAAGCTGCCCGGCGTCGAGGCGGCGGTCAACCTTGCCGCCGAGCGCGCTCACGTGCGTTACGAGCCGGACGCAGTCAGTGTTCAACGCATTCTCGAAACGGTCGTCAAGACTGGTTTTACGGCGACCGTGTCGACGCCGGATAGCCACGCGGCCGAGAAGGCGCGCAAGCTGGCCGCCTATCGCGCCGAGGTCACCCGCTTTTGGTTTGCCGCGTTGCTGACGCTGCCCCTGCTCGGGCAGATGTTGTTCATGTTCGGCAGCAGTGCTGGCGAACACGGCGAGATTCTGCCGCGCTGGGTGCAATTGCTGCTGGCGACGCCAGTGCAGTTCTGGATCGGTTGGCGATTCTATGTCGGCGGCTTCAACGCCTTGCGGGGCGGTTCCGGCAACATGGATGTGCTGGTGGCGCTCGGCACCAGTGTGGCCTGGGGCTACAGTGCAGTCATGACGTTGCTTGGTTCGCATGGCCACGTCTACTTCGAGGCATCTGCGACGGTGATCACACTGGTGTTGCTCGGCAAAATTCTCGAAGCGCGAGCCAAGGCAAAGACCTCGGCGGCGCTTGAGTCGCTGATCAAGCTGCAGCCGCAAGTTGCCCATGTGGAAGTGGCAGGACACTTGGTGGAGGCGGCGGTCAGCGGCATGATCCCGGGCGATCTGTTCGTGGTCAAACCCGGGGAGGCGGTGCCGGTGGACGGAGAAATCCTCTCCGGCGTTTCTGCGATCGATGAATCGATGCTGACTGGCGAGAGCCTGGCCGTGGCCAAGAACGAGGGCGACAAGGTATTTGCCGCAACCTTGAATGGCGAGGGTCTTCTGCGCTGCAAAGCCGTCGGCGTCGGCAGCCAGACGTTGCTGGCGGGCATCATTCGCATGGTCGAGAGTGCGCAAGGCTCGAAGGCGCCGGTGCAGCGCCTGGCCGATCGCATCGCGGCGATATTCGTGCCCGTGGTGGTGGCCGTTGCGTTGGTAACCTTTCTCGGCTGGTGGCTGATCGCTGGCGATTTCACCAACGCTTTGGTCAATGCCGTCGCCGTGTTGGTGATTGCCTGTCCCTGCGCGCTCGGACTGGCGACGCCGACGGCCATCATGGTGGGAACCGGACAGGGTGCGCGCGCCGGCATATTGATTCGCAATGCCCAGGCGCTCGAGCTGGCTGAGAAGCTGCAAGTGCTGGTGGTCGACAAGACGGGCACCTTGACCGAAGGGCGCTCCATGGTCACGGAAGTAGTGGCGGCAGATGGCTGCAGCCGTGGCGAGCTGCTCAGGTTCGCCGCCAGTCTGGAGCAGGCTGTGACGCATCCCCTGGCCGTAGCGCTGACGGCACAAGCGCGTTTCGAGAGACAAGCGTTGTCGGTGCCGCTGGAGGTACGTAGCGAAGCCGGCAAGGGCGTCATCGGACAGGTTGACGGCCACCGAGTGATGGTTGGCGCACCGGACTGGCTGGCGACGCTCGGATTTCCTTGTCCTGACGCGTTGCGTTTGACTTCGCCAGGGCAAAGCGTGGTCGTGGTGGCAATGGACGATAGCGTCATCGGCATCATTGGCCTCTCGGACCCGCTCAGGGCCTCCTCGCCGGCCGCTGTGGCGCGGCTGCGGTCGAAGGGCGTACGGGTGATCATGTTGACCGGCGATAACGCTCAGAGCGCTGCGGCGGTGGCTCGCCAGGCCGGTGTCGATCACTTTGAGGCAGGCGTCCTGCCGGAACGCAAGGCGGCCGAAGTGCAGCGTCTCAGGGCTGAAGGCGCCTTGGTNNGCGATGGAGACGGCCGACATCACGCTGATGCGCAACGACCTGAACGGCGTCGTCGACGCCATCGCTTTGTCGCAAGCGACATTGCGCAAGATCCGGCAGAATCTGTTCTGGGCGTTTGTCTACAATGTCCTTGGAATCCCGGCAGCCGCGCTCGGTCTGCTCAACCCGGTCGTTGCCGGGGCAGCAATGGCGATGAGTTCGGTGTCGGTAGTCAGCAATTCGCTGCTTTTGCGTAAGTGGAAACCAGAGGAGTGAGCACATGGAAAGCATAGTCCTCAAGATCAAAGGCATGTCTTGTGGCGGTTGCGTCAAGAGCGTTACCGGGGTTCTGGAAGGCCTGCCTGGCGTGGCCGGCGCCAGCGTGTCGCTGGATCAAGGCGAAGCGACCGTCGAATATGACCCTGCCCAGGTTCAGCGCGAGCAGATGGTGGCGGTGGTCGAAGATGCCGGATTCGAGGCCGCGTAACAGCCGGGCAATTTGCTGCGGTGCAGCATTGCGGGTATAATCAGTGTTTTGCGGGAGCATAAGACGTGGGCTTGGATCGCGTACCGGCGGGCAAGGACTTGCCAAACGACTTCAATGTCGTCATCGAAATTCAGATGCATGCGGAGCCCATCAAGTACGAGGTCGACAAGGCTTCCGGGGCAATTTTCGTCGATCGCTTCATGTCGACGGCCATGCACTATCCCTGCAATTACGGCTACATCCCGCACACCATCGCCGGCGACGGCGATCCGGTCGACGTGCTCGTCATCTCGCAATTTGCCTTGCCGCCGGGGGTCGTCGTCCGCTGCCGGCCGATTGGTGTCCTGAAGATGGCAGATGAAGCCGGTGACGACGCCAAACTCCTGGCAGTGCCGGTGGACAAGCTGACGCCGATGTACCGTAGCGTGACTTCGCCGCGCGATCTGCCGCAGATCATTCTCGATCAGATCGCCCATTTTTTCGAGCACTACAAGGATCTCGAGCCAGGCAAGTTCGTCAAGGTCCATGGCTGGGGCGAAATCGAGGATGCCAAGCGCGAAATCGTCGCTGGCGTCGAACGCTATACCTTGGCCAGCGAAAAGCCGGCATTCTGAGGCTGCGCGGGTCGGCCGTCGCTGCGGTATATTCGAGGCATGCCTTCCCTGAAGATTGCCGTTGCCCAGATCAACTGCGTGGTTGGCGACCTGGCCGGCAACACCCAGCGTATTCTCGGGGCCGCAACCAAGGCACGCGACCTGGGCGCGGATCTGCTGTTGACCCCGGAACTCGCCTTGTGCGGATATCCGCCCGAAGATCTTCTCCTGCGTCCCGATTTTTACCGTGCCTGCGCGCGCGAACTGACTGCGCTGGCGACCGCGGCGCCACTACCGCTGGTCGTCGGCCACGCTGAAGAGTGCGCTGGCCGCCGGTTCAACTCGGCTTCCTATCTGGTTGACGGGCGGATCGCGGCCACCTACCGCAAGCAGCGGCTGCCGAATACCGACGTTTTCGATGAGGAACGCTACTTCGACGCCGGCGACGCGCCGGGAGTGATCGATATCTGTGGCGTCCGCGTTGGCCTGGCGATCTGCGAGGATGTCTGGCAGCCGGGGGCCGCCGAAGCAGCACGTGCGGCCGGCGCAGAATTGTTGCTGACCCTCAATGCATCGCCGTTCCATATGCAGAAGTTGGCGCGTCGGCATGAAATTCTGCGTCAGCGCGTTGCCGGAACCCGCATGCCGGTAATCTACGTCAATATGGTCGGTGGCCAGGACGAACTGGTCTTCGATGGCGCGTCATTTGCCATCGATGCTGCTGGCCGCCTGACCCACCAATGTCCGGCATTTGTCGAAGCGCTGATGCTCGTCGAGTACCACGATGGCCATCTATTGCCGGGCGAGGTGACAGCAATGCTGGAACCGGAGGCGGAGGTTTATGAGGCCTTGAAGCTCGGCGTCCGCGACTACCTGGGCAAGAACGGTTTCCCGGGGGCCATTCTCGGTCTGTCGGGTGGCATTGATTCCGCCCTCACGCTTGCCATTGCGGTCGACGCGCTCGGAGCTGAACGGGTGCGTGCGGTCATGATGCCTTCCCCTTATACCGCACAGATGAGCCTCGACGATTCGCGGCAGATGGCGCAGACGCTTGGTATTCGCTACGACGAGATCACCATCGAACCGGCGATGCGCACTCTGGCGACGATGCTCGCAGCGCAGTTTGCCGGTACGGCCGCCGATACGACCGAGGAGAATCTGCAGGCGCGTATCCGCGGCATGATCCTGATGGCCTTGTCGAACAAGAGCGGCGCGATTGTGCTTACTACCGGCAACAAGAGCGAGATGGCAGTGGGCTACGCGACGCTCTACGGCGACATGGCAGGTGGTTTCGCCGTCATCAAGGACGTCTTCAAGACATTTGTCTATCGTCTGGCGCGCTACCGCAATGGCATCTCGCCGGTCATTCCGGAAAACATCATCGTCCGGCCGCCGTCGGCGGAATTGAAGCCGAACCAGACCGACCAGGACTCGCTACCGCCCTACGAAGTGCTCGATGCCATCATCGAAGCCTACATGGAGCGCGACCTGTCAGGCGGCGAAATCGTTGCCCTGGGCCTGCCGGAAAGGGATGTGCGTCGCGTTGTGGCGATGCTCAAGCGCAACGAATACAAGCGCCGGCAATCGCCAGTCGGCATTCGAGTCACGCGACGCGGTTTCGGCAAAGATTGGCGATATCCGATAACATCCCTTTATTCCGACGAATGGTAGTCAGGGAGGACGCATGAAGAAGATCGAAGCCATCATCAAACCCTTCAAGCTTGACGAGGTTCGCGAAGCGCTCTCTGAGGTGGGGGTCAGCGGCCTGACCGTCTCCGAGGTGAAGGGCTTCGGCCGCCAGAAGGGCCATACGGAACTGTACCGGGGCGCCGAATACGTGGTCGACTTCCTGCCCAAGATCAAGATCGAGCTGGTGGTCGCAGAGGCTACGGTCGAGCCGGCGATCGAGGCGATCGTCAAATCGGCCCGCACGGGCAAAATCGGCGACGGCAAGATATTCGTCACTGCCGTCGACCAGATCGTGCGGATTCGTACCGGCGAGGTCAACGAAGCCGCGATCTGAAGGCGCGCCGGCACGGCGCGTGTTTCCGTCCGCACGAAGGGCGCAGCATGCGTTCGTCGTGCGCCGGAGACAATTGAACTGGCATTGACCCTGACNNCACACCGGACTCGACCAATTCGTCGGCTTCATCTTCGACGATGTCGGCTTGGCGGGTACCGCCAACGCCCAGGACATCGCCACGGCGGCACATGACGCGGATGAGTTGAATAAACTCATCATCCAGGCTGCGAACGCCGTTCATGCCGCTGATGACGGCGTGTTTACCACGACTGAAGTCATCGCCATGAACGCCTGGATTCGGGCCAACTGCCTGGCTCAATGGACCGCCTTGCACGGTGATGACGAGCCGACCTACGAGACTGGCTATCACCTGGTGCAGAACGATGGTGGTACCGCCGAATACCGCGGTGACAACCTGCTCGACACTGTGATCGACAGCGTCTATCACATGGGCTTCGAAATCTGTGCTGGCCACTTTCTCAACGAAGACGGCGACCAGAACGCCAGCGTCGAGGATGTCGCCGGCTGGCTGACGCAGTTCTATGCCGATCACTCGACGACAGGCACTCCGCTCGATCGGCTGACCGATTTGATCCAGGGCGACCAGGGGCTCGGCTGCTCGATCGGCGATACGCAAATCGCGGCTGGCGCCGACGCGGCCAACGGCCTCAACAAGATGCTCATGGCGGCTATTGACGCCACCGGCGTGCTGAAGGACAAGTCGATCTCGGCGGATGACGTGACGACGTTGGCCAACTACATTGGTGGCAATGCAAACTTGCTGGCGCAGTGGAAGCTGCTGCATGGCTCGGACAGCAAGACCGCTGGCGAGACCGGCTTCCATCAGGTCAAGGGTGACGGCGGCTGGAGCGATCTGTTCGGCGTCAGCCTCGTCAACACCGTTGCCGAAGGCATCTACGACATCGGTTTCGGTGCCGCGAACGGACAACTGGTCAACGAAAAGGGCCGGGCGACCGCTACCACCAGCGATGTCGCTGGTTGGCTGAACTATTTCCTCGCCGACCAGACGACGACCGGTACCGGCCTCGACACCATGATCGATTTTGCCAAGCGCGATCCCGGACTGGCGCAATGCACGTCGGCTGCCGACATCAGCGCCGGAATTGCCGACGCCAACGACATGAACGGCTTGATCGTCGGCATGATCAATTCGCTGCACGCCAACGATGACCATTGGATCACGACCGAAGAAGTGACGGCGATGAACACCATCATCCGCTCTGATCCGGCGTTGCTGCAAAAATGGACCGCCCTACATGGTGACGACGAGGATACCTATGAAACCGGCTATCACCTGGTCCAGAACGACGGCGCGGATGCCAACTTCCTCGGCGACAATTTGGTCAACACGGTCGCCGACGGCATCTATCACATGTGTTTTCAGATCTGCGACGGCCGCTTCCTCAACGAGGATGGTGACTTGAATGTCGGCGTTGATCAGGTGGCGACCTGGCTCAACTTCTTCTACAACAACGCTACTGTGGTCATGGGTGATTGGGGCGACAACACCATTGCCGGCACCGATGGCGCGGAACAAATCAACGCTGGCGGCGGCGATGACGTGGTGAATGGCGCTGGCGGCGATGACTTGATCTATGGTGACTGGGGTAACGACACCATCAATGCCGGCGCCGGCAATGATCTGATCTATGGTCAGGGCGGCGACGACGTCCTGTCGGGTGGTGCCGGGGATGACATATTTCGCGTCACCGGTCGTTACTCTGACACCGACTGCACCTTTGAGGGTTACGACAGCTATGACGGTGGTGCCGGCAAGGACACGATTCGCGCTTTTGGCGGCGACGTTGATATCGGCATGACCGCCTTTGCAGCGAGCAACGGCATCGAAGTCGTCGATGCCAGCGGTGCTACCGGCACCATGCGCTTGCTCGGCGACTGGAACGCCAATGTTCTCGATTTCAGCGGCGTCAGCTTGCTCGGTGGCAAAATCGTCATCGATGGCGGCGGCGGCAACGATACGATCACCGGTTCTGCCGGTGACGACATCATCGAAGGCGGTGATTGGGGCGATCAGAGCATAGCGGGCGGGGCCGGCAACGACGTCATCCACGGTGGTGGCGGTGACGACGTTTTGTCCGGCGGTACCGGTAACGACACGTTCCGGGTCACCGGCTGCAATTCGGATAAGGACTGCACCTTCGAGGGCTATGACAGCTACGACGGTGGTGCCGGCCAGGACAAGATTGTTGCCTACGGAACGAAGGTCGACATCGGCATGACAGCTTTCAGCACTGCGAACAGCGTCGAGACCATCGATGCCACTGGCGCCACGGGCAGCGTTCGCCTGCTTGGCGACTGGTGCGATAACGTGCTCGATTTCAGCGGCATCAGCTTGCTGGGCAGCAATATCGTCATCGACGGCGGTGGCGGTAACGATACGATCATCGGTTCAGCGGGCAATGACGTCATCGAATGCGGCGACTGGGGTGAGCAGAATATTTCTGGTGGCGCGGGTAACGACGTGATTCATGGTGGTGCTGGCAACGATCTTCTGAGCGGTGGCGCCGGTGATGATACCTTCCGTGTCACCGGCAACAAGAACTCGGCCTTCGAGGATTACGACAGCTACGACGGTGGCGCTGGCGAAGACCGTATCGTTGCGTATGGCAACACGGTCGACATCGGCATGACCGCCTTTGGACCGACCAACGGTGTCGAGGTGATTGACGCCACCGGTGCTCAGGGGGTCATCCGGATCATTGGCGACTGGAACGACAATACACTCGACTTCAGCGGCACCTCCTTCCTGGGCAAGATCTCGGTCGATGGTGGTGGCGGCAACGACAAGTTGACCGGTACCAGTGGCGACGACACCTTGCTTGGCAGCGGCGGCGACGACGTGCTGATCGGCGGTTTGGGCAGCGACAAGCTGACGGGCGGAGCCGGTAAGGATGTGTTCGCGTTTGGCAAGAGCTGGGGCCACGATGTCATTACCGATTTCAAACACGGCACCGACAAGCTCAACTTCCATGATGCCGGCGTCGCCAATCGGCAGGGGCTGACCATCACGGCATTCAGTGGGGGTACTCTGATTTCTTTCGGCGGTCAGGACGTGCTATTGCAGGGCGTCGCTCCGACAACGGTAACGTCCGGAGATTTTGTCTTCTGATTTTGTCCGACCAGGCGGTCAGCGAGCTGACCGGAGCAGTACGATGACCGCGCCCGCGCCGCCTTCGGCGGCACGGGCCTGACAAAAGGCCAGAACTTCAGAGCGCTGGGTCAGCCAGCCGAGAACCAGCCTCTTGAGTACGGGCTCGCGCCCAGGCGAGCGCAAACCTTTGCCATGGACGATGCGAACGCAGCGATTGCTGTGGGCCATGCACTCGCCCAGGAATGCAGCCAGTTCGCTGCGGGCGAGGTGCCGGTCGCAGCCGTGCAGGTCGAGGTGCGCCTGGGTGACCCATTTGCCGCGGCGCAGGTCGCGCAGCACTCGGCGGTCGATGCTGGCACACGCCCACGCCGCTTCGTCGCCACCTTCCAAATGCAGATCGAGCAAATCCGGGCTGGCAATGGATTCGATCAGCGCCGCGCGCTCGTCGATGTTGCGCTGGCGAGGAATCGGTGGCAGCGCTGGCGGGCTCGGCTGGATGCGATCGCTGGAGATCCGTGCCACGTCCGCCATGGCATCCCGAAACAGGGCCCCGGGATCGTCGCCACCGCGACCGCCCGACATCTCAAGCCTTTAGCGCGTCGAGGTGCTTTTCGGCGTCGAGGGCCGCCATGCAGCCGGAGGCGGCGCTGGTGACGGCCTGTTTATAGATCTGATCCTGCACGTCGCCGGCGGCAAACACTCCCGGGACGCTGGTCTGCGTGGCGTTGCCTTGCCGGCCACCTTGGGTGGTCAGGTAGCCGTTCTCCATCTCGAGTTGGCCGACGAACAAATCGGTGTTCGGCTTGTGGCCGATGGCGACGAATACACCCAGCAGCGGTATCTCCTCGCTGGCACCGGTCTTGACGTTCTTGATGCGCATGCCGGTGACGCCGGTCTTGTCGCCCAGCACTTCGTCGAGCGCCGAGTCCCACTTGATCGTCACCTTCCCTGCCTTCTCCTTTTGGAAAAGATGGTCTTGCATGATCTTCTCGGCGCGGAATTTGTCACGCCGATGCACCAGGGTGACGTGACTGGCGATGTTGGCCAGGTAGAGTGCTTCTTCGACTGCCGTGTTGCCGCCACCGATGACTGCAACCGCCTTGTTGCGATAGAAGAAGCCGTCGCAGGTGGCGCAGGCGGATACGCCCTTGCCGGAAAAAGCCTGTTCCGACGGCAGGCCGAGGTACTGTGCCGAGGCGCCGGTGGCGATAATCAGCGCATCGCAGGTGTATTCGCCCGCGTCGCCGATCAGGCGGAAAGGCTTCTCGGTGACCTTCGCGGTATGAATGTGGTCGAAGATGATTTCGGTGTTGAAGCGTTCGGCATGCTTTTGAAAGCGTGCCATCAGATCCGGGCCCTGCACACCGTCGGCGTCGGCTGGCCAATTGTCGACATCCGTCGTGGTCATCAACTGACCTCCCTGGGCGATGCCGGTGATCAATACCGGATTCAGGTTGGCGCGGGCGGCATACACAGCCGCGGTGTAACCGGCGGGTCCTGACCCGAGTATCAGCAGACGGCAGTGGCGGGTGCTCATGAGTGCTTGCTCCAGAAGATTGGCAGATGCGACGATTATAGGCATGGGCGCGATAGCCTGTTCCAATGCCGCCAATAGCGATGAATAATGCGTGCTGTTCCCACCTTCGATGGACCATGCTCTGCGCAGAATCAGTACGTTAGCCAAAGAGTGTCAGCCGTCATGAACGTTACCCTGGCCCAACGGAATTCCTCTGTCCCGCTGCCCGAAAAGATCGTCGCCCTGGTGCATGAGGCGCGCTGGTTGGTCGTTGCCGCCGCGGGGTTGTACCTGGCGCTCGTCTTGTGGGGCTACAACCCGGCCGACCCCGGTTGGTCGCATGCGGGCCACGCACACGGTATCGTCAACCCGGGCGGCCGTTTCGGTGCCTGGTTGTCCGATCTGTTGCTATATCTGTTCGGCCTGTCGGCATGGTGGTGCGTCGGATTGTTGTTCTTTGTCGTGACCTGGGGCTATCGCCGAGTCAACCGAATCTTCGCCGGGGACCGGCGTCCATTGCTGATCGCTTTGGCCGGCTTCGTCATCCTGCAGATTGCCTGCTCCAGCATCGAAGCCACCCGTTTCTGGAGCCTGAAAGCCAGCCTGCCGCTGGCGCCCGGCGGCATGCTCGGGCACGAGATCGGTTATCTCACGATGTCGACCCTGGGTTTCACCGGCGGGACCCTGGTGCTGCTGGTCCTCTGTCTGGCCGGCCTGACCTTGTTTCTCGGCATTTCGTGGCTGAATGTCGCTGAGCGCACCGGCGCGCTGCTCGAAACCCTATGGTTTGGCACTGGCCGACTGTGGGAACGCTGGCAGGATCGTCGCTACGGCCGGACGGTGGCAGAGAAGCGGGAGGCCGTCATCGAGACCGCTCGGCGCAAGCAGGACGAGAATCCGCTGCCGATCCGCATCGAGCCGCTGGACCTGGAAATCCCCCGGGCACCGAAGGCCGAGGCGAGAATCGAGAAAGAACGGCAAGTGCCGATGTTTTATGACGCGCCGGGCGAGGCCTTGCCGCCCCTGCGCCTGCTCGACGAGGCGGTACTGAAAGCGGAAGACGCTCCGGCGGCAGAAGCGCTGGAATTCACTTCGCGCCTGATCGAGCGCAAGCTCGGTGATTTCGGCATTGACGTGAAGGTCCTCTCGGCTCATCCCGGGCCGGTGGTCACCCGCTATGAAATCGAACCGGCCTCAGGCGTCAAGGGTTCCATGGTGGTCGGCCTGAGCAAGGATCTGGCGCGCGCCTTGTCGCTGGTCAGCGTCCGTGTCGTCGAGACCATTCCGGGAAAATCCTGCATGGCGCTCGAATTGCCGAATCCACGCCGGCAGACGGTGCGCCTGTCGGAGATCATCGGTTCCAAGGCTTACCACGACATACATTCGCCACTGGCGATCGGGCTGGGCAAAGATATTGCCGGCGGTCCGGTGGTCGCCGACCTGGCCAAGATGCCACATCTTCTGGTTGCCGGGACGACTGGTTCGGGCAAGTCGGTGGGCATCAACGCCATGATTCTGTCGTTGATCTATAAGTCCGAGCCACGCGATGTGCGCATGATCATGGTTGACCC
>PMIF01000022.1 GCA_003157035.1 Rhodocyclaceae bacterium
GAAGTGGAAATGAAGGAAAAGAAGGCCCGCGTCGAAGATGCGCTGCACGCCACGCGTGCCGCCGTTGAAGAAGGCATCGTTGCTGGCGGCGGCGTTGCTCTGCTGCGCGCCCGCCAGAACGTCTCCGTCAAGGGCGACAACCACGACCAGGATGCCGGCATCAAGATCGTGCTGCGTGCGATCGAACAGCCGATGCGCGAAATCGTCGCCAATGCCGGTGACGAACCCTCCGTGGTGGTCAACAAGGTGCTCGAAGGCAAGGGTAACTACGGCTACAACGCGGCTACCGGCGAGTACGGCGACATGGTGGCGATGGGCGTGCTCGACCCGACCAAGGTCACGCGCTATGCGCTGCAAAACGCCTCCTCGATTGCCGGCCTGATGCTTACGACCGACTGCATGGTTGCCGAACTGGTGGAAGACAAGCCAGGCGGCGGCGGCATGGGCGGCGGCATGGGNNGGGCGGTATGGGTGGTATGGGTGGGATGGATATGTAATCGACGCAGTCGATTACATATCCCAACAAGAAAGGAACAGGAGGAACCCAGGTTCCTCCCGTTGCCCACCTTCCTACTGAAGTGCAGCGCCCCGCGTCGGGAAATCGGCGCGGGGCGTTTGCTTTTTGCGGTGCCGGAAGAGGTCGGCCTTCCGCCGTGACCGTCGCGGGGCAAGGAGTGGCACTAATGGCTGTCTGGCAATACTGTCTTCCATCTGACCGGCAAGGTCTGGAACGCCTGCTGCGCTACTGCGCCCGGCCGGCTTCTTCCCTGGAGCGATAGCGTGAAATCGACCCCGAACATCTGATCTACGAAAGCATCAAACCGGGGCCGGGTGGTAGCGTCAGCCTGATGCTGACGCCGCTCGAACTGATCTACCCCCTGGCGGCCCTGATTCCGCCGTCGCGCCGGGATCGCCACCGCTACTGTGACCAATGGAAATCCTTGCGGGAAGAAGCCTTCCCGCATTGAGTCGCTCCGAAACATGGGCGAAAGTCAGCGACGGCGGCAAGCCTGCCGCAGTCAAACTCAGCGCCGGCCGAAAAGCCTCACCGCCACCAAAACCAGCCACCACGCCATGAACGTGTAGAACGCGACGGCGAGCAGCACGCCCGTCGGCGTCGGGAGCTTGTACCAGCCAGCGGTCATCAGTCCGAACGCGCTAAGCAAGGGTGAAACAACGAAGATCGCCAGTTGCGCCGGCATCAGCAGCGCAGTGAGCGGCGCCTCCAGCCACAACGGCACACCGATGTTGAGGCAAGTGGCGACGGCAAGACAGAATAGGGCGTAGGCCACAACCAGCACGGGGGCAAACCACATCCGCCTTGCCAACCATTCCAACTTCGGTACCTCCCCAAGCAAAGCGGCCGGCGCGGATCGCGCCGGCCGCTTACCTTCAAGAATCAAGCCGCTCAGCAGAGATCACGGATTGACCGGACAGACGCCGGCGGCACACCGGTGCTTCTGCAACTCGCGGATGTCCCGGATATCGATGACGCCATCCTTGTTGAAGTCGCGCCGATCGCCCGGCACCAGGCTCTTTTGGCCGCGGAAGCTCGTCAGCAGCGCCTCGTCGGCCGCGTCGACCGCCCCGTCGTTGGTCAGGTCACCCGTGATGGCCGGATAGAACTGCCACCGCAAGTAGGCGGGCGTGGCACCCAGGGTCGATAGACGCGCGGACGAGCCGCCGCCGAAGACCAGCAGGGAAATCGCCCGATATGGCCCATCGACCGAGCGGAAGTTCGGCGAACTCACATTGGCGGTGACGATGTTCCGCCCGGCGGCAAGAGCACGCGACGCGTTGATCAGGCCGATGTCTTCCCCACCCGGCCCCACCATCTTCAGGGAAATCTGGTATGAGCCGGCGGTGCGCACCGTCACCGGAAACGCGAGGTTCAACGAGTCGATGAACCCCGCCTTCAAGACCGGCGTCACCGTCAGTTGCTCCTCGACCCCGATCGACGCCGTGCAAAGCTCCGTGGGCGTCAGTTCGAAGCTGCCGGCATCTCGCCGACGGTAGGCCAGAAGGAATTCCTGGGACGTCACCTCCAGCGTCTCGATCAGATTCACGTTGAACGTGCCGCTCGCGGCCAATTTCTGCTTGAGATCTGCGGCGGTGAACTGGAGCGTGGTCTGGGCGGTGCCGAGTGCGAGCGGCTGCGACTTGCGCGCATCAAGGGTCTTGCCGTTCGCCCCCAACTGCACCCTCGTCACATAGTTGCCGGCACGCTGAACGTTCTCGGTCAGGCCCACCTGGAGCGCGGTAACACAGCCACCGCTGCCCAGAACCTTGTTCAAGACGACGGTCGTTACGTCGAGAGCTGGCGGTATGGCCGCGACGGCCAAGGTCGCCTGCCTGACGACGTTGCCCGTCGCCGTCGGAATCACCACGTCTCCCTGGATCTGGTAGGTGCCGGCGCTGCCGAAGGTGTAGGCGATGCTATAGACGCCGTCGTTAGCCAGACCATCGAGGCCGGCGCCGTCGTCGCGGGCGGCGAACGGGGTCGTCGGGGCACCGAGGCCGATCGACAGCGTCGGCGACAGCCCAGTAATCGGAGTGCCGTTGTCGAGCACGATTATGCCGATGGAGACATCCTCGCCGACCAACAGCGTCGTCCGTTCGATGACGATACCCACCTGATAACGTGACCGGGCGGTAATTGTCGCCATGGCGACCGTCTTCTGTGGCGCGCCCGGGAAAGCGAGGCGGATGATCCAGTTGCCGTCGGCGGGTGCCGCCACTTCGTCAACCATGAACACCCCACCCGGGAGCGAATTCGGCAAGGCGCTGCCGGGGGTGAAATGCACCCGCGGGTCGCCCACCGGCACGACTACGTGGCCGCCTGGCCCGACCAGCGAGAGCGTCACCCCATTCACGGGGGCGATCACTTCCATGGACAAGCCGTCGGCGCCGCTCACCGCGAACGGAATGTCGAGGTTCGTCATGCCGGGTGTGATGTCGCCGGTAAGGACCTGCGGCTGATTGACGGGGATCGGTATGCCCTGGGCGAACGAGGTGCCGGCCGCCAGTGCGGAACAAAGGAAGAAACCCAGGCCGACCTTGATGGCCGCCAGGAAACGTCGAACTGAACTTGAGTGCGGCATTTGTCTGGTCTCCACGTTACTGCAACGGGATGGTGGTATCGAGAATCTTCTCGATAACGTCGCGGCGCTTGATGGTGCTGTGGTTCGCCAGCACATTGCCCTGCGGGCTGGCGTATCCCGGATTGGCGGAGTTCAGGGTTACGACGATGTCGTTCGGCTGCGGCGCCGGCGCGCGGATGGTCGCGTACGTCAACACGGTATTCGTCCCCCACAGTACGCCAGGCTTCGTCACGATGGATAGGATGGGCGCGGCACTGAAATCGCGCATCACCCGCCAGGCACGCTGCGCATCAAAATGGAGGAACGACGGAAACAAGCCGGCCGACTCGTTTGCCGTGAGGTCATTGTCGCCGTTCAGGTCGGCGCTGGCACCGAAAGTGTAGGTGTTGGAGATATTACCCCGCACGCCCATGTTCAACGCTGCGGCCGCGGCGTAGGTCGTCAAGTCGGCAAGTCCCGGCAACTGCGGTCCCGCGCCAAACGTCAACATATTGATGTACGCCGCCGCGAAGCCATTCGGATCAGACCCGTCGTTGATCTTGATATTGGCGGCCTGCTTGGCGACCATGGACATGTCGGCACTGACGCTACCCAGATGCGGCGTGGACAAGGTCGACAACGACAGGATCTCGAACTCCGGCCCCCATGCTTGTAGCGCCTGCGTATCCAGTCCCCCCTTGCTGTGGGCGATGACGTGCACCTTCTTCGCCTTCAGCGGTTCCAAGAATGTGTTGATGTCGTATGCCAACTCCAAGGCGTTCTCAGTCACGCTCCCGTTTCCGCCTAAGCCTTGAGACAGCGAGAACCGGGTAAAGAGCACTCCCCTTTCCTCCAATGCCGGAATGACCCCCGGTGCGGCACCGGCATCCCAGGTCGTTTCGTTGGCGGAAATGCCGTGTTGCAGGACATAGGGATAAGCAACCTCGAACTCGGCCGATACCCAGTCCACCGACATGCACCAGTACTCCCCGTTGCCGACGTTGCCCGTATCGATATCGATACGCAATTCGTTGTCCTGGCCGAACTTCAGGTCCTCGATGGGGATGACCAGCGAATCGTCGGTCCAGGTGTTGTTGTAGCCTTCGAGCGTCTTCTGGAAAACCCCGTTGAAGCTGACGCGATCAATCTCCGGCGCGTAGGTGCCGTCGGTGACCGCCTTGTCGTCG
Organism: Rhodocyclaceae bacterium; assembly: GCA_003157035.1. Taxonomy (GTDB): domain Bacteria; phylum Pseudomonadota; class Gammaproteobacteria; order Burkholderiales; family Rhodocyclaceae; genus Fen-999. Next base: position 4,268 of record PMIF01000022.1, read on the forward strand.
ATGTCATAGACCGGGAAGCGGATCACCGCCTGCGCAGAGATGACGCCGTTGTCAATCAGCTTCTGGGCCTCCAACAGCTTGCCGTCGCTGCCCAACGCCTTGTCATTCACCACCTTGGGTACCTTCAGTTTGATGACCAGCGGTCCGCCACCGCGGTAGGTACAACCCGTGTCGAGTCCGGACCCGGAATTGACGACGTAGGTGCCCAATTCTTCCTCGGGCGGCTCGAATGGAGACGTGGTCTGGGCATGGGCGGTTCCTGCCAGTGCCAGCAGCAAACTGAATAACTTGCATGTGTGCATTTGACGATCCAGCCGTAAGTGATTATTGGGGGGAAAACGCAGCCGACGACAGGCGGAGGGCATCACCTACCTGGTCAACAACGCCGCGGACTTTTTGGCCCACATGGTTTTGCGACACGGGGGCATCGACGGAATACCACTGCGTCCGTCCGTCGGCCGCGCGGACCTTGATCCGCTGGCCCTGCACTTCGACGACGACGCCTTCGGCAGCGATAACCGCTTGGCCTGACGCCGCAGCGGCCCGGTTCTGTGCCAGCGCGGTCGGCACGGTCGCCGCAAACGTCAACGCGCAGATACCAGCCGCAAGCACGATTCTCTTGTTCATATCGGCAAACTCCTTTTCGATCAAACAGGCAATGCCCTGCGGCGGCGCCCAAGGCAGACTCCCGCCAATCCCAGCCCGCTTAACAGCCAAGTGGCGGGTTCGGGAACCTGGCCGCCGGACTGGCGAATATCAAGCTGGGCGGAGGAACGCTGAAAATCCACGGCCATGGCATTCGCATCACTGTCGGCAAATAGCTGGTTCGGATCAGCAAGATCCAAGGACACCAGCGCGGAACCGGCGGTCAACGCCACGAAGTTCAACGACAGGAAGCGGAAGGCGTCGAGCTGCTGGGCATCAAGCACGGCGGCGGAGTTGTGATAGACGCCGGGAGCACGACGCTCGAACACCGGGACGACCAGCACGGCG
>PMIF01000116.1 GCA_003157035.1 Rhodocyclaceae bacterium
GTGGAAGAGGAGGAATGATGGTCAGGCCACGTTCCGTACTCGCCGCATTCCTGGCGCTGCTGGCGCTGGCGCCATTGGCCCTGCCCGAGTTCTACCTGGCGCTTCTGAACTATATCGGGCTCTACGCCATGGTGGCTGTCGGTCTGGTGTTACTGACCGGCGTGGGTGGCATGACGTCTTTTGGCCAGGCGGCCTTCGTCGGCCTGGGTGCTTACGCGACGGCTTATTTGAGCACCGCGACAGATCTGCCCGAGGCTTTGGCCTGGCTGGGCGGATCACCTTTGATTGGCTTGGTTGTCGGGTTGGTGGTGACGTTTGTCGTTGCCGCCGCGCTGGGAGCATTGACGGTACGCCTATCCGGGCATTACCTGCCCTTGGGCACGATTGCCTGGGGAATCTCGTTCTATTTCTTGTTTGGCACCCTGTCGTTTCTCGGCGGACATACCGGCATGTCCGGGATTCCGCCGCTGCATCTTGGCGGCGTTGAGGTGCGCGACTCACGGCAGTTCTATTATCTGATCTGGGCGGTGCTGTTGGTGCTGGTCTGGCTGACGCACAACTTGCTCGATTCCCGGCAGGGCAGGGCGATCCGGGCCCTGAAGGGCAACTGCATCATGGCTGAGGCCATGGGTATCGATACCGGACACTACAAGGCGGCGATCTTTGTTATTGCGGCGCTGTTTGCCTGCGTATCGGGCTGGCTGTATGCGCACTTCCAGCGTTTCGTCAATCCGACGCCATTTGGCCTGCAGATCGGTATCGAGTACTTGTTCATGGCGGTTATTGGCGGTGCGGGCCACGTTTGGGGTGCGCTGGTCGGAGCTGGGTTGATCACGCTGCTTAAGCAGTGGCTGCAGGACTGGCTGCCGCGCGTGTTTGGCGCGACGGGAAATTTCGAGATCATCGTCTTCGGCTTGATGATGGTACTGGCGCTGCAACGGGCGCGGGACGGGATTTGGCCGCTGCTGATGCGAGTGGTGCCGCTTGCGGAGGCGAGGCGGTGCCCGCCGGCCGATGCGCTGAGGTTGCCGCTGCGGCCGCGTGCGGAGATTGCCGCGCCGTTGTTGGAGGTGAGGCGTGTGGTCAAGAAGTTCGGCGGCTTGGTGGCCAATAATGNNGGGCCGACGAGTGGCGAGGTTCTGGTTTGTGGGCGGCGCGTTGATGGCTGGTCGGCGCGGGCAATTGCCCAACTGGGGGTGAGCCGTACCTTCCAGCACGTCAGGTTGCTGGGCGGGCAGTCGGTGCTGGAGAATGTCGCGCTCGGGGCGCATCTGCGGGGTCGTCGCGGCTTGGCGGCGGCGGCGCTTCATGCGGAGCGGGGCGAGGAGGCGGCAATATTGGCGGAGGCGGCACGGCAGATTGAGCGCGTCGGACTGGGGGAGCAAATGTTCGAGGCCGCCGCCAGCCTGGCCTTGGGTCAGCAGCGGGTCGTTGAGATCGCTCGTGCCCTTGCGGCCGATCCTAGGCTGTTGCTGCTCGATGAGCCGGCGGCGGGGCTGCGCTATCTTGAGAAGGTGGCGTTGGCGGATCTGTTGCGGCGCTTGCGTGACGAAGGGTTAGGCGTGCTGCTGGTGGAGCACGACATGGATTTCGTCATGGGGCTGGCCGACCGNNGCCTATCTTGGTGGGATGGATTGAGATGACGGCGGCGCCGCTACTTGAAGTTAGAGACTTGTGCGCCTCGTACGGCAAAGTGGAGGCCCTGCATAGGGTGTCGCTGCGGGTGAATAGCGGCAGCATTGTGACTGTGATTGGGCCGAATGGGGCGGGCAAGACGACGTTGTTGGCCGCGATCATGGGGCTGCGGGGAACGACGAGCGGGGCGATTCGTTTTCTCGGCCAGGACGATGGCCACATTGAGGTCGAGCAGATGGTGGGGCGGGGGATGACGTTGGTGCCCGAGCGGCGCGAGCTGTTCGGCGAAATGTCCGTGGAGGACAACTTGAAGCTCGGTGGTTTCCTCCGCCGGCGCCTGGGGCACCGCGACGAGGCCGAGGGCATGGATTGGGTTTACGGCATCTTTCCGCGCCTGAAGGAGAGGCGCGGCCAGTTGGCGGCAACGCTTTCCGGGGGTGAGCGGCAAATGCTGGCGGTGGGTCGCGCACTGATGGCGCGGCCAAAGCTGCTGATGTTGGACGAGCCTAGTCTGGGGTTGGCGCCGCTGATCGTTCGGGAAATATTTCGCGTCTTGGCTGACCTACGGCGAAAGGGTGTATCGATTTTGTTAGTTGAGCAGAACGCGCGCGCGGCGCTACAGCTTGCGGATTACGGCTATGTGCTTGAGATGGGCGAGATCGCCATGGAGGGCAGGGGTGACGAGTTGGCGGGGAATTCGCGCGTGGTCGAAAGTTATTTGGGCCTGGGCCGACAGTAGTGGCCTCAATGTTTCACGTGAAACCATGTTTCACGTGAAACACCCGGTCGGCGTTTTTCGCTAGATAGCAGTATCATTCGCCTCCTTCATCCCCGCGTTCTCCGTCATGCTGTTTCCAACACGCTTCGAAGTTATTGTCATTGGCGGTGGGCATGCTGGGACCGAGGCGGCACTGGCTTCCGCGCGCATGGGCGCCCGGACCTTGCTGTTGACGCACAACATCGAAACTCTTGGCGCAATGTCTTGCAATCCGTCCGTTGGCGGCATTGGCAAGGGTCACCTCGTTCGGGAAGTTGATGCGCTCGGCGGCGCGATGGCGGCGGCGACTGATGAGTCCGGCATTCAGTTTCGTATTCTCAACGCCTCCAAGGGGCCCGCGGTTCGGGCAACCCGTGCTCAAGTGGATCGCCAGCTATACAGGAAGGCGATTCGCCAACGTCTGGAAACGCAGCCTGGATTGAGCATCTTTCAGCAAAGCGCCGACGATCTCGAAGTTCGTGGTGACCGAGTGGTTGGTGTCAGGACACAGTTGGGCATCCGGTTTGAAGCCGACGCCGTTGTCCTGACTGCTGGAACCTTCCTCAACGGTCTTATCCACGTTGGCCTGGAAAGTTACCGAGCAGGCCGCTTCGGTGACCCGCCGGCGATATCCCTGGCAGAGCGCCTTCGGGAGCTGCGGCTGCCCGCTGGGCGCCTGAAGACGGGAACCCCGCCGCGCATCGACGGCAGAACGATTGACTTCTCCCTCACGCAGGAACAACCGGGAGATGCGCCAGTGCCAGTGTTTTCGTTCCTCGGCGCGCGTGAGCAACATCCGGCGCAAATCCCCTGCTGGATCACTCACACCAACAGGCGAACCCACGACATCATCCGCAGCGGTTTGGACCGCTCGCCGATGTTTACTGGCGTCATCGAGGGCGTGGGACCGCGTTATTGTCCATCAATCGAGGACAAGATCCATCGCTTTGCCGACAAGGATAGCCATCAGGTGTTCCTTGAGCCAGAAGGCCTGACCACCCATGAATACTACCCGCAAGGCGTGTCAACCAGCTTGCCGTTCGACACCCAGCTCGCCCTGGTGCGCTCGATCCGGGGACTGGAAAACGCGCATATCACGCGCCCTGGGTACGCCATTGAATACGATTTCTTCGATCCCCGAGAGCTGAAAGCCTCTCTTGAAACCAAGGCGATACAAGGCCTGTTCTTCGCCGGGCAGATCAACGGTACGACTGGCTACGAGGAAGCCGCCGCTCAAGGGTTGCTGGCCGGCATCAACGCCGCCCTTCAAGTTGTGGCGAACGATCCATGGTGTCCGCGACGCGATCAGGCCTACCTTGGCGTGATGGTGGATGACCTGATCACACGCGGCGTCGCTGAGCCCTACCGCATGTTTACTAGT
>PMIF01000233.1 GCA_003157035.1 Rhodocyclaceae bacterium
GGAATGCCCAGCGACTTGCTGCGGCGACGGACGACAGTCAGCGCAGCCTGGATGGATTCCTGCATCACTTCACCCAGCTTGCCGGTGGTCATGGTCTTGCCCTTGCCCGGCACGGCAACCGATTCGATGGTCAGCAATTCGCCGCCCACCTCGGTCCACGCGAGTCCGGTCACCTGGCCGACCTGATTGTCCTTCTCGGCCATGCCGAAGGAGTAGCGGCGCACGCCGAGGAACTTGTCGAGGTTCTTGGCATTGACGACGATCCGGTTCTTGCGCTTCTTCAGCACCAGCGACTTGACGACCTTGCGACAGATCTTGGAGATCTCGCGCTCGAGCGCGCGCACACCGGCTTCGCGCGTGTAATAACGCACGATGTCGCGCAGCGCGTCTTCTGTGACGGTCAGTTCTTCGCGCTTGACGCCGTTATTCTTGAGCTGCTTCGGCGACAGATAGCGCTGAGCGATATTGACCTTCTCGTCTTCCGTGTAGCCGGCTAGACGTATCACTTCCATCCGGTCGAGCAACGCCGCCGGAATGTTCAGCGTATTGGCGGTTGCCACGAACATGACATCGGACAAGTCGAAATCAACTTCGATGTAATGATCCTGGAAAGTATGGTTCTGCTCGGGATCGAGCACTTCCAGAAGCGCCGACGACGGATCACCACGGAAATCCATGCCCAGCTTGTCCACTTCATCAAGCAGGAACAGCGGGTTCTTGACGCCGACCTTGTTCATGTTTTGCAGGATCTTGCCCGGCATCGAACCGATGTAGGTCCGGCGATGGCCGCGAATCTCAGCCTCGTCGCGCACGCCGCCCAAGGCCATGCGAACGAATTTTCGGTTCGTCGCCTTGGCAATCGACTGGCCGAGCGAGGTCTTGCCGACGCCTGGGGGGCCGACGAGGCACAGGATCGGCGCCTTTACCTTTTCGACGCGTTGCTGGACGGCCAAGTATTCGACGATGCGCTCCTTGACCTTCTCAAGACCGTAGTGATCCTTGTCGAGAATCTTCTCGGCGGCCGAGAGGTCTTTGGAAACACGTGACTTCTTCTTCCACGGCAGGCCGACCAGGGTATCGATGTAGTTGCGCACCACGGTGGCTTCGGCCGACATCGGCGACATCAGCTTGAGCTTCTTGAATTCGGCGTTGGCCTTGGCCAGCGCTTCCTTGCTCATGCCGGCCGTCCTGATCTTCTTCTCCATCTCATCGAGATCGGCACCCTCTTCGCCTTCGCCGAGTTCCTTCTGGATGGCTTTGACCTGTTCGTTCAGGTAGTACTCGCGCTGGCTCTTCTCCATCTGGCGCTTGACGCGGCCACGGATGCGCTTTTCGACCTGAAGGATATCCAACTCGGTTTCGAGTTGCGATAGCAGCTTCTCCAGCCGTTCGCCGACATCGAACAACTCGAAAATCTCCTGCTTGAGTTCCAGCTTCATCGGCAGATGCGCGGCAATGGTATCGGCAAGCCGACCAGCGTCTTCGATGCCCGCCAGCGAAGTCAGGATTTCCGGCGGGATCTTCTTATTCAGCTTAACGTACTGGTCGAACTGCGTCAGGATCGCCCGACGCATCGCCTCGACCTCGTGGTCGGCACCCTCGTCGGCCGCCAATGGGGTCACGGTGGCAACGAACAAGGCCTGTTGATCCTCGACGCGGTCAATGCGCGCCCGCTGGGAGCCCTCGACCAGAACCTTGACGGTGCCGTCCGGCAACTTGAGCATTTGCAGGATATTGGCGATACAACCGATAGGATAGAGATCCTCCGCTTCCGGCTCGTCCTTGGCGGCAGACTTCTGCGCCACCAGCAGAATACCCTTGCCGGCTTCCATCGCGGTTTCCAGCGCCTTGATGGACTTCGGGCGGCCGACGAACAACGGGATCACCATATGCGGGAAAACCACCACGTCGCGCAAGGGCAACAGCGGGAGTTCCAGTTTTTCTGCGGGTTTGTCGAGTTCGCCTAGCATGGCTTTGTCCTTTTAGATTGGGGCTGCCACTGCGACATGGGGGCAGGCAGGCCCAATTCAAGCCTACCACCCACCGGGAGCAATGGCGAATCAGTTCGAGCCGGAGACTTTGGGCTGATCGGCGTAGATCAGCAACGGTTGACCACCGTTCTCGATCATGGCTTCATCTACTACGGCTTTGGAGACATTCTCCATGGCCGGCAGCTCGTACATGGTGTCGAGCAGGGCACCTTCGAGAATCGAACGCAGGCCCCGTGCGCCTGTTTTGCGCTTGAGCGCCTTGCGGGCGATCGCTTGCAGGGCAGCCGGACGCAACTCCAGTTCGACACCTTCCATGGCGAAGAGTTTCTGGTACTGCTTGCTCAATGCATTCTTGGGTTCAACCAAAATCTGCACCAAGGCTTCCTCATTGAGTTCTTCGAGCGTGGCAACGACCGGCAACCGGCCGATCAACTCGGGAATCAGACCGTACTTGATCAGATCTTCCGGTTCGACGGTGCGCAGCACGTCACCGACGGCCTTACGGTCGACCTTGCTCTTCACCTCAGCGCCGAAACCGATACCACCGGTTTCCGACCGATTGCGGATCACTTTTTCCAGGCCGTCGAACGCACCGCCGCAGATGAACAGGATATTGGTGGTGTCGATCTGGACGAAGTCCTGGTTCGGGTGCTTGCGACCACCCTGCGGCGGCACGCTGGCAATCGTACCTTCGATCAGTTTCAGGAGCGCTTGCTGCACGCCTTCGCCCGACACGTCGCGGGTAATCGACGGATTGTCCGACTTGCGGGAAATCTTGTCGATTTCGTCGATATAGACGATGCCCTGCTGCGCCTTTTCGACTTCATAGTCGCACTTCTGGAGCAGCTTCTGGATGATGTTCTCGACGTCCTCGCNNGCGCCAGCAGCGTCTTGCCCGAGCCGGTGGGGCCGATAAGCAGGATGTTGCTCTTCGCCAGCTCGACCCCTTCCGAGCCCTTCTGCTGGTGGCGCAGGCGCTTGTAGTGGTTGTAAACGGCAACGGCGAGAATCTTCTTGGCCTGTTCCTGCCCGATTACGTACTGGTCGAGGATGCCACGAATGTCAGGTGGTGTCGGCAGGTCGCGCGACGGCTTGCCATCGGCATCGGTGGCCGTTTCGTCGCGGATGATGTCGTTGCAAAGCTCGATGCATTCATCGCAAATGAACACCGACGGACCGGCGATCAGCTTCTTCACCTCATGCTGGCTCTTGCCACAGAAGGAGCAGTACAGGAGCTTGTCGGTCGTCTTCTTTTCAGCCATTGCCGTTCCCCAGTAGTTCTGTGTTCGCCGCTCAGGCCTCGCCGCGCTTGTTCAATACCTTGTCCACCAAGCCATATTCGACGGCCGACTCGGCGGAAAGGAAGTTGTCGCGGTCGGTATCGCGTTCGATACGATCGACAGGCTGGCCGGTGTGCTTCGCCAGCATGTGATTCAGCCGCTGCTTCAGGAACAGGATCTCCTTGGCATGGATTTCGATGTCTGAAGCCTGGCCCTGGAAACCACCCATCGGCTGGTGAATCATCACCCGCGAATTGGGCAGGCAAAAACGTTTTTCCTTGGCACCGGCCGCGAGCAGGAAGGCGCCCATCGAGGCTGCCTGACCGATGCACAGAGTCGACACGTCCGGCTTGATGAACTGCATGGTGTCGTAGATGGCCATGCCGGCCGTCACCGCGCCGCCCGGCGAGTTGATGTACAAATGGATGTCCTTGTCGGGGTTCTCCGACTCAAGGAACAGCATTTGTGCCACCACCAGATTGGCCGTCATGTCGTTGACCGGCCCAACAAGGAACACCACCCGCTCCTTCAGGAGACGCGAGTAGATATCGTAGGCGCGTTCGCCCCGGCCGCTGGTCTCGACGACCATCGGAATCAGGCCGATATTCTGCGGATCGAAGGTTTCAGTCATCTCTCGGTTGGCATTCATGGCGATGCTCGATCGCATCATGCCGCATTACCCATCAGTTCGTCAAAGGACAGGGGCTTGTCCACCGACTTGGCATTGGCCAGCATCCACTCGACGACATTGTTTTCCATCGCCAGTGCCTCGGCTTCGGCCAGCCGCTGCGGCTGGCTGTAGTACCAGCGCACCACTTCCTTCGGATCCTCAAAGGTCTGGGAATAATCCTCGACGATGGCGCGCACCTGCTCCGGCTTGGCGTGCAGATCCTTGGCCTTGACCAGCTCGGCCAGTACCAGGCCGAGCTTGACGCGACGCACGGCCTGCTCGGTGAACCAGGAGGCATCGACCGGCATGTTCTTGGCGTCCATGCCGCGCGACTGCATGTCCTTGAGCGCGTTTTCGGCCATTTGCTGGGCTTCCATATCCACCAGGGCCTTGGGGACATCGATGTTATTGACGACCAGCAGCGCGTCCATCACCTGGTTCTTGACGCGGGCCAGCAGGCGCTTCTTCACCTCGCGCTCAAGATTGCCCTTCACTTCTTCGCGCATCTTGACGAGATCGCCGTCATTGATGCCCAGCGCGCGGGCGAAGTCGGCATCCAGCTCCGGCAGCTTCGGCGCTTCCACCTTCTTGCAGGTGGCTTCGAACTGCACGAGTTGTCCGGCCAGATCGGCGGCATGGTAGTCGGCCGGGAAGGTAACGTCGAAAGTCTTGGTTTCGCCTTCGCTCATACCCGTGAGCGCGGCCTCGAAATCCGGCAGCATCATGCCTGAGCCCAGCATCAGCGGGAAATCCACCGCCCTGCCGCCCGGGAATTCCTCACCGTTCTTGCGACCGGTGAAGTCGATGGTCAGGCGGTCATCCTTGGCAGCCGGACGGCCGGCGGCGACGTAGCCGGTGCGCTGCTTGCGCAGCACCTCGATGGTCTTGTCGACCTCGGCATCGCCCACCGTCAGCGTCGGGCGCTCGACGGAGGATCCGGACACGTCGCCCAGAGCGACTTCCGGATAGACCTCGAATACGGCCGTGAATTCCATTTGTGCATCGTTGGCGGCGGCCTTCGGCTCGATGCGCGGATAACCGGCCACGCGCAGCTTCTGGCCGCGCACCTGCTCGCTGAATGCTTTTTCGACTGCGGCACCCAGGGCTTCGGAATGGGCCTGCGACCCGTACTGCTGGGCAACGAGGTTCATCGGCACCTTGCCGGGACGGAAGCCGGGCATCTTCACCGTTTTCGAAATGCGGCGCAGACGCTGCTCGACTTCCTTGTCGATGTCTACCTTCGCAACGGCCATGTCGATGCGGCGTTCCAAGGCGCTGGCGCCCGTATTTTCCTGAGTCTGCATGAGAAAGTCCTGAAAGCTGGAGTGAAATGCAACGAATTTCGGGGTTATTGTCTGGTGCGAAAGAAGGGACTCGAACCCTTACGCCTCGCGGCGCTGGAACCTAAATCCAGTGCGTCTACCAATTCCGCCACCTTCGCGCAACCGGGGATTTTACCCGATATACTCGGGCGCTGCCCATGACTGTCGCCCATTACGAAAACTTCCCGGTGGCGTCGGTTCTGCTGCCGCGCCCGCTGCGCGAACCGGTGGCTGCAATCTACGCCTTTGCCCGCAGCGCCGACGATTTCGCCGACGAGGGCAACCGGACCGTCGCCGAACGCCTGGCCCTGCTCGACGGCTACCAGCGCGGGCTCGATGCCATTGCCGACGGCGAGCCGATCGACGACCCGATCTTTGTGCGCCTTGCCGATGTCATCAAGGTTCACCGCCTGCCGATACGCCCCTTCCGCGACCTCCTCGACGCCTTCAGCCAGGATGTCGTCCAGACGCGCTACGGTAGTTACGACGAACTGCTCGACTACTGCCGCCGCTCGGCCAATCCGGTCGGCCGCTTGCTCCTGCATCTTTTCCGCGCCGATACTGCGGCTAACCTGGCCTATTCCGACGCCATCTGCTCGGCGCTGCAACTCATCAACCACTGGCAGGACGTCGGCATCGACGCCACCAAGCCCATGCCCCGCATCTACCTGCCAGCGGAGGATCTCGCCTACTTCGGCATCGCCGAAGCCGCCATCCTTCGGCGTACTCCCACGGGGATTCCCTCCGGTCACACCACGGCTGACTTTCGCAGCCTGATGCGCTTCCAGGTCGACCGCGCGCGCAAGCTGATGCTGGAAGGCGAACCGCTCGGCTGGCTGTTGGGCGGCCGTATCGGCCTCGAAATCCGCGTGATCGTCGCCGGCGGCCTGCGCATCCTGGAGAAAATCGAAGCGATCGATTACGACGTCTTCCAGCACCGGCCCGTGCTGGCGCGGCTCGACTGGCCGCGACTGCTGTGGCGCGCAATATGAGCCCCGACCGTTATTGCGAAGAGAAGGCCGCCGCCAGCGGCTCCAGTTTCACCGCCAGTTTCCGGTTCCTCGAACCTGAACGCCGCCAGGCCATCACCGCGCTCTACGCCTTCTGCCGCGAGGTGGACGACGCCGTAGACGAATGCGCCGATCCCAACATCGCCGCCGCCAAGTTGGCCTGGTGGCGCGGTGAGGTCGCGGCGCTTTACGCCGGCCATCCCACGCATCCCGTGACTCAGTCGCTGTCCACCGCCCTGCCGCGTTTCAACCTGCCGGCCGAGCACTTGCAGGAAATCATCGACGGCATGGAGATGGACCTGCACCAGACGCGCTACGCCGACTTCAAGGCGCTGCATCTCTACTGCTACCGCGTCGCCTCCGTCGTCGGTCTGCTCGCCGCCGAAATTTTCGGCTACACGAATCGGCGCACACAAAAATACGCCCACGATCTCGGTCTCGCCTTGCAACTCACCAACATCATCCGCGACGTCGGCGAAGACGCCCGCCGCGGCCGTATCTACCTGCCACAGGATGAACTCGCACGCTTCGGCGTCAGCGAGGCCAACATCCTCGCCAGCCGATACTCCGACCAATTCAAGGCGCTGATGGAGTTCCAGGCCGAACGAGCGCGCGAGTACTACCAGCGCGCCCTGGCCGAACTGTCGGCGGCCGACCGCAAAGCGCAGCGGGCAGGCCTCATCATGGCCGCCATCTATCGCACCGTGCTCGACGAAGTGGCGAAAGACGGCTTCCAGGTGCTCGACCGCCGCCTCAGCCTGCCACCCGCGCGCAAACTCTGGATCGCCGTAAGAACGTGGCTGGCCGCCTAGCTGTCGTCGGAGCCGGCTACGCGGGCATGGCCGCTGCTGCCGAACTCGCGGCAGCCGGCATCGCCGTCAACGTTTTCGAAGCCTCGCGCACGCTCGGCGGCCGCGCCCGTGCGGTGGAAATCGAAGGCCAGATGCTCGACAACGGTGCCCACATCTTTGCCGGCGCCTATCGTGAAACGCTGCGCTTGATGAAGCTCGTCGACGCACCGGCCGACGGTCTGCTGCGGCTGCCGCTGCATCTCGAATTCCCCGGCGCATTCCGCCTGCACGCGCCGCGCCTGCCCGCGCCGCTGCACCTTGCCTGGGCGCTGCTGACGGCACACGGTTTGAGATGGTCCGACAGGCTCGCCGCCATCGCCTTCATGCGCCGCCAGCAACGTGCGGGTTTTCGTCTGGAGACCGACACCACGGCCAGCGCGTTGATCGCCACGCAGCCCGAAGCGACGCGACGCTTCCTCTGGGAACCGCTCTGCCTCGCCGCCCTCAACACCGCGCCGGAACAGGCCTCGGCGCAGATATTTCTCAACGTCCTGCGCGACAGTCTGGCCGCCGACCGCGCCGCCAGCGACCTGCTGCTGCCGGCTACCGACTTCTCTTCACTGTTCCCGGAACCCGCAGCGCGCTTCGTCGAAGCACATGGCGGCACCGTGAAGCGCGGCACGCGCATCGAGCACATCCGCCGCGTCGATGCCGGCTTCTCGCTCGACGACCACGGGGCCTATGCGCAAGTCATCGTCGCCGTCGCGCCGCAGCATCTGCCGGCGCTAGTCGCGGAATTGCCGGCGCTGGCGCCCGTCGTCGCGCAACTCGACGGCTACGTGTGGGAGCCCATCGTCACGTGCTATCTGGCGTATCCGGAGTCGGTGCGCCTGCCGCAGCCCATGCTCGGCGTCATGGACGGCACGGCGCAATGGCTGTTCGACCGCAGCCAAAGCCACGGCCAGCCTGGCCTGATGGCGGCGGCGATTTCCGCCAGCCGGCGGCATCGCGAAATCGATCCGCAGAGGTTGGCGGACGAAATTCATGCAGAAATTGCGCGTATCATTCCGAATCTGCCCGCGCCGCGCTGGAGCCGCGTCATCACCGAGAAGCGCGCTACTTTCGCCTGCACACCCGGCGTACCACGACCACTGACTTTGACGCCGCTGCCCGGCCTGTTTCTCGCGGGTGACTATGTGGCCAGCGACTACCCGGCCACCATCGAAGGCGCGGTGCGCAGCGGCATCGCCGCCGCACGTCTGGCGTTAAACCAACCGCCCCGCCGCCAGCCGTAACACCCGCCCACAACGCGCGGCCAGTACCTCGTCGTGCGTGACCAGCACCAGCGTCGTGCCGGCTTCGCGGTTCATGGCGAACATGAGGTCGATGATCTCGGCGCCGGTGGCTGCATCCAGGTTGCCGGTCGGCTCGTCGGCCAGAAGGAGCTTCGGTTCCACCGCGAAAGCACGCGCCAATGCCACGCGCTGCTGCTCGCCACCGGACAAGTGCTTGGGATAGTGGTGCAAGCGCTCGGCAAGTCCGACCCGCGCCAGCATGGCTTCTGCGTGACGGCCGGCGTCGGCGCGGCCCATGAGTTCAAGCGGCAGCGCCGCATTTTCCAGCGCCGTCAATGCCGGCAACAACTGGAAAGACTGGAAAACGAAGCCGAGCAGACGGCCGCGCAGCGCAGCGCGATCATCCTCGCTTAACGACGATATTTCCTCGTCAGCCAGGCGCACGCTTCCCCGGCTTGGACTGTCGAGCCCGGCCATCAGCGACAGCAGCGTCGTCTTGCCGGAACCGGAGGCACCGACCACGGCCACAGCTTCGCCCGCACTCACGCGGAACGAAATGTCGTGCAGAATCGTCAACGTACCGTCGCCGCTTCGTACATCCTTACCCAACCCTTCGACTTCTATCATCGCCGTCATGTTGAAACGCCCGCTATTCCTCTTGTCGTTGTTCGCATTGTCCGTCATGCCGCTCTCTGCACTTGCCATCTCGGCCGCGCCCGCCATCCTGATCTTCGGCGACAGCCTCTCCGCCGGCTATGGCATCGGCATCGAACAAAGCTGGCCGTCGCTACTGGCGAAGCGACTGGAGCATAACCGCCCCGCCTACACGGTGTCCAACGCCAGTATCAGCGGCGAGACCACGGCAGGCGGGCGGGCGCGCTTCGACGCGACGCTGGCGCGCGTGCACCCGTCGATCGTCGTCATCGCGCTCGGCGCCAACGACGGCCTGCGCGGCCTGCCCGTACCGCAGATGCGCGACAACCTGACGACCATGGTCCAGGCGGCGAAACGTGCCAAGGCGCGCGTGCTGTTGATCGGCATGAAACTGCCGCCGAACTATGGCCCCGATTACGCGCACCAGTTCGACCAGGTGTTCGTCGACATCAGCCAAACCGAGAAAGTGCCACTGTTGCCGTTCCTGCTGCAACCGCTCGGCACGACAACGGATGCTTTCCAGCCCGATGGCTTGCACCCCACCGCCAGCGCCCAGCCGAAGATCCTCGATCACGTCTGGCCGGCGCTGCAACCGCTGATCAGGTAATCAAGCAAAAGTCAGTCGTGGTGTGACCGGAGGGAATCCCCGTGGGAGCACGCCACCTGACTCACCGAAGCGCCCAACGACCGCCGCCTGATCGAAGCCGTCGGCGCGGAAGGCCGTCAGCACGGCATCGACGCAGTCCGGCGCGCAAGCGACCAGCAAGCCGCCGCTGGTCTGCGGATCGGTGATCATCTTCTGCTGCCATTCCGGCATTCCCGGCGGCAGCACGACCGACTCGCCATAACTCGCCCAGTTGCGCGTCGAAGCGCCGGTGGCGATGCCGGCTTTCACGTGCGTCACTGCCTCGGCGATCAACGGCAGCTTGTCGAATTCCACGGTGCAATCGAGCTTCGAACCGCGACAGATTTCCAGCAGGTGGCCAGCCAGACCAAAGCCGGTGACGTCGGTGATCGCATGCACGCCGGGCATTTCCGCCAGCGGCGTGCCCGTCACATTGAGCTTGGTCGTCGAGCGCACCATCTCGTCATAACCGGCTGGCGAGAGCAGTTCCTTCTTCAGCACCGCCGAGAGGATGCCGATGCCAAGCGGCTTGCCGAGGATCAGCACGTCGCCCGCCTGCGCGCCCTTGTTGGTCTTGACCTTGTCGGGATGGACGATGCCGATGGCGACCAGGCCGTAGATCGGCTCGGGCGCATCGATGGAATGGCCGCCCGCAATCGGGATGCCGGCCTCAGCACAGATCGACGCGCCGCCTTCGAGGATGGTGTGGATGACGTCCTCGGGCAGCTTGGCGAGCGGCATGCCGACGATGGCCAGCGCGAAGATCGGCCGGCCGCCCATTGCGTAGACATCGGAGAGAGCGTTGGCGGCGGCGATGCGGCCGAAGTCGCGCGGATCGTCCACGATCGGCATGAAGAAATCGGTGGTGGCGACGATGGCCTGCGTTTCGTTGAGGCGATAGACGGCCGCGTCGTCGGCTGTCTCGATCCCCACCAGGAGGTCGGCCGGCAACGTCTTCAGGGGCGATTCGGCGATAATGCGCGACAACACGGCCGACGCAATCTTGCAGCCTCAACCGCCGCCGTGACTGAACTGGGTAAGTTTGATCTTTTCCATGGGAGTTTGAGTGTCGGAACACTTTCCGAAAGGCTTGGCAAAGGTAACACAGCTGGCCGAATTCGACGCCATTCTGGATGCTCGCTCGCCCGCCGAATTTGCCGATGACCACATCCCCGGCGCCATCAGTTGCCCGGTGCTGGACGACGAGGAACGCGCCCGCGTCGGCACGCTGTACAAGCAGGTTTCTCCCTTCGAGGCCCGCAAGATCGGCGCACCGCTGGTGGCGAAGAATATTGCCCGCCACATCGAAGGACAGTTTCTCAACAAGCCCAAGGACTGGCGGCCGTTGCTCTATTGCTGGCGCGGCGGCAAGCGCAGCGGCGCTTTCCAGCATATCCTGCGCGAAATCGGTTGGGACGCGCATCGACTCAGTGGCGGCTATAAAGGTTGGCGGCAGCAAATCGTCACCGACCTCGAACAACTGCCGGCAAAGTATTCCTTCCGCGTCGTGTCCGGCGCCACCGGCAGCGCCAAGAGCCGCATTCTGGAAGCACTGGCCGCGCAGGGCGCGCAGATCCTGCACCTGGAGGAATACGCAGCCCACAAAGGTTCGGTGCTGGGCGACCTGCCGCATGAGGCACAGCCGTCGCAGCGCGCATTTGAAACGCGAATGCATTCGGCACTGTCGATGCTCGATGCCGGACGTCCGGTTTTCGTCGAAGCCGAAAGCCGCCGCATCGGCACGGTGCAATTGCCGAACGCACTGATCGACATCATTCGCGCCGCCCCCTGCGTGCGTGTCCACGCGACCGTTGGCGCCCGGGTCGATTTCCTGCTTGGCGATTACGCCTACTTCCTTGCCGATCCGCGCTGGCTGGCCGAACGGCTCGGCCACCTGCACGGCCTGCAAAGCAACGAAACCCTGGCACGCTGGCTGGAACTGGTCGAATCCGGCGACTTCCGCACGCTGGTAACGGAACTCCTGGAACGGCACTACGACCCGCTTTACCAGCGCTCGCAGTCGAAGAACTACCGCGACTATACCGACGCACTCACCGTCGACACGGACGACCTGAGCGCCGCGGGCATCGCCGCGCTGGCCCGACAGATCCTCGCGGGTTGATGGCAAGATGCGCTCGCCTGAGGCCATCCGCAGCTTTCTGATCAATCTGTTCCACGCGGCAATTCGCGCGGCAGATCCCGCTGCCTGCCTGCCGCTGCATCTGCCCGAACCTCCGAAGGGACGCACCGTCGTCATCGGCGCCGGCAAGGCCGCTGCGGCGATGGCGCGAGCGGTCGAAGCGCACTGGCCGGGCGAATTGGCGGGGTTGGTTGTGACGCGCTACGGCCATGGCGTACCCACGCAGCGCATCGAAGTGCTTGAAGCCGCCCATCCCGTGCCCGACGCTGCCGGCCTAGCCGCCGCGCAGCGCATCCGCGCGCTGGTCGACGGCCTNNTTGCGCTCCGGCGCCAGCATCAGCGAAATCAACTGCGTGCGCCGGCACTTGTCGGCCATCAAGGGCGGCCGCCTCGGCGTTGCCTGCGCGCCGGCGCGGCTGGTCACGCTGGCGATCTCCGACGTGCCCGGCGACAATCTCCTCGACATCGCCTCCGGCCCGACGGTGGCCGACCCGACAAACTGTGCCGATGCGCTGGCCTTGCTGGCCCGCTACGGCATCGAGCCGCCGCGCTCAGTGCGCGACGTGCTTGAAGGTGGCGCCGGCGAATCGATCAAGCCCGGCAATCCGCGCCTGGCCAGCAGTGAGGCGACGCTCGTCGCCACGCCGCAAATGGCGCTGGAAGCGGCCGCGCAATACGCACGCGAACGCGGCATCGCGGCACACATTCTCGGCGACGCCATCGAAGGCGAAGCGCGCGAAGTCGGCAAGGTGCTGGGCGCGCTGGCACTGCAAGTCGCACGCCGTCAGCAGCCTTTCGCGCCGCCTTGCGTTCTCCTCAGCGGCGGCGAAACCACCGTCACCGTGCGCGGCAGCGGGCGCGGGGGGCGCAACGTCGAATTCCTGCTTTCGCTTGGCCTCACGCTGAACTGCGCGCGCGGCATCCATGCCGTGGCCGGCGATACCGACGGTGTGGATGGTATGGAGGAAATCGCCGGCGCCTGCCTGGGTCCGGACAGCATCGCGCGCGGCGCCGCCGCGGGCCACTCGATGCGCGCCGCGCTGGAGAACAATGATGGCCACGGCTTTTTCGGCGCCATCGGCGCCAGCATCGTCACCGGGCCGACGCTCACCAACGTCAACGATTTCCGCGCCATCTTCATCGCCAAACCGGACTGATTTGGCGTACCACCACGACTGACTTCAGGCCGG
The DNA here is from genome assembly GCA_003157035.1 of Rhodocyclaceae bacterium. Taxonomy (GTDB): domain Bacteria; phylum Pseudomonadota; class Gammaproteobacteria; order Burkholderiales; family Rhodocyclaceae; genus Fen-999. Next base: position 12,969 of record PMIF01000233.1, read on the forward strand.
TGGCAACAGGCTCGGCCAACCGCGCCGCACAGCAATGCGCTGGATGACCGCCGGCCAAGGTTGCTCGACTTCACCCTGCTCGAATGCCACCACGTTGAAACGCTTGTGCATCAAGTCCAGTAGTTCGCCACGACGCAGCAGGTATTCCGGATTGCTCGGTTTGCCGAAGCGCTCGTTGCCCACCATGAAAGTCTCATAGATCAGCACACCGCCCTCTTCCAGGCAGGCGAACAGGCTGGGCAGCAAGGGCCGCCAGAGATAGTTGGTGACGACGATGCCCTCGAATGCACGGCCGAAATACGGCCACGGGCCGCCTTCGAGGTCGGCCTGGCGGGTCGTGATGCCCTCGATGCCGTCGAGCGCCGCCAATAGCGCGTCGTTGCGATCCACGGCCTCCACCCGATAGTCCATTTGGACTAACAGGCGCGCGTGTCGCCCGGCGCCACAGGCCAGATCAAGCACCTCGCCGCCTGCCGGGATCAGCGGCGCAAAGCGGCGTACCCAGGGCGACGCATCAAGTGTTGTAAAAGGCTCAGACATGGGAGGATTTTCCACTGTTTCGGCGCTTAAATCGATGGCTGGCAACAAACGTTCGGTGCTATTCTTTGTTGCATTGCAATACCCATGACGGCCACAAGCCGAAATCGCCATCATGAACAACGAGCGTCACTATCTGACATCGCTCCTTGAACCAAAATCGATCGCCATCATCGGCGCATCCGAGACGCCTGGATCGATCGGCGAAACGCTCGTTCGCAACGTCCTCGACAGCAACTTCAGCGGCAAGGTTTTCTTCGTCAATCCGAAGCACGACAAGGTCTTCGGCCAGAAGAGCTACGACAGCGTCGAATCAATTCCGCATCGGCTCGACCTCGCCGTCGTCTGCACCCGCGCCGAAACCGTGCCGGCCGTCATCGAAGCCTGCGGCCGCGCTGGCACGCGTGCCGCCATTGTCATCTCCGGCGGTTTTTCCGAGACCGGCCCACGCGGTGCCGCGCTCGAACGCGCCGTGCTCGAAAACGCCCGCCGCCATCGCGTCCGCCTGCTCGGTCCCAACTGTCTCGGCATCATGCGGCCATCGGCGGGCATCAACCTCACCTTCGCGCATGGCAACGCCAATGCCGGCACCATCGGCCTGATCTCGCAATCCGGCGCGCTGTGCACCGCCATTCTCGACTGGGCGCTGCCGAACAACGTCGGCTTCTCCAGCGTGGTCTCGCTAGGCGCCGAAGGCGACGTGGACTTCGGCGAAATTCTCGAGTACATGGTCGCCGACCCCAAGACGCAGAACATTTTCCTCTACATCGAAGGCATCAAGAACGCCCGCCGCTTCATGAGCGCATTGCGCGCCGCGGCGCGCTGCAAGCCCGTGCTGCTGATCAAGGTCGGCAAGCATCCTTCCAGCGAGCGGGCTGCGCGCTCGCACTCGGGCGCCATTACCGGCGCCGATGACGTCTTCGACGCCGCGCTGCGGCGCGCCGGCGTGGTGCGCCTGCGGACAGTTGGCCAGATGTATGCCGCAGCCCAGGCGCTGTTCTCGCATTTCCGTCCGCGCGGCAACCGCCTCGCGATCATTACCAATGGCGGCGGCCCCGGCGTCATGGCCGCGGACCATTGCTGCGACCTCGGCATTCCGCTGGCCACGCTGTCGGAAGCCACGCTGGCGAAACTGAACGAAGTCCTCCCGGAAACCTGGTCGAAAGACAATCCGCTCGACATCATCGGTGATGCCGACCCGGCGCGCTACGCCGCCGCTGCCGAGGCATGTCTCGCCGACGATCAGGTCGACGGCATCCTGGTGATCCTCACACCGCAGGCGATGACCGATCCCACCCAGGCGGCGCGCAGCATTGCCGAACTCGCGCGCAATACCGACAAGCCGGTCGTGACCTGCTGGATGGGCGAAGAGCAAGTACGTGAGGCACGACTGCTGTTCAAAGGCGCCGGCATCCCGACCTTCCGCACGCCGGAACCGGCGGTCGAATTGTTCTCGCATATCTCCGCCTACTACCGCAACCAGCGCCTGCTGATGGAAGCACCGGCCTCGATTTCCGATCAGGTGGCGCCGCGCCTGGAATCGGCGCGGCTGGTCATCGAAACAGCCTTGCAGGAAGGCCGCAAGCTGCTCAACGAAATGGAATCGAAGGCCCTGCTGGCTGCCTTCCGCATTCCCATCGCCCAGACCGTGGTCGCGCGTTCGCCTTCGGAGGCCATGGTGCTGGCCGAGGAAATCGGCCTGCCCGTGGTGATGAAGATCGACTCGCCGCAGATCACCCACAAGTCCGATTCCGGTGGCGTACGCCTGAACCTGAACTCGCTCGCTGCGGTGCGCGATTCGTACAAGGAAATGGTGGAAGAGGTGCGCAAGAACCGGCCCGACGCCTTGATTCACGGCGTTGCCATCGAGCCAATGATCCAGAAAGCCAATGGCCGCGAATTGATGGTCGGCATGACGCGCGACCCGGTGTTCGGCCCGACCATCCTGTTCGGCCCCGGCGGCGTCGGCGTCGAAGCAACCGGCAAGGATCGCGCGGTGGCACTGCCGCCGCTCAACAAATTCCTGGTTACCGACATGCTCGCTTCGACGCACACCTCGGCCAAGCTCGGTGCCTTCCGCAACATGCCGCCGGTGAGCATGGAAGCGCTGGAATCCGTGCTGCTGCGTGTTTCGGAAATGGTCTGCGAATTGCCGTGGGTCTCCGAACTCGACATCAACCCGCTGATCGTCGACGAGAACGGCGCCGTGGCAGTCGATGCCAGCATCTCGATCGAGAACCTGCCGCTGACGGCCGCGCGCTACGATCACATGGCGATCCACCCCTATCCGTCGCATCTGGCCATCAGCTACCAGACCAACGACGGGCAGACGGTGCATATCCGGCCGATCAAACCGGAAGATGCCGACATCGAGCAGGATTTCGTCCAGGCCCTGTCGCCGGAAACCAAATATTTCCGCTTCATGAATACCATTCGCGAATTGTCGCTGTCGCAACTGATCCGCCTGACGCAAATCGACTACGACCGCGAGATGGCCTTCATCGCCCTCGTTGACGAGGATGGCAAGGAAACCGAAATTGGCGTCGCCCGTTACGCGACAAATCCGGATGCCGAGTCGTGCGAATTCGCCATCGTCGTTGCCGACACCTGGCAGGGCAAAGGCGTCGCCCGCCGCCTGATGGGTGTGCTCATCGACGCCGCGCGGGCAAGCGGTCTCAAGTACATGAACGGCGACTTCCTCGCCGAGAACACGCGCATGCTCCGCTTCGTCGCCAGCCTCGGCTTCGTCCTCTCGCCGCACCCCGAAGACTCCGGCCTCAAGCGCGGCGTGTTGGTGCTGGACTAAGGATCGCCTACCCCGCCAGCACGCGCGGTTCGACCAACAACGTGCTATCACCGGCGTGCCACCACGCCTGACTTTCCTGGACGGTGCATTGCAGTTGCATGCCGCGTTCGGCCAGCGCTGCGAGCGCGGCCGATTGATCTTCGGCAATCGCAAGCACGCGCAGGTTCTTGATCTTCGTCAGTCCAGCGCCCTCCTTCGCCCACCAGGCGTCCAGCGCCCGGCCGCCGTAGGCGAGCACGATGACTTGTTCGGCGCGACCGGCGGCGCGGCGGAGTGCTCGTTCGTCGGGCAGCCCGACTTCGATCCAGAGGCGAATCTCGCCGCTGTATTCCTTGAGCCAGAGCGCGGGTTCGTCGGTGGTCGAGAGGCCCTTGCCGAACTCCAGCCGCTCGTCGGCGAACAACGCGAACGCTAGCAAACGAATCATCATGCGCTCGTCGGTTTCGGAAGGATGACGCGCGAGCGTTAGCGCGTGATCGCCGTAATAGCAGCGGTCAAGATCGGCGACATTGAGGTTCGCCTTGAAGATGGTGGATTTGATGGCCATGCCTGCCAGTTTAGCCCGCTATGCGGGCAACGCCAGCGCAAATCCATTGCGGCGAACGGAAATTCCGCCTGTGATAATGTGCCGCCTTTGCTATTCAGAATGACTCTCCATGCGTAGAAGGAACTCGGGCGTGCTGTCGCCGAAAATGGTGTTGATCGTCGCCGTCCTGGCCATCGCCGGCTGGCTCGGTCACAAGTGGTGGTGGGGGTTGTCGCACGTCAGCACCGACAATGCGCAGGTCGAGGGGCATATCGTTCCCGTGCTCGCCAAGGTGGGCGGCTTCGTTGCCGAAGTCAAATTCGAGGATCAGCAAACGGTGAAGGCCGGCGACCTGCTGGTACGCATCGACGACCGCGATTACCACGCCAAGCTGATGCAGGCCGAGGCCGACCTCGAACTCGCCGTCGCCAACGCCGGCAAGGAAGGGCAAACCGGGCAGGCCGGCGCGCAGGTTGCCGCCGCACGCGCCACCGCCGCCGCCGCCCGATCCGGCATCGAGCAGGCCATCGCCAATGCCGACAAGGCGCAGAAGGACCTCGAACGGGTTCGGCCGCTGGTGACGCAGAAGATGCTGTCGCCGCAGGCCCTCGATGCGGCGGAAGCCGCTGCCAGGGCGGCCTCGGCGCAAGTGACGATCAGCCGCGAAAGCGCAGCATCGGCCACCGACCAGGTATCGGCGTCCAGTGCGGCATTGCGGGCGGCGCTGGCCAAGCTGGAATCCGCCCGCGCGGTACGCGACCTGGCGGCGATCCAGCTGGCGGACACACGCGTTCTCGCGCCCGCCAGCGGCATCGTCAGCAACAAGAATGTGGAGCCGGGGCAACTGGTGGCCGCCGGCCAGCCTTTGGTCTCCGTGGTGCCGCTCACCGACATTTGGGTGGTCGCCAACATGAAGGAGACGGACCTGCGCGACATCAAGCCGGGCGCACCTGCCGAGCTTGACGTTGACGCCTATCCCGACCAACCGCTCCAGGGCACGGTCAGCTCGCTAGGCCCGGCCACCGGTGCGCGCTTCTCGCTGTTGCCGCCGGACAATGCCACTGGCAACTTCACCAAGGTGGTCCAGAGGGTACCGGTGCGCATCAACGTCAAGCAAAGTGATGATCCGCAGCGCCCGTTGCGCCCGGGCATGAGCGTGTTCGTCACCATCACTACCCGGTGAAACCCCTACTGCCCGGCCTGAGCCGCGTCAAGACCGACGCGGAGATTTATGCCGCCCGCTACCTGATCGCATTCACCGTCACGCTGGCGTCGATGATGGAACTTGTCGACACCAGCATCGTCAACGTCGCCATCCCGCACATGATGGGTTCGCTCGGCGCCACGCTCGACGAGATCGCCTGGGTATCGACGGGCTACGTGGTCGCCAACGTGATCGTGCTGCCGATTTCCGGCTGGCTCTCCCAGTGGTTCGGACGACGTAACTACATCGCCCTGTCGATCACCTTGTTCACGGTCGCGTCGTTTCTCTGCGGCAACGCCTCCAGCCTGGAAGGACTGGTGCTGTGGCGCATTGTCCAGGGCCTGGGTGGCGGCGGTCTCATTTCGACGGCGCAGGCAACGCTCTACGAGGTATTCCCGCGCAAGGAGGCCGGTACGTCAATGGCGATATTCGGCCTCGGCATCATGGTCGGGCCGATGCTCGGGCCGACGCTGGGCGGCTGGATCACCGATACGCTGTCGTGGCCGTGGATCTTCTACATCAACTTACCGCTGGGCCTTCTTGCCTTGCTTCTCGCGCTGATGCTGGTGCCGGACTCGAAGTTCGGCAAGCGCGCCGAAAAGGTGGATGGCCTTGGCCTGCTGCTGCTGGCGCTGGGCATCGGCTGCCTGCAAACCATGCTGGAGCGCGGCGAGAAACTCGACTGGTTCGCTTCCCGCGAGACCGTGACCTATGCCATCGTCAGTGTGACATCGCTGGCCGTATTCGCCTGGCATGAGCTGCGCCACGAGCATCCGGTCGTCGAGCTGCGCATCCTCCACGACGCCCAGTTCGCCGCGTCGCTGCTGTTCGGTTTCCTGGTCGGTGCCGCACTCTTCAGCACCGTTTTCGTCTTCCCGGTCTATGCCCAGACGCTGCTCGGCTTCACGGCCTGGGAAACCGGCATGGTCATCCTGCCCGGCGCGCTCGCGTCGGGCGTCAGCATGGCCGTGATGGGGCGCATGACCGCCAATACCACTATCGATCTGCGCTTGTTTGTCGTCGTCGGCGCCTGCATCTTTGGCTATTCCATGTGGCGACATTCGTTGTTCACCGTCCAATCGGGTTGGGATGATTTCATCTGGCCGATGATTTTTCGCGGCGTCGGCCTGGGCATGGTCTTCATCCCGCTCAACAACCTGGCGCTGGGCAATCTGGCACCGCAGGAGCTCCCCGGCGGCAGCGGGCTGTACAACCTGACCCGACAGCTCGGCGGCAGCGTCGGCATCGCCACCTCGGCCACCTTGTTCCAGCAGTTCCAGCAGGCCAATCGCGCCGACCTGCTGGTGCATATCAACCGGTTTTCCGATGCCACGCTGGATCGCCTGGCAAAGCTCAAGGCTCTCGTGATCAGCCACGGCGCACCCGAAGCATTGGCACAGGCCAAGGCACTGCGCCTCCTGGATGGCATGGTCATGAAGCAGGCGACCATGCTGGCCTTCGAGCGACTGTTCCTGCTATTCGGGGTTGCGCTGCTGTCCGCCTTGCCGCTGTTGCTGCTGATGAAGCGGGGACATTTCTCGCGCCATGACGACGAGCCGGTGGCGCATTGACCGCGGACCGGCGGGTATGATGAACGACATCGACTGACCTGAGACCAATCCATGGACGATCACGATCCTTCCGCCAGATCGCCTGCCAGCATCGGCATTCCCCGCCAAGGGCCGTTCGACGCCGCCGCTTTCGAGCGCGCCATCACCGACCTGCTGCACGCCTGTGGCGTCGCCAGCGATACGGTGCACACGGGCAAGACGGCGCAGCGCGTGCGCGACCTGTGGCAGAAACGCCTGCTGGGTGGCTATGACATCGACCCGGCGACGGCGCTCGGCGATGGTTTCGCCGACGAACGCTCGGACATGGTGGTGATTCGCGGCATCGCCATCCACGGCGTCTGTCCGCACCATCTGGTGCCGTTCCGTGGTGTCGCGCACGTTGCGTATTTGCCCGGCGGCCGGCTGCACGGCTTCGGCCGCATCGCGCGCCTGGTCGACGCCATCGGCCACCGTTTCACCTATCAGGAGTGGATGACGCGCGACATCGCGGAAGCATTGATGACCCACGGCAAGGCGCGCGGCGCGGCCTGCGTCATCGAGGCCGAACAACTCTGCCTGCTACTGGGCGAAGACCGGCGCGGCGACGAGCGCGTGCTGACGCAGGCCTTCACCGGCGACTTCGAAAAATCGGATCAACTGCGCTACGAGTTCCTGCGCGGCATTAACGACCGCAGCCTGTAACGCTCAGTTGCGGGCGTGCGCGATCTGGTAGCGCTCGACGCCGACGAAGCTGCTGAGCAACTGGGCGATATCCGGTAGGGTGGCGCCACGACCCTTGCCGAGCGCGACGGCGACAAAGCGCCATTCCAGCTTGTCGCCCTGGTAGCCGATCTGTAGCGTACCCCAGGCGATGTCGTAGCCGAGTTCGTACATGGACTGGTTCAGGACGCCGTCGGGCGGCACGAACTCCGGCTCGAAGCACAGTACGAGGCTGATGGCCGGCCGCGAAGGCAGCCATTGCTCCAGCGTCGACACCCACATCATGCAACTGGCGGAGAGGATCGCCAGCAGGATCGCCGCCGCGTAAAAACCAACGCCGACCAGCACACCGATGGCGCAGGACGCCCAGATCGACGCCGCGGTGGTGAGACCGCTGATGTTGAGGCCTTCCTTCATGATGACGCCGGCACCGAGAAAACCGACACCGGTGACGATGCCCTGAATGACCCGTGTCGGATCGGCCGCCGCAGTCGCGACGTTGGCGTGGCCGGCATACCAATAGCCCGGATAGCCGACGATGACGGTCAATGCCGCCGACGCCATGCAGACCAGCCCGTAGGTGCGCATGCCTGCGGCCCGGCCGTGATAGGAGCGCTCATAGCCGACCAGAAAGCCCAGCAGCAAAGCGCCCAGCAAGTTCATGAAGACAACGATGTTGGTCGTGATCTCGGTCGTCGACCAATAGGCGCTCAAAGCCTCGACTGAAAGGTGGTTCATGGCTGTATTCCGGCGACGTTGTCGGCATGCAGTGTAACCGGCATCTAGTGCGGTGATATGATTGAATCGTCATCGTGCCCCCTGTCCGACAATCCGCAATGCCAATCTATGCCCTGCCCGGCCGGCCGCCGCAAATCGACGAATCCGTTTGGCTGGCCGACAATGCCGTGGTGATTGGCAATGTCAGCCTGGGCAAGGATGTCAGCATCTGGTGGAACGCGGTCCTGCGCGGCGATAACGACACCATCGCCGTCGGCGCGGGCAGCAATATTCAGGATGGCTCCATTCTGCACACGGACGAGGGTATTGCCCTGACGATCGGTGCCCGCGTCACCGTCGGCCATATGGTCATGCTCCACGGTTGTTCGATTGGCGACGACAGCCTGATCGGCATCGGGGCCATCATCCTCAACCGCGCAGTCGTCGGCCGCGAGTGTCTGATCGGGGCAGGAACACTCATTCCGCAAGGCAAGATCATCCCCGATCGATCGGTGGTGATGGGCTCGCCGGGCAGGGTCGTTCGCCAGGTGAGCGATGACGACATGGTGAGAATCCGCCACGCCGCCGAACACTACGTGGCACACGTGCGCGACTACCGCGCCGGGCTACAGCCACTGCGCTAGATCGACCGCCTTACGGCTGTTTCTGCGGTACCTGGACAAATACTTCGCCGTTCTTGACCAGACCGAGTTCGTAACGCGCGCGCTCCTCGACCGCATCCATGCCGGATTTCAGATCGCGGACTTCAGCGTCGAGCCCGGCATTGCGCGCCTCGAGCGTTTGATTGACCTGCCGCTGCGCCGCCAGTTGCCGATCGACGTCCCAGACGCGCAACCAGCCACCCTTGCCCAGCCAAAGTGGATACTGAAGCAGCGCGATCACTGCGATCAGCACCCACGTCGGCCAGCGCATCGTTATGGTTGTTACTGTTTGCGCAGGTTGTAGAAGGTATCCCGGCCAGGGTAAGTGACCGAATCGCCGAGATCTTCCTCGATACGCAGCAACTGGTTGTACTTGGCAATGCGATCGGAACGAGAGAGCGAGCCGGTCTTGATCTGACCTGCATTCAGGCCAACGGCAATGTCGGCGATGGTCGAGTCCTCGGTCTCGCCGGAACGATGTGAAATGACGTTGGTATAACCCGCCCGCTTGGTCATCTCGACGGCAGCAAAGGTCTCGGTCAGGGTACCGATCTGGTTGATCTTGATCAGCACCGAGTTGGCGATGCCGCGGTTGATGCCTTCGCGAATGATCTTCGGGTTGGTGACGAAGATGTCGTCGCCGACGATCTGCACGTTTCGACCAAGCTTGTCGGTCAACACCTTCCAACCGTCCCAATCGCCTTCGGCCATGCCGTCCTCGATGCTAATGATCGGGTACTTGCCGGCCAGCGTACCCAGGTAGTCTGTGAAGGCGGCGGACGTCAGTTCCATCTTTTCCGATGCCAGGATGTACTTGCCGTCCTTGTAAAACTCGGAGGCGGCACAATCCAGGCCCAGCACGACGTCCTGGCCTGGCGTATAGCCGGCCGCTTCGATGGCCTTGAGAATCAGTTCGATGGCTTCATCGTTGCCGGCGACATTCGGCGCAAAACCACCCTCGTCGCCCACCGTGGTCGGATAGCCCTTCTTGTCCACCAGCTTCTTCAAGTGCTGGAAGACCTCGGCGCCGCAACGCAGCGCCTCACGGAAACTCTTGGCACCCACCGGCAGGATCATGAATTCCTGGATGTCGAGATTGTTGTTGGCGTGCGCGCCGCCGTTGATGACATTCATCATCGGCACCGGCATGGTCATCGGACCGGAACCGCCAAAATACCGATACAGCGGCAGCCCCGCCTCCTCAGCTGCGGCCTTGGCCACGGCCATCGACACGGCCAGGATGGCGTTGGCGCCCAAGCGCGACTTGTTATCGGTGCCGTCGAGCTCGATCAGGCTCTGGTCGATGAATGTTTGTTCCTCGGCATCAAGGCCGATGATCGCTTCGGAAATTTCGGTGTTGACGTTTTCTACGGCCTGCATCACGCCCTTGCCGAGATAGCGACCGCGGTCGTTGTCCCGCAGTTCGATTGCTTCCCGTGAGCCGGTAGAAGCCCCGGAAGGCACGGCGGCACGCCCCATGACACCTGACTCGAGCAGAACGTCGGCTTCGACGGTTGGATTGCCGCGGGAATCCAGAATCTCGCGGGCGACGACATCAACGATTGCGCTCATTCTCTTCTTCCTGGTTACATTGAACAGCCTTCGACCAACACCATGTCGAAGGACGACACTCCCGCCCTTTGCTTGCGCGCGGCCATGTACTCGGGCGAATCATAGAACGCCTTCGCCATTGCCTTGTTGTCAAACTCGATCACTACCAGCCGCTGGGGCTGCCAGCCGCCTTCGAGCACTTCGTAAGCGCCGCCGCGAACAAGGAATCGGCCACCAAACTTGTCGGCGGCGATCGAGGACAATCGACGATATTCGGCCATGCGCTCGGGGTCCGTCGACTTCGCATCGACGACGATATACGTTTTACTCAAGATATCTCCATGAACCCTTGCCGCTTGACCAGGGCATCAATATCGCGCAGCGTCGTCAGCAGTTCGCGCATATGCGCCAGTGGCCAGGAATTGGGGCCGTCAGATAGGGCCTTGGCCGGTTCGGGATGGGTTTCCACGAACAGGCCGCCGATGCCAACCGCAACTGCCGCCCGCGCCAGTACCGGCACGAACTCGCGCTGACCACCCGATGAAGTCCCCTGCCCGCCCGGCAATTGCACCGAGTGTGTGGCGTCGAAAACCACCGGGCAGCCGGTCTCGCGCATGATAGCCAGGCTGCGCATGTCAGAGACGAGATTGTTGTAACCGAAGGAGGCACCGCGCTCGCAGACCATGATGTTGTCCGCGCCGCCATTCGCCTCCCTGGCCTTGGCAATCACCTGCTTCATGTCGGCAGGCGCCAGGAACTGTCCCTTCTTGATGTTCACCGGCTTGCCGGCGGCAGCGACGGCCTGGATGAAATCGGTTTGCCGGCACAGGAAAGCCGGTGTCTGCAGGACATCGACGACCGCCGCTACCTGATCGACCTCGTCCTCGGCATGCACATCGGTCAGCACCGGCACGCCGATCTGTCTCTTCACCTCGGTCAGAATCGCCAGCCCCTCGTCAATGCCGAGGCCGCGGAAAGACTTGCCCGAACTACGATTCGCCTTGTCGTAGGAGGCCTTGAAGATGTAAGGAATGCCAAGTTCGGAGCAAACCTCCTTCATCTCCCCGGCAACATCCAGACACAACTGCCGGGATTCCGCCACACAAGGGCCAGCGATCAGAAACAGCGGCTGATCGAGACCAACCGGAAAGCCGCACAGGTTCACGCCGATGCCTTGTGCGCCAGTGCCGCTTCGACGAAGGATATGAACAGCGGATGGCCGGTGCGCGGGTTGCTCGTGAACTCCGGGTGGAACTGGACGCCGACGAACCACGGATGGAGTTGCGCCGGCAGCTCCATCATCTCCGGCAGGTCCTCGCTCGGTGTGCGGGCCGAGATCACCATGCCCTGGGCCTCGAACTTCGGCACGTAAATGTTGTTGACCTCGTAGCGGTGACGATGGCGCTCATTGACTTCCTTGCCGTAGATCCGTGCCGCCAGGGTTGTCGGTTTGATCGGACAGCGCTGGGCACCCAGGCGCATGGTACCGCCGAGGTTGGAATCGGCGTTGCGCCGTTCGACGCGGCCTTCGCGGTCCATCCATTCGGTGATCAGTGCCACGACCGGATGCGGCGTATCCGGCTCGAACTCGGTGCTGTTGGCGCCTTCGAGGCCGACCACATGACGGGCGAACTCGATTGTCGCCAACTGCATGCCCAGGCAGATTCCCAGGTAGGGTAGCTTGTTTTCGCGTGCGTAACGAATGGCGGCAATCTTGCCTTCAGTACCACGTTTGCCGAATCCACCGGGAACCAAAACGGCATCCATCTTTTCCAGGCCGCCAACGCCACTGCGCTCGATCTCTTCCGAATCGACGTAGTGGATATGGACGCGGCTCTTGGTGTGGATGCCGGCGTGGATGATCGCTTCGGTAAGCGATTTGTAGGACTCGGTCAAATCGACGTACTTGCCGACGAAAGCAATGTCGACTTCCCGTTCCGGGTGATCGAGCGAATCGACCAGGGTCTTCCAGACCGAAAGGTTGGCGGCGTGGGCCAGAATGCCGAGCTTGTGACAGACGATCTCATCGAGCATCTGATCGTGCAGCATCGCCGGGATCTTGTAGATGCTGTCAGCATCCATGGCTGAAATGACCGCTTCTGTTTGCACGTTGGTGAACAACGCGATCTTGCGCCGCTCTTCATCGGGAATTGGCCGGTCGGCGCGGCACAGCAGAATGTCCGGCTGGATACCGATTTCGCGCAGTTCCTTGACCGAATGCTGGGTTGGCTTGGTTTTCAGTTCCCCCGCCGTGGGTATCCAGGGCAGCAGCGTCAGATGCATGTAGCAGGTATTGTTGCGCCCCTCCTCGATGCCCATCTGGCGAATGGCCTCCAGAAACGGCAGCGATTCGATGTCGCCNNACAGTGCCGCCAACCTCGACGATCGCCACCTCGGCTCCTTCGGCACCGCGCTTGAGATAAAGCTTGATCTCGTCCGTGATGTGCGGAATCACCTGCACGGTCTTGCCGAGATACTCGCCGCGCCGTTCCTTCTTGATGACCGACTCATAGATCTGGCCGGTGGTGAAGTTGTTGCGCCTGCCCATCTTGGCGCTGGTGAAGCGCTCATAGTGCCCGAGGTCGAGGTCGGTTTCGGCACCATCCTCGGTAACGAACACTTCGCCNNCCCTTGCCCAGGCTGGACACGACACCACCCGTAACGAAGACGTATTTGGTCATGAATGAGGCTGCTGCGGGAAAGCCGAATCATAGCGAAAATCATCGGCACTCTCAACGAAATCCGCCGTTGCGGCCCCCACGGCGTCAGCCGGGCGTATGGGGATCGTTCTCTTCTTCGTCGCTGGCGGCTGCGTGGTCCGCAGCCCATTCTGGCGACACTGGCATACGAACGGTCTGTGTCAAGTGCTTGTCGTTCGGCACCGACCGGCATTTCATTTCCATCAGCTGGCGCATGAGTCGCTTCTTGGCGAATGGCTTGCCGTTCAAGGGTCGGCTCAATACGTATTCGGAACCGTTGCGGCTGATGACGATGAGAACATCCCCTTCCTCACGGTAACTAGTGATCGCGGATGTCGTTACCGAGTCGGCAGAATTGAAACGCGGGTGGCCGAAGACCCTGCCCTTCAGGCAGAGCGTCACCGCCCCGTCAGAACCCGGTTGTTCGACAGTAGTCCAGCCTTCCAGCACGAATGGCACAGCCATGCGAATATTCTAGCGCAGCAAAAACATCACGGTGCGGCTGTCGACAACTGCAACCATAGGCATTTGCCACGACTCTCCTGGTCGATTTCGCGCGTCACCTTGCCGTGTTCTGCCATCTCTTCACTGCTGGCCTGGATTACCGCCAGGGGTCGCCGCTGCCCGTAGGCCACGCTGGCACCCAGGTGGGCCGGAGGCTCAAGGTCAATAACCAGACTCTCCTGGCCTCGGGTCATGGCCAGGTACACTTCCGCCAGCAATTCCGCGTCGAGCAGTGCTCCGTGGAACTTGCGATTCGAGTTGTCCACACCAAACTCGGTACAAAGTGCATCCAGCGTATTGCGCTTGCCGGGACGCAGGTCCCTGGCCATTCTCAAGGTATCGACGACGCCAGCGCATAATTGCGCAGCGTTCGGCCAATTGTCGTTGCGCAGCAATGCAAACTCAGCGTTAAGAAACTCCATGTCGAAGGCAGCATTGTGGATGACCAGTTCCGCATCGTGGATGAATTCCGCCACTTCGGCGGCCACTTCGCGAAATTTCGGCTTGTCTGCCAGGAACTCGTCGGTCAGGCCGTGAATGCGTTGAGCATCGATTGGTACATCCCGCTCGGGATTGAGGTAAAGATGCAAGCGGCGCCCCGTTGGCCGCCGCCCGACCAATTCAAGACAACCGATTTCCACCACGCGATCGCCGTTGCGGGCACTAAGTCCGGTCGTTTCGGTGTCCAGTACGATCTGCCTCACTTCAGCACCCCTTTCTCAATTCGATTCCGCGGCGGGCCAGGGCGTCAGCGCGTTCATTCTCGGCGTGTCCCGCATGTCCTTTGACCCAGTGCCAGTCGATTCGATGCCGGGCCGCCAGGTCATCGAGCTGGCGCCAGAGGTCCTCGTTCTTCACGGGCTCTTTTGCTGCCGTCTTCCAGCCGCGCCCCTTCCAGCCGTGTATCCATTCGGTAATGCCTTTTTGCACGTACTGCGAATCTGTGTGCACTGCGACCGCCATTGGTCGTTTCAGGAGACGTAGCGCCTCAATGACTGCCAGCAGTTCCATGCGGTTATTGGTGGTGTCCGCGGCGAAACCGAATAGCTCCCTCTCCTGCCCAGCGCAACGCAGAATCGCCCCCCAGCCACCGGGACCAGGATTGCCGCTGCACGCGCCGTCGGTAAAAATTTCCACTGATTCCATCAAGGATCCGTCTTTTGTGTCACTGGCAGCAGCGTCTTGGCCCGCGCTTTGCGGTCTTGCCAGATCGGAGTGATCAGGCGCATGCCGTGCTGCCGCTTGATACCCTGCATGATATAGATCGCACCGGCAATCGGCCACCAGCGGTCGCCAGCGGCCGCCATGAAGGCAAACCGTTTCAGCCACTTTTCCTGAGTCACGGCAGGCACATAGCAGCCAAATGCGCCGGCGCGCGCCTCAATGCCAAGGAGCGCAAACCAATCCTTGAGCCGAGGAATGCCAATATAGGCACCCGTCCAGGGCGGAATTTTCCGGCACAGGAAGCGGTGCTGCAGGCCCCAGAGGCTGAACGGATTGAAGCCGGTAACGACGACACTGCCTTCAGGTACCAGGACTCGTTCCACTTCACGCAAGATTTGATGCGGATTGCTATCGAATTCAAGGACGTGCGCCAACACCACCAGATCGACGCTGTTGCTGGCAAGCGGTAGGTGGTGAAGGTCGGTGCGCAAATCCACAGCCAGTTCTGTGCCACACTTGAGCCGACAAGGCATTCGGTTGGCACGCAGGTAGTCGAGCTCCGGCCAGCCGAGTTGCAGGGCATTGAAGCCGAAAATGTCGGCCACCAGGCAATCGTGACGTGCCTGTTCCCAGGCCAACACGTAGCGGCCTTGCGGAGTATCCATCCATTCGCGGAAAGCCTGCAGCAACAAGGGTAAAATCGTCCTATGGCAATGGAAATCTACGGCCTACCGGCCTTCGAAGACAATTACATCTGGTGCCTCAGGCAAGGCAATGCAATCGCCGTGGTCGATCCCGGCGATGCCCAGCCCGTACTCGAACATTTGACCACCAGCGGACGACAGCTGTCCGCCATCCTGATCACCCATCACCACCGTGACCATACGGACGGCATCGCCGCACTGCTCGAGCGCTATCCGGTGCCAGTATTCGCGCCGGCGGCCGAATCGATCACCGGTGTTACGAACGCAGTTGCCGGCGGCGATCGAATCACGGTGCCAACTGTCAATACCGAGTTCGACGTCATCGACGTGGCTGGGCATACGCGGGGTCATGTCGCCTATTATCACCGAGGCGTACTCTTCTGTGGCGACACACTGTTCGCCTGCGGCTGCGGCAAGCTGTTCGAAGGCAGCGCCGAACAGTTGCACGCCGCGTTGGCCAAGCTGTCCGCACTGCCCAGGACGACGATGGTTTATTGCGCTCACGAATACACGGCGTCGGGAATCCGCTTCGCCACCGCGGTCGAGCCAAACAATACCGCTCTGCCGGACCGCGCCGCCGCCGTTCAGCGGTATTTGGCCGCAGGCCAACCAACCGTACCCTTTTCGTTGGCCGACGAACTCGCCACCAACCCGTTCTTGCGCTGTCGCCAACCCGAGGTTGTCGACAGCGCAAGCCGCTATGTCGGCCATCCCTTGAAATCAGAGACCGAAGTCTTCGCCGCGCTGCGGCGCTGGCGGGATCATTTCTGAACAGCTACCGGCGTTCGCGTCCCTGTTAGAATCGGGCCGATGTCCGCCTGTCGAACACTTCTCCTGGCCGCCTTGTTCCTGTGCTTGCCCATGGCGGTCCTCAGCCAGGAAGCGGAGCCGGGGGCAATGCAAAAGCCCAGTCCGGACCTCTCGACCGTTGATCAGAGCCAGAAGCCCAGTCCGGACCTCTCGACCATTAATCAGAGCTACTCGCCGACCACGTCGCCGGAGATTCGCGACGATCTTCCCGCCCTGCCGACGATCGATCTCACGGCAACGCCCGACGATCTCTGGGTGAGGATTCGCAACGGTTTCGGCATGCCGGACCTGGAAAACCCGCTGGTCGCCGGCCAACAGGCCTGGTACCTGAACCGACCGGAACTGTTGCAACGAATCGTTGAGCGCAGCAGACGCTACCTCTTTCACATCACTGCAGAACTTGAAAAACGCGGCATGCCGACGGAACTGGCACTGCTACCGATGATCGAGAGCGCGTTCAATCCCATGGCCTATTCGCGCGCCCGGGCATTGGGTATGTGGCAGTTCATTCCTTCAACCGGCAAGAACTACAAACTTGACCAGAACTGGTGGCTCGATGAGCGCCGTGACATCATCGCATCGACGTCGGCCGCGCTGGACTATCTGCAAACCATTTACGAAATGCACGGCGACTGGCAGCTGGCCTTGGCGTCGTACAACTGGGGCGAGCATGCGGTCGCCCGCGCGATTGCCAAGAACCAGGCCAAAGGCCTGCCGAGCGATTATTCCAGTCTTACGATGCCGCGCGAAACGCGGAGCTATGTGCCAAGACTCCAGGCACTGAAGAACATCATTGCCCACCCCGAGCTGTTCGGTGTCACTTTGGCGCCAATTCCGAATCGCCCATATTTCGATTCGGTTCAGATCCCGGGGGACATGGACCTGGCCCTGGCGGCCAAGCTCGCCGAAGTTCCGCTTGAGGAATTCATCGCCCTCAACCCGGCTTTTCAGCGGCCACTGATCCGCGGCGACCAGGCCAATCAACTCATCCTGCCCTTCGACAAGGTTGCCACCTTCCGCGTCAACCTTGAACAGCACGAAGCCGCCGATCGACCGCTGGCCAACTGGCGGACACATCCGTTGCTAGCCGGCGAGCACCTTGAAACGGTGGCCAAGCACTATGGCATCTCGGTTGCGTACCTCAAGCAGCTCAACGGCATTACGCCGCGCACCAAGATCCATACTGGCTCCAACCTTCTCGTGCCCGGCCCCGGGGCGCAACTACCAGACCATCTCATTGCCCAGTTACCCAAAATGCCGGCAGAACCCGTTAAAAGCGCCAGGGGCAAGAGGCACAAGTCAAGTCTCAAAGGCCGGGCCAAGAGCAAGCCGGTCGGTAACCCTCACCGCCCCGTCAAGTCGAAACGGCACTAGCCATCTTGCCATCGCCCACCAAATCGGCAGCTTGCTATTGGGAACAGAGTTGGTAAATTGGCGGCTCAAAGAGGAGTAAATAATGACCACAAATAACCAATTCAGCGAAATCCAACGCAAGAACCTCGAGGCGGCAATGCGCCTGGCGCAGCTGTCAATGGAGAACTCCCAACGCATCATGGCGTTGCAAACCGAACTGGCGCGGGAGTTGTTCACTGACACCGTCGCACAGGCGCGTGTCGGCGGCGATACCGCGAACGCAGATATCCTGCAGTCGCGCGCACGCTACACCCAGGACACCATGCGCAAGATGGTCGATACCGCCCGCCAGGTTACTGAAATCGGCAATAACACACGGCTCGAGTTCTCGCGCCTGCTGACCGAGCAACTGGCTGCCGGCAGCCACGATATCGTCGATGCCTTCCAGTCGTTCCTGAAGGCGCTGCCAGGGCAAAATTCCGGTGTACTCGATGCCATGCAGCAGGCAATGGCCAATGCCAATGCCGCGTTCGAGCAAATGAGCCGCGCAACCTCGGCAGCCTTTGACGGCACGAGCAAACCAGGCACCAAGAAGAAGATCTAGTCGAAATAGCATCCGCCCCGCCACATGTAGAGGGCGGACTTTGGGAGAACCCCTGTGCTTGCAACACGAAGCATTCGAACGCCGCTCCTGGTCGCGGTTGCATTGTCGTTGACCATCATGTTGGCTGGCGGTGTCGTCAGCCTATGGACACTGGGGCAGGTCGCGGGCCGGTTTGCCGCCTTTGTCGACAGGGATCAGGTGCGTCTTCAGGCATATGGCGGCATGTACGCCCAAGGTCTGCAGACCGGCCAGGCCATTCGAAATGTCATCCTCGACCCGACGAACCAGCGGGCCTACAGCAATCTGGACGACGCTCAGAACCAGTTCGATGCGCACCTCGCCCTAGCGACACGTCTCGCTGATACCGAGGGTGAGACGCGTATCCTGAGCGACATCGGCCGGCAGTGGTCGGCAAATCGGCTACTGAAGAGCCGCATCCGCGACCTCGCCAAGGCCGGCCAGACAGCGGAGGCCATCCAGGTCCTCAATAAGGAAGAAACGCCTTCCTGGCGCCAGATCAAGGATATTCTGCTCAAGCGCAACGACGAGCAGACTGCAGCGGTGGAATCGGCGAAACGCGACGTCGCCGAGCTAGCGAGCAACGGTCGGGCGTTGAGCATCGTTGGCTTCCTGGCGGCGCTTGCCATCGCAGCACTGATGCTTACCGTTGCGATCAATCGGATACGTCGACCTCTACTCCACTTGGAATCGTCAATTCGTCAGCTTGAATCTGGCGATGGAGATCTGACCCGCCGTCTGCCGGTCGAGACAAGCGATGAGGTCGGCCGTGCCGCGGCCTCTTTCAATGCCTTCATGGACGGACTGCAGCTGACGATCGGCGCCGTCCAGAACGAGGCCACCAAGGTCGCCGCCGAATCGGCACGCGTTACCGCTACCGTCACCGGACTCTCGCAAGCATCCGCCCGTCAATCAGAATCTGCCACGGCCATTGCCGCAGCCATTGAAGAACTTCTCGCTGGCATGGAATCGGTTGCAACAGCCGCCCAAGCCGTCAAGGATACCTCGGACACCAGCGTACGTCATGCGGAGGAAGGCAGTGCTCGGGTGGGACGATTGCGTCAGGAGATCGACCGCGTTCGGGATTCCGTGCAAGGTATCGCCCGAGCCACCGATCAGTTCGTCACCAATTCGCGCACCATCACGAGCCTCACCGGCGAGGTCAAGGAAATCGCCAACCAGACCAATCTGCTGGCGCTCAACGCTGCCATCGAAGCGGCCCGAGCTGGCGAGCACGGCCGGGGATTCGCAGTTGTCGCTGACGAGGTCCGCGGCCTCGCCGAAAAGTCCGGGCGTGCAGCCTCCGAAATCGACAATATCACTCAACTGATTCGTAGTGAGTCGGAAAACCTGGAAGGTGCCGTCCGCACGGGCGTGGATGTGCTGGCGGAGAGCCATGGCACGCTCGAAGACGTTGCCTCGGCCCTGCACGAGAGCGCCGCGGTGGTGGACAGCGAACATGAGGGGATCAGCCAGATCAACCACGCGCTTGCCGAGCAGAAAGCCGCCGGCCATGAGATCGGCCGCAATCTCGAATCGATTTCCCAGGCTGCGGAAACCACTAGTCAGGCGACTCGCGACACTGCTGAATCGGCTCGCGCCCTGGAGAGTATCGCTGCCAAGCTCCAGTCGACCGTAGGTCGCTTCAAGACCTGATCCGTGGGCAAGTTGCTGCCGCTTATCGTCCTCGCCGCAGTTGCCCTCGGAGCCCAATCGGCACAAGGCGCGGAAGAAACTGTACTAATCCAGTTGCAACCCGATGCCAGTTACCGAGTCTGGTATTCGGCAGGGCAGCGGCAGCCGTCGGATGACGATCTCAACCGCGTATCGGCATTGGCAACCAATGACGGCAGCGACGTCGCCGAAACCAGTAGTGGCCCGGCACGCGCCTTCAGCCTGCCACACGGCGTCATGATCGCGTTCGCCGATGGTCGGCCGGACGACCGCTTGCTGGTCGACCGCGACGCTTGTGGTGGCGTGCGCGTCTGGCATTCCCAAGGCAAGACGACGCTCAGTGACAACGAACTCACCGATCTGGTGCTCAGTGCCCTGCCGGACGGCGGCAAGCGCGTGGCGCTCGGCGACCGCTACGGCAAAGCCTTCCAGACGCCGCTGGGA
This sequence comes from Rhodocyclaceae bacterium, assembly GCA_003157035.1. GTDB lineage: Bacteria > Pseudomonadota > Gammaproteobacteria > Burkholderiales > Rhodocyclaceae > Fen-999. The sequence goes on from PMIF01000233.1 coordinate 33,216, forward strand.
GTCGTCGCGGTCATTTGGGCCCCGCCCGCACGGCACTAGGAGTCGCGCCGGGGCTCGACTGCCAGCGGTCACGGGCGTGATCATCGCTTTCGCGCGCATCCACCCAATGGCTGCCGGCCGCCGTTTCCTCGCGCTTCCAGAACGGCGCCTCGGTCTTGAGGTAATCCATGATGAATTCGCAGGCGGCGAAGGCGGCTTGTCGGTGGCGGGAAGCGACGCCAACATAGACAATGCGCTCCCCGGGTAGCAGCCGGCCGATACGGTGGATCACACGGACGGCCTGCAGTTGCCAACGGCGCTGCGCATCGGCAACAATGGCTGCCAAAGCCTTTTCGGTCATCCCGGGATAGTGCTCGAGCGTCATTGCGGCAATGTCGCCGCCGCGCACCAGGCCGACAAAGTTGACCACCGCACCCGCTTGTTGGTCAGCCAAGGCCAGTGCCTCATTTTCGCTGGCGACGTCGAAGTCTTCGGCTCTGACGCTGATGAAGGCCATGTCAACCTCCTGTCACAGGTGGGAAGAACGCCACCTCGTCGCCGTCGCCAAGCGGCGTCGTCAGGCTCGCCATCGCTTGATTGACGGCCACTTTCAGGCTCTTGTGTTCGAGCAGGGCCAGCCAGGGACCACCGCGACCGGCAAGTTGTCGACGCAGGTCATCAACATTGCCGATGCCGTCGGCGGCCGCTTCCTCGTGAGCGCAGCCCAGCGCATCGCGCAAACCAGCAAAGTACAGTACGCGCAAGCTCATGACGATTTCTCCAGACGAGCGTTGTTCAGGACGAAGGCGGCAATCGCCTCGACATCGTCGAGATCAAGGCGCGGCAGCGGGCAGCGGGCAGGCCACTCGGCCGCCGCCGGCAGCGCCACGCCAATCACGCTCGGATTGTCCGGCCAGATGAAGGGTTTGCCGTTCTCGGGACGGTGGACTTCGAGTTTCGGAATCGGCGTGTCCTTGAAACCTTCGACCAGAAGCAAATCACAGGGTGAGAGGCCACGGATCTGTTCGGACAAGCTCGGTTCCGGACGGCCACGCAATTCGTGCATCAGCACCCAACGTTGATCGCATACCAACATCACTTCCGTGGCGCCGGCTTCGCGGTGACGGTACGAATCCTTGCCCGTGCGATCGAGATCGAAGTTGTGGTGAGTATGTTTGATCAGCGACACCACCATCCCCTGATCGACAAAGCGGGGAATCATCCGTTCGATCAGGGTTGTCTTGCCGGCACCGCTATAGCCCGCCAAACCGAATACCTTCATGCTGTCACCACTCTGGCGAAGCCGCCGCCGGGAGTACGGAAGTTGGTTGTCTGCCCTTGCCAGAGCCGCGCAGCCAGCAGTTGGATGCAACCATTGTAAGCATAGCAGCGGATATCAGCCTTGAGCTCACTGCCATCATCCAGTCGCACCAGCGAGGGCGGCACCAGCGCCTGGGCGACGTAGTTGCCGGCCAGAACCTGCTCGAAGACCCCACGCGTCATCTTGTCACCGCGATAAGTCGCCTTGGCGCCGAAACCACCGGCCGGCTTGAAGAATAGTTGGCGCCGCCGGGCCCACAAATCAGCGGCACGATCGGCAGCGACGATTTCTGTTTTCGGCACGCCGCCAGTGAGGCAAGCACGCGTCTGGGCATCGACGCCCCACTCGGCAAGTTGCCCAGCGTCGCCAAGTACTACCAGGTTGCGCTTGTCGGCATAAAGCGCGTGTGCCCGTGGATGCGGCGTCAGTACCACGCTGCCGTCCAGGTAGGCCTGCTTCAGAACCACATGGTCGGCGGCCTCGAGCGCGAAATCGGTGAGCCGGTTGTAGACCAGATCGATCCGGCGTTCCTGGTACCAGAGTCCGCCGTGGCCAAGCCTCAACTCGCGCGGCTCGGCAATCACTGCTTCGACGCCATGCTCGGCCAACAACTGCCGGCAGAGTAGAAAGTCCGGATAGAGGTATTGCCTCGCCGGCTCGGAATCGACGATGGCCAGCGTCCGCAAAGGCTGCCGGCATTCCGCCCGGAACATAGCGACAAAAGCTTCCATCACCCCCTGATTACCGCTCTGCGCCGCCGCCAGGAAGCCGCCGCCGGCGTTGGTGTTGATCTCGATCAGCTTCGGACCGTCGGCCGTCAAATGAAAGTCGTAACCGAAAAACACTCCTGCTGATCCAGGCTCGTGGTGGGCAATTTCCGGCGCCCACGACAACACGCGCTGGCGATAAGCCGTCAGCGCCGCGACGCGCTCGATAGCTGCGATGACGCCGGCCATGCGGTCGATATCTGCCGCAGCAACCGCAACTGTCGCCGGCGAGAATAGATGTGGCCGTTCGGCCAGCAGTTCTGTCGGTAATGCGCCGATGTCCATGAGCGATGTTACTGCGAGAAGAAGGTCTCGACGTCGGCGATCTCACGCGTTCGCCGCATCGGTGGCAGCGATTGCCAGATGCGCCGGCCGTAGGACTTGGTGATCATGCGCGGATCGCAGACCATGAGTACACCGCGATCGTTCTCGTCCCGAATCAAGCGTCCCGCGCCTTGTTTCATGCTGATCACCGCCCGTGGCAGCTGAACTTCGTAGAAGGCGTTGCGGCCGGATTTCTTCAGGTCGGCAATGCGCGCGGCCAGCACCGGATCGTCGGGTGGCGCGAACGGCAGTTTGTCGATCACGACCAGGGACAAGGCCTCACCGCGCACGTCGACGCCTTCCCAGAAGCTTTGACTCGCCACTAGTATGGCGTTACCCAGAAAACGAAAGCGCTCCAGCAACTCGGACCGGGACCCTTCGCCCTGCAACAGTAAGGGATATTCGGCGCCCTCCTCGGCCAGACGCTCCTTGAGTAACTCGTGGATGTGCCGCATGGCCCGCAGCGAAGTGCACAAGACGAACGTCTTGCCGCCAGCGGCACGAATCGCTGGCCATGCTACCCGCGCCACCGCCTCAGCGTACGCCGGATCGTTCGGTTCCGGCATCGCTTGCGGGCAGTAGAGCAGCGCACAGTTGGCGTAGTCGAACGGACTGTCCCAAAGCGCGAAATCGGCCTGACTGAGCCCAAGCTCGTTGCGATAGTGGGCGAAGTCGCTGCCGACCGCCAGTGTCGCCGAAGTGAAAATCCATGACCGCGACTGCCCCTCGATCTGGCGCTGAAAAATCTCGGCGACCGACAATGGCGTCAAATTGAGCGTGACATGATGCGAGGAAACGTCGAGCCACTTCACAAAGGGTGTCTCACCTTCCTCGGTGGGCGGCTGGCGCCAACGATCGATGGCCGAGGCGATCTCGTACAGACGCTGCCGGCAGGCAGTCAGGCCTTCAGAGCGCTCCGCCTGGGAATCGAGATGCGGCGTCAGAGCCACCATGGCCTGCTTCATCGTTTCCAACGCCTCGATGGCCTGCGCATGGTCGCCCCATTGCGCTTCCGACAGGCGCATACCATCATGGCTAAAGGCCAGCCGAAAGTCGCGCGCGGCCTTGTCAAGCGCCCGCGCGCTCTCCGGCAGGGCGGCGTATTCCTTGGCCGCAGCCAGTGCCTCGTTACGGATGTCACGCGCCAATTCGACAACGCGTGCCGTACCGACGGATTCGCCGAAGAACAGGCCGGCAACTTCCGGCAGTTGATGCGCCTCGTCGAAGATCACCGTATTGCAGGCGGGCAGCAACTCCCCCAAACCGTCGTCGCGCAACATGACATCGGCGAAGAACAGGTGATGATTGACCACCACAATGTCGGCGCTCATCGCCTCGCGGCGCGCCGCGATGACGAAGCATTCCTTGTGGTGCGGGCATTCCTGACCGAGGCAATTCTCGCGCGTTGAGGTAGCGTGGAACCAGGCACCAGATTGTTCCGGCACGCTGGCCAGCTCGGCCTTGTCGCCTGTCGCTGTCACTTTGGCAAAGCGGGCGATGGCATGCAGATGCGAGACTTCCTCGCGCCGTTCCAGTCGTCCCTCCTCCAGTGCCCGTTCGAGACGGTAGTGGCAAACATAGTTCGCCCGTCCCTTCAACAGGGCCACGGTCGCCGGCACCGCCAATGCATCGCGGACCATCGGCAGGTCGCGGTTGAACAACTGATCCTGCAAGGTCTTGGTGCCAGTGGCGATGACGACCTTGCCACCACCGAGCAGCGCAGGGACAAGATAGGCGAAGGTCTTGCCGGTGCCGGTGCCCGCTTCGGCGATCAACACGCGGTCAGCCGCGATGGTGGCGGCAATGCGTTCGGCCATTTCAACCTGTTGCGGCCGCACCCGGTAGCTGGAGATCGCCCGCGCCAGAGGACCGTCGGCAGCAAAGATACGGCGCATTTCGCTCATCGTCCCTGGGCAGACCCCAGGCGCTCATAGGCGTCGTGCACCTTGCGCTGGAGTTCGGCAGTCGGTTTGCCGGCAGCGCGAGCCTGATTCAGTTGTTCGAGCAGCGAAGTGAATTCGTTCAGTTGCCGATCGTCGTAGTCCGCCGGTCGTGCAGCCGGGGTCGCGACGCTTGTTTTCGCCGAATTCAACACTTCCGCGCGCTCGCCGCCACCACGCCGCTGAGCGGTGATCACCAGCATTGGTTGTTGCTTGGCCTGCTTCTTCTTGCCGCCAAGGTTGACCACCGTGCTTTGCGCCTTGAAACGCGCAATGACGTCGGCCAGACGAGCGCGCAATTCGTCGGTTTTCTCGCCGCGCAACTCTGCCTGGCGAATCTTCTCCAGCAGTAGCGAGATCTCGCCAGGCGCCTGTGTCGACTTCCTGGCTGTGCCGAAGGACTCCGGCGGCGCCTTGGCGACCCGAGCGAAAGCTTCGGCCGAAGTGACCATGCGGGCCACGCGCAGGTTGCCATAGCGCATCGCCCAGGTCAGGGCCGTCTCGCCCATCTCGTTGGCCGGCCGCGGATCGGCACCGGCAGCCAACAAGGCTCGGGCAAGCTCCTCCTGACCTTCGCGCGCCGCCATCATCAACACGGTGGAACCGTTGGGCGCGCGGCCATTGACGTCGGCACCCCGGGCCATCAGCAACTCGGCAATCTGTTTCTGGCCGGCGAACACCGCGTAGTGCAGCGCACTCCATTCCTGGCCAGCCCGGTTTACCTCGGCGCCATGATCGAGCAGCCAGCGGACAGCATCGACATTACCGCGCCAGGCGGCCAGTTGCAGTGCCTGTTCGCCGTGGCGATTGGTCCGATGGATGTCGGCGCCGCGGCCAAGGAACAATTCCATCATGGCGATGTTGCCTTCCCAGGCACCGATCATCANNGGCGGCGCCGAGATCGCCAAGCTCGACGGCGTTACCCAAGGCGATCGGATCCGGCAAAGCCGCCTGGCAAATGCCCGCCGCCATGAAAACGACCCAGCAAATTACACGTCCTAACATTCCAAGCACCGACTTCCGCTTCATAATGGGCGCCCATTATGCCTGTCCGCCTCGCCCATGCGCTGATCCTGTCGATCGCACTGCATCTGCTCGCCTTCGGTACGGCCGACTGGCTGGCGGCAGACAAGGCACGGCGGCCGACGCCGACGCCCGCAGTATTGGAAGCAATCCTGCGCCCAGTGCCGGAATTGGCCGAGGAAAAGTTGCTCAAGGACACCATCGCCGCATCCCAGGCCAGCAAGCCGCGGCCGCAGCCTCGCCAGGCGACCACCGAACTCGGCCCTCGCCGTGCCGAACATACCGCGGAACGCAAACTTGCCGCCCATGTCTATTACCCGGAGGAAGCCATCACCCGGGGACTTGAAGGTGAAGTGCGGCTGTTGATCACGCTCGACGAACGCGGCGCCATCATCGACGCCCAGATCGCCGCCAGCAGCGGCCACGCAATTCTCGATCAGGCGGCGCTGCACGCGGCGGAGACCTTGGGTCGTCTGACCGGCATCGATCGCCGCGAGATCATCCTGCCGGTGCGATTTCAGCTTCACTAGAACGAGCGCATCAACCCCTAGAATGGCACCATGAAGACCGTCGCCACCGTTCCCATCCACGGCCCGCTGCTGCGCGGCGAGCGCCGACCGCGCGTCGCCCTGGTCGGCCGCCGTCAGACGGGCAAGACGAGCATCTTCGAAGCTGCCGCCAGCCCCAGTGTCCACCGCGAACGCCTGGTCGGTACCGATGGGGGCTACGCCGAGTGTCTGGTCGATGTTGGCCTGGATCAGATATCCCTGGTCGATCTGCCTGCGATTGAATCCTTGCATCGACTGCGTGAAGCAGATCGCATGGAATTGATGTATCTGCTCTGGGGCGATCGCTGGCCGGCAATCGCCAACCACGAAGCCGAGCAGCCGACCGCACATTTCCAGGCCCCCGACGTCTTGCTCCAAGTGGTCGATGCCACCGCATTGGAGCGCGACCTGGAACTGACGCTCGAACTCGAACTCTTGGCGCGACCGCTGGTGATTGCCTTGAACCGGGTCGACGAAGCCCGCCGCAAGGGTATCTACGTCAATGTTCGGGCCTTGTCTGAACGTCTCGGCGTCCCCGTGATTCCGACCGTCGCCCATATGGGCAAGGGCATCCGCGAGTTGTTCGACGCCGTCGTGGCAATGGCCCGGGAACGGGTATGTCCCTTGCCCCAACCGCCGAGTCGGCATCTAACTGAGGCCCTGCAACCGCTCAACGGTCTGCTCTCCAATCCGGACGTCGAAGCTGCATTTTGTGTGCCGCGCCCCTTGCTGCTCACCCAACTGGCCGAGAACGACGACTATTTTCTGCATCAACTCGACCAGCACTTCCCGCAGTTGGTCAACGCCGTCGCCGCCGCTCGCGCCAGCGCGGAAAAACTGCTGCCCCGGCCCTTGTCGGATGAACTGCATGCTGACCGCCATCATCGCGCCGCAGTCCTTTGCGAAGCAGCTTGCAGCCTGTCGGCGCCGGAAGACACTGAACCGTGGAAGCGCTGGCTCGACGAGATTTTTCTCCACCCACGCTGGGGCTTGATCGGCAGTCTGGCGGTATTCGCGCTGGTCTTGTTCTTCGTCTTCGAAGTCAGTACCTCAATTGATGCATTGACGTCGGCGCGGCTGGTGGCCCTGGTGCAAGCATGGCAGCCGACATCGACCACCGGCGTCGTCGCTCACGCGGTTGCCGACGGCCTGGTCGGCCTGATCGGCATCGTCGTGCCCTACATGATTCCGCTGGTGCTGTTGCTGGTGGCCCTCGAGGAAATGGGCGTCATGCACCGCGTCGCCTTTGTCGTCGACCGAGGGTTTCACCGCATCGGCCTCCACGGCGGCATCGCCGTCCCCTTTTTGATCGGTCTCGGCTGCAACGTGCCGGCGATCTCGGCAGCCGCGGCCACGACCTCGGGACGCGACCGGGTGATCGCCGCCATCCTGATCACCTTCGTGCCGTGTTCGGCCCGCTCCGCCATCATCCTCGCCATCGGCGGCAAGTATCTCGGCGGCTTTGGCGTATTCGCCATCTTCGCCCTGACCGTGACCGCGATTGCCATCCTCGGCAGCGTTCTTGCCCGCCGCGACTCGGACGCCGCGCCCGGGATGATCCAGGAGATTCCCGCCTATGCCTGGCCGAGCGCACACGCGCTTTGGCGCAAGACCTGGGAGCGCACCAGCGACATCGTCACCATCGTCACACCGCTGCTGGTTGCCGGCAGTATCGTGCTCGCCTTGCTCAGCCACTGGGGCGCCGACCAGGTGATCAATACGTTGCTGACACCGATCAGCCATTGGTGGCTCGGCTTGCCAGTGGTGCTCGGCGTGCCGATCTTGTTCGGCGTATTGCGCAAGGAACTGTCGCTGCTGATGGTCTATCAGGCGTTGGGAACGCAGGACATCGGCTCTCTCCTGGACTACACCCANNGGTACGCTGATCCTTCCCTGACCCGACGCTTGCGCGAGCGCCGGAACTTTCCAGCCGTGAGAGAATACCAAGCATGCATCGTTCGTCAGGCGGCAAATGACCCGGCGGCTGTTTCTCCACCTCTGGCTTGGCCTCATCTTTCTTCTTGCCCAGCAAGAAGTGTACTTGCACGTCCACAGCCATCCTGGAACGCTGGCACAATCGGCGCAGCAAGCCGACAAGGGACAGCCGAGTTCGCAAACCTGCGATCGTTGCCTTGAACTCGCCGCCCTCGGTGCTGCGGCGCCAACCAGCACGCTGGCGCTGCCGTCGGCCAGCGAGGCACCGTGCTACTTCCCGGCAGCAACCTCGCTGTTCTTTTCCAGATTCCGTTGTCCCTATCTGAGCTGCGGCCCACCGGCATTCGCCTGACAGACAATCGCTGACGACACACCTGTGTCTTCATCCATGTTTTGAAAGGTGAATCATGCTCAATTGCAGAACTCTGGCGTCGCTCGCGCTTACGACGCTTGCATATTCCGCGCACGCTGCTCCGGCCGCGGACCTACAGCAAATCCGTGAGGAAATTGCCCAACTGCGCGCCAACTACGAGGCGCGCATCTCGGACCTGGAAGTGCGGCTCAAGCAGGCCGAGCAGCGCGCTGACAACGTAACTCCCGCTGGCGACACTTCGCCCAACCTGTCCGCCGCCGCGCCACAGCCTGCCGCCGCTACCAGCGGCAACGCCGCTTTCAACCCGGCCATCTCGTTGATTCTGTCCGGACAGTACGCCACCCTTTCCCGGGATCCGACGGGCTTTCGCCTTGCCGGATTTCGCCTGCCGACGGACGTCCGCGCCGAGCTTGCGCCACAACGGGGCTTTTCATTGTCGGAAAGCGAGCTCGGCATATCGGCCAACATCGACCATCTGTTTGCCGGTGCCCTCAACTTCGCCATTCATCCCGATAACACGGTGTCAACGGAAGAGGCCTACATGCAGACGACGGCGCTCGCCTCCGGCCTGACGGTAAAGGCGGGCCGCTACTTCTCGGCCATCGGCTATATGAACGAACAGCATGCCCATGCCTGGGACTTCGTCGATGCGCCACTGCCCTATCAAGCCTTCCTCGGCGGCCAATTCGGCGACGATGGCATACAGGTGCGCTGGTTGGCGCCCACCGATCTGTTTGTCGAGACTGGATTCGAGGCCGGGCGCGGCGCCAACTATCCCGGTACCGATCGCAACAAGAATGGCGCTGGAGCCACCGCTATCTACCTGCATGTGGGCGGCGACATCGGTATCGAGAACAGCTGGCGTGCTGGCCTCTCGCGTCTGGCGACTTCGCCGCGAAACCGCGACTGGACCGAGGTCGACGGCGCCGGCAACGACGTCACGGGCAGCTTCAGCGGCAGCAGCCGACTCCTGATTGCCGATGCAGTCTGGAAATGGGCACCTAACGGCAATCCCTATCGGACGAATTTCAAGCTCCAAGGCGAATACTTCCGTCGTAGCGAGAACGGCGTCCAGGCCATGACGGTGGCGTCTGCCCTGGCGCCAAACGTCGGCAACTACTCGACAGCACAATCCGGCTGGTACGTTCAAGGGCTCTACCAATGGGCGCCCACCTGGCGTGGCGGACTGCGCAGCGAGCGTCTGGAGACCAACCGCCTGGACGACGGCGCCAACAACGGCACCCTGATCAATCCCGACCATAGTCCGAGCCGCAACTCACTGGTCATCGATTACCAGCCCAGTGAATTCAGCCGCCTGCGTTTGCAGTTCGCGCGCGACCGCTCGCAACCGGGCGTCGCCGACAATCAGCTCTACGTTCAGTACCTCATGAGCATCGGCGCTCATGGTGCTCACAAATTCTGAAAGGACGCAAAGATGCGCACAATTCATCGACTGGCCGGCATCGCCCTTCTCGCCTTCACCTCGGCAGCCATGGCAACGGTCAACATTCTCGCCTGCGAGCCCGAATGGGGCGCCTTGGCGACCGAACTCGGCGGCGACAAAGTCAGCGTCTACAACGCGACCACGGCACTCCAGGATCCTCACCATATCCAGGCCAAGCCCAGCTTGCTCGCCCGCGCCCGCAGCGCCGATCTGGTGGTCTGCACTGGATCACAACTCGAGATCGGCTGGTTGCCCATCCTGCTCCAGCAGTCGGGAAACCCGCGCCTGCAACCGGGCCAACCCGGCAATTTCGAGGCCACCAGCTTTGTCCGCATGCTCGAGTTGCCGAGCAGCGTCGACCGATCGCAGGGCGACGTTCATCCCGGTGGTAATCCGCATATCCAGACCGATCCGCGCAACATCGCACTGGTTGCGGCAGCCCTGGCCAAACGCCTGGAGCAAATCGCCCCCAGTGACGCTGCCGTATTCCAGGCCCGTTATCGCGACTTCAGTTCCCGCTGGCAGACGGCGATGACTCGCTGGCAGGCCGTGGCAGCGCCGCTGAAGGGCCTACCAATCGTCGTCCAGCACAAGGGGTTCCCTTACCTCGAGGACTGGCTGGGCTTGCGCGAAGTCGCGGCGCTGGAACCCAAGCCCGGTGTCGAGCCCAGTAGCGCCTATCTCACCGAGGTGCTGGCGCAGTTGGCGCAACGGCCGGCAAGGTTGATCATTCGTGCCGCCTACAACGATGGCCGGCCCTCCGAATGGCTGGCTCAACGCGCGCACATTCCCGCAGTCGAGTTGCCCTTCACGGTCGGCGGCTCGGACAAGGCAGGTGACCTGTTCGGACTGTTCGACGATACCCTGCAACGCTTGCTGACGGCGGTGAAATGAACCTCGACTCCCTGAATCTGTCCATCCTCGGGCCGGCCTTTATCGCCGGCCTCCTGGTGCTCAGCACCCACGTGCCGCTGGGCAACCAGGTGCTGGCGCGCGGCATCGTCTTCATCGATCTTGCCATCGCCCAAATCGCTGGCCTGGGCGTCATCGCCGCCGATCTGCTCGGCTTTGAACCGCAGGGCCTGGCCGTACAGGCAGCGGCCGTCACCGCGGCTCTGCTCGGTGCGCTCTTCCTCACCTGGACCGAGCGACATTGGCCGGACGTGCAGGAAGCGACCATCGGCGTTCTGTTCGTCGTCGCGGCCAGTGGTGGCGTCTTGCTGTTGGCAAACAATCCCCATGGTGGCGAACATCTCAAAGACCTGCTGGTCGGACAGATTCTCTGGGTCGGTTACGCGCAGTTGACGCCGGTGGCCCTCTTGTCTGGGGGCATCCTGTTGTACTGGTTCAGCCTGCGCGAGCGCCTGGGACATCTGGGCTTCTACGTCGCTTTTGCCTTCGCCGTTACTGCATCGGTGCAACTCGTCGGCGTCTATCTGGTATTCGCCAGCTTGATCGTTCCCGCCCTCGCCTTTCGGCGCCTGGCGGGTCGTCGCCAACTTGCCGCCGGCTACCTGCTGGGCGCGACGGCCTACGCAATTGGTCTCGCCGTCTCGGCGCTCTTCGATCTACCCAGCGGCGCCGTAATCGTCTGGACACTGGCAGCACTCGCCATTGTGGCGTCGAGGCTGGTTGGCAAGGGCAGCCGGCCAGCGCCAGTGCCGATACAATGAGTCTGTCCCAGACCCTGTCTCGAACTGCCATGTCAGACGATCCATCCGGCTTCAAGCTACAGTTCGCCAGCGACAACACCGCCGGCATCTGCCCCGAGGCCCTCGATGCATTCAATGCCGCCAATGCCGGATTCGCCGCCTCATACGGCAACGACGAGGCGACACGGCGTGTTTGCGACAAATTGCGCCAACTCTTTGACGCCGACGCCGAAGTCTTTTTCGTCTTCAACGGCACAGCGGCCAACTCGGTGGCACTCGCTTCGCTCTGTCAGTCGTACCAGGCCGTTGTGTGTAGCGACACTGCGCATGTCGAGACCGACGAATGCGGTGCCCCGGAATTCTTTTCCAACGGCTCCAANNCGCAGCGACATCCACTACCCGCGGCCGAAAGTGGTCACGCTCACTCAAGCAACCGAACTCGGTACTGTCTACCAGACCGGGGAAGTAACCGACATTGCGCGCATCGCGCATGATCACGGGTTGAGTGTGCACATGGACGGTGCCCGTTTCGCCAATGCCGTGGCCACCCTCGGCTGTACGCCGGCCGACATATCCTGGCGCGCCGGCGTCGATGTGTTGTGTTTCGGTGGCACCAAGATGGGCCTGCCGGTCGGCGAGGCGATCATCTTCTTCGATCGCAAGCGCGGCGAGGAGTTTGCCTATCGCTGCAAGCAGGCCGGGCAACTGGCGTCAAAGATGCGGTTTCTGTCCGCGCCGTGGCTGGCCATGCTTGACGCCGACACCTGGCTGCGCCACGCTGCGCACGCCAACGCGAAGGCGAAGCAACTGGCGCAGCGAATCGCGGCCATCCCCGGCGCCAAAATGTTGTTGCCCTGCGAAGCGAACGGCGTCTTCGTCAATCTGCCCGAATCAGCCATCGAACGGCTGCGGGCGCAAGGCTGGATCTTCTACACATTCATCGGTGGCGGCGCGCGCTTCATGTGCTCCTGGGCCACCAGCGCAGCCGCCATCGACGCTCTGGCAGACGACATCGAGCAGTCGATCAACGCCGCCTGAATCACCTCGACAAAAGCAGCCGTTCGGCCAACAGGCGGGCACGGACAATGGCCTGATCCATGTCGTAATAGCGATATTCCCCCAGCCGGCCACAAATCAAGACATCCTGCAGCGCATCGGCGCGTTCGCGATAACGGCTGTAGAGATCGCCGTTGAATTGGTCAGGAAAGGGGTACTCGTATTCGTCGGGATTGCCAGGGGTGAAGGGAATCTCGCGCGTCAGCACAGTACCGCGAATTCTTGTAGCATATTTAGCCTCCATCATATGCTTCCATTCCAGCGTGCGGACATGTTCTCCCGCNNCGGTAAAGCAACCGACCCAGGTCAAAGTGAAAGAACTCGTCAATAGCGCCGGTGAAGATCAGCTTCTTTGCGGGCTTGAAGGACTCTCTTGCCTTCAAGTAGTCAACATTCAGCAGCACCGGAATGCCTTTGAGCATTGCCTCGACCATGCCGATGTAGCCATCAACAGGGATGCCTTGGTACTTGTGCCGCATCAAGCGAGGCTCATTGTCATCCCGGACATCGAAGCGCTTGAGCAGCGATGACGACAAGCTCGCGGCCGGCACACCCCATTGCTTTTCCGTGTAGCCCTTGACGAACTTCTCATAGACGACGCGCGGCATGATGCCAAGCGCTGCCTCCTCGAAGTTGGCCGGGGCAGCCGTGAATTCCGGCCGCCAATCTTTGCCTACGGTGCGCAGGATGTAGCTGCCGGCGATCGGCCAGTTTTCGTATTGCCCGTCGACCAGAGACTTGAGGGCAGGCTCATAGCGATAAAACTCGGCAAATCTGTTGACGAATTGCCAGATGCCTTCGTCATTGCAGCGAAAGTAATGTGGCCCGTAAGTGTGCAGTCGAATGCCGCTTGGATGAACGTGATCATGGACGTTTCCGGCCAGGTGTGGGCGGCGGTCAATCACCATCACACTTCTGCCGGCGTCATGTAGGGCGCGGGCGATCACCGCACCGGTCAGGCCTGTACCTACAACGATGTAGTCACTCAACATGTCTGGCAACGGCCATCACCGCTGAACAACCGACAATGGGAAGGATGCGCCAATCTCCTGATACATATTGCAGGACCTTACGGGTAACGGCACGCCAGTCTGAGGCTGCGCATTCTAGAACCCTTTTGCCCCAGTTGGCTCGCTACGGGAGCGTGCCTTCACCGCAGACTGGCCCTCTCAGCCACCGCCAATGGCGGGAAAGACCGCCAGGTGATCACCCTCGGCAAGTTGGCGTGCGGGGACATCTGGCCGCAAAACGTGGCGGCCGTTGACCAGGATGATATGAGCGAGCGCCACCGGCACCCCTACGGCAGCCATGGCCTGAGAAATCGTTGCACCTAAATCCAGATCGAGCACTGCCTTGCCACCGCTATCGGTCGGCAGAAAGTCACGCAGCGTGGCGTAGAGGCTGAGCGTGATTTTCATGGCTTACGCTGACGAAGACGAAGTGTTGGCAAAGGTACCCCGGCGCGGGGCTGAGAGTCAACGCGCCGGGGCGGTGAAGTGTGCCACGAAGGCACCGGTTTGGGATCAGAAGTTCCAATAGGCGTCGAGTTCTTCCGGCGTAAAGTCCCAGATCACGTTGTGCGGCGGCAGCTTCTCCAGGGAGAAGAACTCGGGCAGACGGTCGTGTTCGGCAGTCAAGCCGGCGGCGACATTGAACTTGTGCTCGATCTTCAGTACCGCCTTACCCAACGCCGTGACGTCGTCGCCGGTGAGGTTGATGCCGAAGCGGGCGTTGATCATGTCGATCAGCGACGAGAGGCAGGCCGGGATATCGAGCGCCGGGAAGGCGATGAACAGGCACATGCCCGTCGAGTCGATGGCGGCAGTGGCGATGTTCAGGTTGCGCGCCAGTTCCACCTGCCCTTCTTTCGCCAGCGGATCGACGTGGCCGCCGACGCTGAGGATGTTGGTCGCGACCGCGTAGCCCGAGGTGTGGTCGGCGCCCATGGTCGACATCGCATAGGTGACGCCAATGCCCTTGACGGCGCGCGGATCGTAGGCCGGAATAGCCTGATTCTTCACCACCGGCACACGCGTAATGCCGTAGACACGGCCGACGTTGGCCGTGCCGCCGCCGAGGATGCGGCCCAGCGGTGTGCCCTTGCCAATTTCCTCGCGCAACATGCGCACGACACTCTTGCCGTCGCCGAAGGGCAACACGCCGGCTTCCATGGCGACGCCGAACATCACGGCAGTCTCGATGCTGTCCACGCCGAGGTCGTCCATGACGTGGTCGGCCGTGGCAATGTCGTCGAGATCACTGATGCAGCAATCGGCGCCCAGGCCCCAGATGGTTTCGTACTCGAAGCCAGAGGTCAGGTACTTGCCATCCTTGTCGTTGTAGATCTGNNATCTTGTCGTGGTCGACATACTGACCGGAGGTGAAGTTACGGGTCGGCAGGCCGCCTGCCTCGTGCAGGATATTCACTAGCACGTCGGTGCCGTAGGTCGGCAGGCCCTGGCCGCTGACCGGATGGTCGAGCAGGGTCTGGGCGAATATGCGCGAGGCTTCCTTGAACTTTGCCGCATCCTTCGGCATCACCGGTGGCGTACCGGTATCGTCGAGGGAAATGAACTTGATCTTCTTCGAACCCATTACCGCACCCAGGCCGCCGCGACCGAGACTACGGATATGCGCTTCGGGATCCGCGACCGAGATGTTGGCGGTGAGCATCTTCATTTCGCCCACGGGACCGACACTCATCACGCCAACGGGAATGCCGAAGCGGGCCTGCACTTTTGCCACCAGGTCGTAATTGCCCAAGCCAAGGAATTCTTTCTCTTCCTGGATGGTGACGCCGCCCTTGGCGATGTGAATGCTGTACCACTTGTCATCTTTCGGTTGGCCTTCGATGATGACGGCCTTGACGCCAAGCTTCGCCAGCATGCGCGCAGCGGTACCGCCGGCGTTGGACTCCTTGATGCCACCGGTGAGCGGGCTCTTGGCGCCGCACGAGATGCGGCCGGAGTTGGCGGCCGCAGTACCGGAGAGCAGGCCGGGCGCGAACACCAGCTTGTTATTCGGCCCCAGCGCATGACAGGTCGGCGGCACTTCCGCAGCCACGACCGTCGAGGTGAGCGCCCGACCGCCGAGACCGACCCAGTCGGCGGGAACGGCTTCCACCGAGGTGGTGAGTTCCGTCATGTTGATGCGTACGATCTTGTCCATGGATACCTCCGTTAAAGTGAGTGGGCTTCCGGATTGGCCAGATGAAGGACTGGCTTTCAGTCTCGTCAGTGGTATATGCAGAGTATTGCATAATGTCCAGCACCTTTACAGGATAGACAGAAAACGCGCGACCACCTGTCACGGATTGACACAGTTTCAGGCCAGCAAGAGGAGCGTGCCGCAACCAACGTCAAGCGGAATACCGCACTATTGCGCTCTGGAATGTCACGAATCGCCACAGGTCATCGCCACCAGCATCTGAGTGCCGCCACAATAGTGCGGCGGCGTTTCCTTCATCCTTCAGAGCCGCTTGCGAAAGCATTCGGCTGCCGCCGGACGGAAGACGCGAAACTGTTTGTGCCCGGCAATGGCAGGCGGAACCGCCTCGCGCGCCCATGGCTCATAGCCCAGACAGCGAAAATAGTCTGTGACGGAGCTGGTCAGAACGTAGATCGTGTTTGCGCCCAAATCCCGCGCCTCGTCCTCGCGGCGTTCAACGAGGCTCCGGCCGATACCCTTGCGCCGCCAACCGTGTGCCACGGCCACCCAGCGCAGGAGCGCATCGTCGCCGAAGACTTCAATGCCAGCCATGCCGATCAGCCGGTCATGGCGATCGACGGCCAATTCGAAGCCTGACAGGGTCTCCGGCATCAAGTCTTCGATGGGCAGCTCCTGGTCCGCCAGAAAACTGCTCAGGCGCGAATAGGATTCCGCTGTCGCCGCGATAAAGCGAATGCCCTTGAAACGAAATAGAACGCTATAGACTCCGTCAGCCACCAGGATTCCTTGTCAGCGACCAAGCGAGAAGTGTAGGCGCTTGGCGACCCGATCACCATCTCGTTCCGGGCGCTGATCTTATACTTCGCAGCCGACCAAACAATCCGAGAAGTGCACAATGTCGTTGGGGTAGCCGGTCAGAATCGATGAGGGAGAAGTAATTTGGCCGTCAAACAAGTCACACCCAAGTCACCGACCGCCGGAGCCAGGCGCAAGTCGACTCGCGTGCCGAGCCTGCGCTGGAACTGGGACTTCGGTATCGAACTGAACGATGTTGACACGCACCGCCTGCTGGCTTTGCTCAGCGCGCTCCTGGATACGAGTGCGCTGGGCCACGCCGCAACCGCCGCCGGCATGTCCTATCGCGCGGCGTGGGGCTTGCTGCGTGGCTGCCAGGACCGCTTCGGCACCGACTTGGTGGTGATGGAACGCGGACGCGGAACCACGCTGACGCCGTTTGGCGAATCGCTGGTGGAAATGGATGCCACCGCGCACCAAGCGCTTGATGAGGTGCACCATGTGTGGGAAAGACGGATGCGCGATCTGGTCTCGCCGATGCTGCGACACGCTACTGCGCCAGCGCCCCTGCGACTTTACGCCAGCCACGATTTGGCGCTGGCCGATTGGGCCGAGCACGGCCGCCAGGTGCCGCTGGAGATCTCTTGGCTCGGCACGGAAGATGGGTTGGCCGCCCTCGGCCGTGGCGAATGCGATCTTGCTGGCTTCCACGTCCCGGAGAGTTGGACAAGAGGCCAACTAACCTCATGGTTGGGGCGATGGCTGAAGCCGCAGTTGCACGTCTGTGTACCGGTGATGCGCCGTCAGCAGGGACTGATGGTGGCGCGCGGTAATCCGCTGGGCCTGCGCGATCTGGCTGACGTAGCGGCAAAGTCAGCCCGCATGGTCAACCGCCAGCGTGGATCCGGAACGCGCTCGCTGATTGATCAACTGCTCGCGGCCAAGGGGATCGATGGTCGCGACATCGATGGCTACGCTCACGAGGAATTCACCCACGACGCGGTGGCCGCTACCGTGGCCGGTGGCTCAGCCGACGCCGGCATTGGCATCATGGCCGCCGCCGCGCGCTATGACCTGGATTTTGTCCCCCTGGTGCAGGAGCGCTACGGTTTTGCGCTGCGCCACGCAGCCTTGCAAACTGACGCGATGCAGACTTTTCTGCGCCGTCTCACCGGGACCACGTTCCGCAGCCGACTGGAAGCCTTGCCTGGCTACCAACCGCTCGCCGCGACCCACGTCGGCAAGTGGGAGACCTTCCTGGTCCCCGCCTGAAACGCGAACAACGTTCACTCGACGATGGATTCCTCGCCTTTCGGCATTTGCAGCACGCCGGTGTTGAAGTTGTACTCGAACAGGTTGCCGTAGCGGCCCCATTCGATGGCCACCCGGAGAGCCGAGGCCGCATCGGCTTCCTTCAGCGTGAAGCGCAGCAGACGGAGGAACATCTCCTCGTGCAGGTCGCCCGAGGGATCCTGTTCCAGGCCCTGGCGAATGTAAGCGACCAACGGCACGTTCTCCAGCAGTTGGCGGCCGAAGATCGCCTGCCGCTCCGGATTGCTGGCGCGAACGTATTCCTCGCCGAGGGGCGTGACGATCAGGTCGCCATGATCAAGAAGAGCAAGACCCAGCAGGGTCAGGGCATTGGCGACGTCCAGCAGTTCCTCGTCGGTGAGTTCTGTTTCTTCGGCCAGCTTGGGCAGATCGGCCCGGCCGACGAAAGGCTCGTCGGCGACCAGGTCCAGGATGCCATCGATACGGGCGAGGTCCGCCTCGGGCAGCCGATCACCCAACTGCAGCTTCACTTCCCTGCCGGTCACGCGGCCAAGGCGTTGGGAGCCGGATGTCATCAACCCATAGACGCTGTCGATCAAAGCCCGAACCTCCGAACTCTCAACTTCCCGCGGCCGGGAAAGGCTCACCGGCAGCTCGCTGCGAACGCGTCCCGGATCGCTGGCAAAGATCAGCACGCGGTCGGCCATCATGACCGCCTCCTCGATGTTGTGAGAAACGACAAGTATGGCCTTCGTCGGTAGTTGCTTGCTCTGCCAAAGTTCCAGGATGTCCTCACGCAGCCGTTCGCCGGTGAGCACGTCGAGAGCCGAAAACGCCTCGTCCATCAGCAAGACCTCCGGCTCCAGCACCAGGGCGCGCGCGATGCCGACGCGCTGGCGCATGCCGCCGGACAGTTCCCGTGGCAAGGCGCCCTCGAAGCCCGACAGGCCGATCAGCTCNNGCAAAAGACTGGAACACCATACTGATGCCGTTGGCCGGACCGTAGAGCGGCAGGCCGCGATAGAGCACCTGACCGGTATCGGCGGCGATCAACCCGGCCATGATGCGCAGCATGGTCGATTTACCCGAGCCCGATTGGCCCAGGAGAGCGACGATCTCGCCCTCGCTGAGCGTGAAGTCGACCCCGTCCAGGACCGAACGGGCCGTGCCATCCGCGGAGCGAAAAGTCTTGCCGACTGATTGCAGTTCAACGAGAGAAGTGGGCATCGGCAAGTCCTTAGAAATGCAAGCGGCTTTCGGCCATCCGGTAGAGACGCCGCCAGACGAAATGGTTGAAGCCCATGACAAATACGCACATAACGCCGATTCCCAGCGCGATGCGCGGGAAGTCGCCGGTGGCCGTCATCTCGGCGATGTAGCTACCGATACCATGGGCTTGTACGGTGGTGTCGCCCCAGGTCACGTATTCGGCGACGATGCTGGCGTTCCAGGATCCGCCCGAGGCTGTGATGGCGCCGGTGACGAAGCTGGGGAAGATCGCCGGCAGCAGATAGCGCCGCCATTTCAGCCAGCCGCTGAGGCCGAGGTTCTGCGCCGCGTAGCGCAGTTCCGTTGGCACCGTGGAGGCCCCGGCGATGACGTTGAACAGCAGGTACCACTGGGTACCCAGGATCATCAGGGGCGACAGCCAGATATCCGGATTGAGCTGGAAGCGGACGACCACGATCACAGCCACGGGGAACATCAGGTTGGCCGGGAAGGCAGCCAGGAACTGGATGATCGCCTGGGCTCTCGAGGCGAGCCGAGGATTCAATCCTATCTTGACGCCGATCGGAATCCAGATCACCGCCGCCAGCGCAATCAGAATGACCACCCGGAACATGGTGTAGAGGCCGAGCAGGCAGACCCGGCCGACCTCGCTCCAGCCCACCTCCGTGTGGATGAAGTGAATCAACGTGTACAGGGCATAGAAGACCACGGCAGCCACGATCGCGTCCCAGACGCGTTCTGGCGTTGACGAATGGGTGTTGGGGCGTGCCCGGATCGAGGTGCCGTCATAGTGGCGACGGAAGACAGTGAAGGAGCGCTCCAGCAACCGGCCGAAGGCTGCCGCGAGCCCCTGGATCCGTTCTGTCCGGCGTAGCCAGGCGAGCAGCCAGGAGTGCTGAGCCGTTTCGCTGCCGGATTCCTCGAAGCGGAACTTGTCCGCCCAGGCCAGCAATGGCCGGAAGAACAGCTGGTCGTAGAGAAGCACGCCGATCAGCATGGCGCCGATAGCCCAGCCGATCGCATGAAGATCGCGCTGCTCGATGGCCAGGGCGATATAGGAGCCGATGCCGGGTAGCTTGATGTTCTGGTTGGAAACCGAAATGGCTTCCGAGGCGACGACGAAGAACCAGCCCCCCGACATGGACATCATCATGTTCCATAGCAGGCCAGGCATGGCAAAAGGCAGTTCCAGGCGCCAGAAACGCTGCCAGGCCGAGAGTTTGAACACAGCCGCCGCCTCGGTCAGCTCGGCCGGCACGGTGCGAAAGCCCTGGTAGGCGCTAAAGGCCATGTTCCAGGCCTGGGAGGTAAAGATGGCGAAGATGGCAGCGCATTCGACGCCCAGAAGATTGCCCGGAAACAGGGCGATGAAGGCCGTGACGGTAATGGACAGGAAGCCGAGGATGGGGATGGACTGCAAGATGTCCAGCAGCGGCACGAGAACCTTTTCCGCCGCACGGTACTTGGTCGTCAGGGCGGCGAAGACGCAGCTGAAGACGATGGAGGCGCCAAGGGCGATGAACATGCGCAGGGTCGTGCGCAGAAGGTAGTAAGGCAGATTGTCCGGGGCCAGGGAAAGGGGCAATGTTTCGCCCAGCTGGTAGGGGCGCGCCATCTGTTGGGCGCCATAGGCGAGCAACACGAAGAGAGCCAACACCAGGGGGAGCAGCGCCCAGTCCCAGCGATTCCCCCCGGCTTCAACGACTTGGCGAGGGAAGAACTGCTTCTGGTCTCTCATGTTTGGAGTGTCCTCTTGGTTCGCCACGGCCCGACACAATCATGATGACAGCGCGGCAGGCAGGCCGTCATTGGCCATTCTATACGGCGAGCGCAGGCAACAAAAAAGCGCCCGTCTGGGCGCTCATTTACGAAATCGTTGGCGGGTGGACGACATCCCCATTTCGCCTTCTATTACGCATGCAGTGGCCTTCTGTGTCTTGCCGATCAAAACGTTACCACGTTTGTTACCACGATCCTGGAACTGCTACCCCAAGTTTCGTGCCCCCCGGTGGTTGTTGCGCCGAAGCACAGATCAAAAGGACTTCGGAGCGTTGACGTTTTCCGACTGCCGCCAGCGGATCCAGGGAAGCCGGACAGGAAGAGACCCAGCCATCGCCGCAAAGAACGGACTTGGGGAGTCAAGTTAACGCTAGCCCATACCGTGATGTTACAATAAGCTCTCTACAGAGTTACAATATGACCATTAACAGTTACAGTTGGGTGGGTAAATGACTACCAAGTTAGACCTTAATCGTGTGCGCATTAGGGCAATAGACGCAGTCACTGCTGGATTGGGCGGTCAGTTGTCGAGGCATTTGAGTGAGCAGTTCGGTATCTCGCGAATGACTGCAACGCGTGCACTCAAAGCCCTTGTGGCGGAAGGCTGGCTCGTCTCCTCTGGCACCACTCGGCCAGTGTTTTCGCTGGGCCCTAGCCGTCAAATCACTAAGTCCTACAAACTGCCCGGAGTTGATGAAGGGATGGCGTGGCTGCATGACTTCGCGCCACTCTTGGAACTTCCCAAGAACGTTATGGGGATCGTCGAACATGGCTTCACCGAGATGGTGAACAATGCCAACGACCATTCCTTGGGGTCTTACGTAACCGCCGCTGTCAGGATCAAGGAAGGGCGCGTGGCGCTAATGGTGATGGATAACGGCATAGGGATCTTCGCGAAGATAAGCAACGCGCTTGCGCTCCCGGATCCACGACTGGCGATACTTGAGCTCTCGAAAGGAAAGTTCACGACTGACCCAACGAAGCATTCTGGCGAGGGGATCTTCTTCACCTCGCGCATGTTTGACCACTTCGACATTGAAGCGAATGACCTGCGCTACGATCACGACGTGAGGGAACAGCACGACTGGCTAGTGGAGATTCCACAGCCAGCAACTGGGACTGTGCTCTACATGTCCATACCCACAAATAGCTCACGCACAAAGAAGGAAGTCTTTGACAACTTTAGCGGCGGGGACGACTACGGTTTCCATAAGACCGTCGTCCCGGTTCGCCTTGCCAAGATCGGCAATGAAAACCTTGTGTCACGTTCTCAGGCAAAGCGTCTTGTCGCGCGTTTCGAGGGCTTTCGTACCGTCTTGCTCGACTTTGCGGAAGTCGATGAAATCGGGCAGGCCTTCGCCGATGAAATATTCAGGGTATTCACCACCTCACATCCGAATACCGATCTGGTGCCGGTCAATGCCATACCGGAAGTTCAGCAAATGATTGTCCGCGCACAAATGGCCCCACAGCTACCCCTCCCTGGGCCAATGGCGTTAGCGCAGACCGTGAATTTGGAAAAAGATACGGAGCCCAAAGGGCCTTGAACTTATAGTGACGACCCGGCGGATCCGGGAAGCGGCGGGCAAGGTGTTACGAGCACCAAACCCGCCTGACCACGAAGTACCTTTTGAGGAGCAACCACACGGACCCCGCCGAAGGCCCCTAGAAACGAAAAAACCCGCTATGAGCGGGCTTTCCGTACTTCACCGGACTTGTCCGGTTTGTAAGTTGGCGGAGTGGACGACGCACGAAGCCACGCCAGCGCGGCCAGACAAAAGATTCATCAAGGTGTCGACCCTATCGACCAACGGAAGGCGGCCGTCGCCAAGGTCCGCGCTGAACAAGTGAAATTGGTCCGGTTCGGCTGGTGCGCAGAGCAGTACATTGAGTCGCATCGAGCAGGCTGGCGAAATGCCAAGCACGCCGAACAATGGTCCAAGACGCTCAAGGACTATGCCGGTCCGGTCATCGGCGGCCTCCGCGTCGATCAGATCGACACGGCCCACATCATGAAGATTCTTCAGCCCATGTGGAATGAGAAGCCAGAAACCGCAAGTCGGTTGCGAGGCCGAATTGAGAATGTCCTGGATTGGGCGAAAGTCCATCAATACCGCAGCGGCGAAAACCCAGCAAGATGCAAAGGTCACCTCGACAAGCTCCTACCCGCCCGCAGCAAGGTGAAGAAGGAGCAGCACCACGCGGCTCAGCCTTGGCAAGACATGTCGTCCTTGATGACCAAACTACGACAACAAGAAGGCATGGGCGCACGCGCCGTTGAGTTCGTGGTCTATACGGCGGCAAGGTCAGGGGAAGTTCGCGGAGCGAGATGGGCCGAAATCGATTTTAAGAATGTGGCTTGGCGTGTCCCGGCGGACCGCATGAAGGCTGGCAAGGAACACCGCGTCCCATTGAGTGCCGCTGCAATTCTCGTACTGAGCGAAGCGAGAAAGCTGACGCCTGACTGCGAGTTCATATTCCCCGGACCCAGCGGGAAGCCCCTATCCGACATGACATTGACGAAGGTACTTCGCCGAATGGAGTACGCCGAAGTCACCGTACATGGCTTTCGATCCTCATTCCGCGATTGGGCCGCGGAGGCAACTGAATACCCCTCTGACCTTGTCGAAATGGCACTGGCGCACACCATCAGCAGCAAGGTCGAAGCCGCGTATCGGCGAGGGGATATGATCGAGAAGAGGCTTGCCTTGATGGAAGACTGGGCGAAACACTGCAACACGGCCAAGACCTAGACCGACCTGCTCCGACCGCTGCTGGGGCAGTTGCTAGCCGGAGTACCTGACCAAGATCGGTAGATCGTGGTATTCTCGTTATTAACGTTTTTCGACATTTCTTAAATAACGAGATTTCTTATTAAAGGCCCACTCGTCCCATGAAACGCGATCTGACCGGCCACTATGCGCCGAGTACCGCTGGCGGCGAGACGGTGCGCGCCTTTGTGCCGGCGCCACTGCCGCCAGTTCCCACGCTCGATCTAACCGGCGACCGTCAGCAACGGCTGGAACAGGCCATCCTTGCCGTCGGCCGACTCGATAGCGTCAGCGCCCTGCTGCCGGACCCACAGCTCTTCCTCTATGCGTATGTGCGGCGTGAAGCTGTGCTGTCATCCCAGATCGAAGGCACTCAGTCGTCGCTCAACGACCTGCTGCTGTTCGAGTTGGACGAAGCGCCGGGAGTTCCGTTCGACGATGTACAGGAGGTCAGCAACTACGTCGCGGCGCTCGAACACGGCATGGCCCGTTTGCGCGAAGGGTTCCCCTTGTGCAATCGACTGCTGCGCGAGATGCACGTTCAGTTGATGGCCAAGGGGCGCGGCAGTGATAAGCTACCCGGCGAATTTCGCCGCAGCCAGAACTGGATCGGCGGTACCCGTCCCGGCAACGCGCACTTCGTACCCCCGCCACCTCAGGAAGTGGAAGGCTGCATGGCGGCGCTTGAATCCTTCTTGCATGCGGACGACGACGGCTTGCCGACCCTCTTGCGCGCCGCCCTGGCTCATGTGCAGTTCGAGACCATCCACCCATTCCTGGACGGCAACGGCCGACTCGGGCGTTTGCTGATTGCGCTACTGCTGCACCACGGCCGCTTGCTCAAGGAGCCGCTGCTCTACCTGAGCCTGTTCTTCAAGCAGCACCGCGCGGAATACTATGATCGGCTAGATCGCGTTCGCTCCCACGGCGACTGGGAGGCTTGGGTGGATTTCTTCCTTGAGGGAGTTGAGCAAACCGCGAACGGCGCCGTCAATACTGCGCAACGTCTGGTCGCCCTCTTCCAGGCCGACCATCAACGCGTTCAGGCGGCAGGCAGCAGTAGCGCCTTACGTGTCCTCACAGCATTGCACCAGCGTCCGCTCTCCAGCCTGAAGAGTCTCGCTACTGCCAGCGGCCTCTCCTTCCCCACCGCGTCCAAGGCCGTGCTGGCCTTGGCTAATCTGGACATCGTGCAAGAACTCACCGGCCAGCGACGCAATCGTGTCTTTGCCTACAGCGCCTATCTAGCCATCCTGAACGAAGATGGGGAAGCACTCTCGTGAGTCCAGCGCCAAGTATCGTGGGAAAGCCAGCTAGAGACACTCCATCTCGCCTAACGACCTGTCCCCCTGATAGGAGCAGCTAGCTAGCGCAAGCATTTGCCGCCACGAGTCACATTATCGAATGAAAAGACATGCTCGATTGGTGACTCTT
>PMIF01000125.1 GCA_003157035.1 Rhodocyclaceae bacterium
CGGCGGAATTTCCGGCTGGAAGAGAATGATGTGGAAGCTCATCGACGGTAAGCATAGCCGGATTCATCCGGCCTGCGGCCGCCGAGTGGCAGGTGATCGCGCATGGTCCGGGCGGCGACCCAGTTGGTGACCCTGGTGGCGCCATGGATTTTCAGGGTTCTGGCAAACTCGTCGAGCGTCGCGCCGGTAGTCATGACGTCGTCGACGACGATGACCGATTGGCCACCCAGGTCGAACGTGCACTCGAAGGCATGGCGAACGTTCTGGCGGCGCACGTGCCAGGGCAGGGTTGCCTGGGCGACGGCATCCCGTCGCCGGCACCGCTGCGTGACCAGTGGCAGGCCCAGTTCCCGTGCCAGCGGCCGGGCTATTTCGACCGCCTGGTTGAAGCCTCGCTGGCGCAGGCGCGGCAAGGACAGCGGTACCGGTACGATCACGTCGCCTGTCGGCCTGGGGCCGCCAAGCATCAGTCGGGCTAGCAGCTCGGCAACGGGCAGGCGGTGGCTATATTTCAGTGCCTGCACCAACTTGTCGATCGGAAAGGCGTAGAGACAGGCGGCGAACGTAGCCTCGAAATGCGGCGGTGCCTTGAGGCAGCTGCCACAAGGGCCATCTGCCGGGGAGCGCTCGGCACAGACAGGGCATGTTCGCTCTTCGGCGATCGGTAGTTCCTGCCGACAGGCCGGGCATAACAAGTCGCCGCAGGCTTCGCCACAGAGCAGGCAATCCTGCGGCAGCAAGGCGGATAGAATCGTCAATCGACACTCCTTTGCCGTTTGTTCGGCGCTCATTTTGCCAAAGAATTCGTTCATGACATCAGCAATTTCGCTTTCGCCTCCCGCCTGGACCGCCGAGTCCATCGTTGCCTTGTTCGAACTGCCGTTCGCCGATCTAATTTTCCGCGCTCAAGAGACGCACCGGCGCCACTTCGATGCCAACGCTGTACAGCGTTCGGCGCTGCTCTCCATCAAGACGGGCGGCTGTTCCGAGGACTGCGGCTACTGCTCGCAGTCGGCCCGGCGCGATACCGGCCTCGAGCGTGGCAAGCTGATGGAACTGGCTGAGGTGATCACCGCCGCGCGGGCGGCGCGAGATGGCGGCGCGACGCGCTTCTGCATGGGCGCGGCCTGGCGCGGACCCAAGGAAGGCGATCTCGCCAAGGTTATTGCCATGGTTCGGGCCGTCAAGGACCTGGGCATGGAGGCCTGCCTGACCCTGGGCTTGCTCGGCGAAGGCCAAGCCGAGCAGTTGGCCGCAGCCGGGCTCGACTATTACAACCACAACCTGGATACCGGCGCAGAGTATTACGATCAGGTCGTGACGACGCACAGCCAGCCGGCCCGGGTCGATACGCTGATGAAAGTGCGCGCGGCAGGGATGAAGATCTGTTGCGGCGGCATCATCGGCATGGGCGAGTCGCGCCACGTCAGAGCGTCGTTGCTGGCGCAACTGGCCAAGCTCGATCCGCCGCCCGAGTCGGTGCCGATCAACCACCTGGTGGCGATCCCCGGCACGCCGATGGAGAACGCGCCGCCGCTCGATCCCTTCGAGTTCGTGCGCACCATCGCCTGCGCCCGCATTGCCATGCCGACGAGCTGGGTGCGCTTGTCGGCAGGGCGGCAGCAGATGTCCGACGAGCTTCAAGCCTTATGCTTTCTTGCCGGCGCCAACTCGATTTTCTATGGCGAGCGATTGTTGACCACCGACAATGCCGAGGCGAGTCGCGATAGCGCACTGTTCTCCCGCCTCGGCCTGCGTCCGGTGTGATGCGCGAGGCGTTTTCGCGCGCCGCGGCACACTACGACGAAGCTGCGGTGCTGGCGCGCGAAACCGGACGCCGGCTTGCCGAGCGCCTGGATTGGGTGAAGCTGACGCCGCAGTGTGTGGCCGACATTGGCTGCGCCAGCGGCGATGGCGTACGCGAGTTGCAGCGCCGGTATCCTGGCAGTCAAGCCATTGCCGTGGATTTTTCGCCGGCCATGCTGGACGCTACACGAGTCCGGGCGCCGACCCCCGATCAAGTGCCGCTGCTGGTCAATGCCGACGCGCGGGCGTTGCCGCTGGCCGCCGGCAGTATTGATCTCGCCTGGTCCAATCTCGTTTTGCACTGGCTCGACGATCCCCTACCGGCTTTCCTGGAGATCCGCCGGACGCTGGCGGTCGGAGGCCTGTTCAGCTTTGCCATGCTTGGCCCGGACACCCTGAAGGAGCTGCGCGTCGCGGGAGCAAAGACCGTGCGCCGGTTCATCGACATGCACGATATTGGCGACATGCTGGTGGCCGCCGGGTTTGCCGAGCCGGTGATGGACATGGAGGTGATCACGCTCAGCTATCGGCGCGCCGCCGATTTTCTTGCCGATCAACGGCACCTCGGTGTCCGTGATGGCCTGCTTGGTCAATTGTCCTGGCGGCAGGCGCGGCAGGTATTTCGTGCCTGGCGGCGAACCGACGACGGACGACTGCCGGCCACTTTCGAGATCGTCTTTGGCCACGCCTGGAAGGGCGAAGCGACGACCAGCGATGACGGGCGCAGCGTTGTCCGCTTCCACAGGCAATGAACCGGGCCAGGCTGGCCAGGTCTTTCAGCGACGAGGCGTGATGGTGATGACGCGGGCCGCCATGTTGCGGCCATAGGCACCGGCTTCCTGGCGGCGCCGTTCCTGCTCGCGCCACCAGATACGGATACCGAGCAAGGCGGCCAGCACGAGCCCGTAGATCAGCGGCTCGCGCGTGTCGATTTTCACCATCCACCAGAAATGGACAATCGCGATGATGCCGATGGCGTAAATAGTGCGATGCAGTTCCCGCCAGCGTCGAGCGCCGAGGCGACGGATCGCTGCATTGAAGGAGGTCGCGGCCAAAGGCAGCAGCAGGCAATAAGCGGTAACACCGGCGGTGATGAACGGCCGTTTGAGAATGTCCTTGGCGATTGCCGGCCAATCGAAGAATTGGTCGAACCAGAGATAGGTCGCCAGATGCAGGCTGGCGTAGAAGAAGGTGAATAGGCCGAGCATGCGTCGCAGGCGTCCGAGCCATGGCAGGCCGGCGAGCTTGCGCAACGGCGTCACGGCAAGCGTCAATAGCAGGAAGCGCAAGGTCCAGTCGCCCATGCCGCGCGTCAACGCCTCGATCGGATTCGCGCCCAGGCTGTCCTGCTGGAAGGACCAGGCGTAATAGGCCAACGGCCCGAGGCTGAGCAGGAAGAGGATGGTCTTGGCAACGCCGACGCCTCGATCGGTCAAAAGAACCTCCTCAGATCCATGCCGGTGTAAAGCTGTCCGACCTGCTCGGCGTAGCCGTTGAACATCAGGGTCGGCCGCTTCAGAATTTCTCCCAGGCGCCGTTCCTTGGCCTGGCTCCATCGCGGGTGATCGACCTCCGGATTGACGTTGGAATAGAAACCATACTCCGTCGGGCCGGCAGTTACCCAAGAGGTGTTCGGTTGGCGATCGGTGAAGCGGATCCGCACGATCGACTTGGCGCTCTTGAAGCCGTACTTCCACGGCACGGCNNAATACCAGCAATGCCAGCGGATGCATGGCTTCATCCAGCCGGAGGCCTTCCTGATACGGCCAGTCGAGCAGCTTGCGGCGCACGCCCGGCATGACGTCGGGCTGCACAGCCGATTCGAAACTCACGTACTTGGCATCCGTCATGGGTTCAACTTGCTTGAGCAGCACCGACAGCGGGAAACCGATCCACGGCACGACCATGCTCCAGCCCTCGACGCAGCGCAGACGGTAGACGCGCTCTTCCATTGCCGCCAGGCGCTGGACGTCCTCGATTGCCAGGGTTCTGGGACGTTTCACCAATCCGTCGAGGGTTATCGACCAGGGCCGGCTACGCAATGCCGACGCGTAGCGCGCCGGATCTTCCTTGTCGCTGCCGAACTCGTAAAAGTTGTTGTAGCCCGTGACGTGCGCGTAGGGTGTGGGGGCTTCAGTAGTGGAGTAGGCGGTGGCCGGCTTGGCCGCAAGCGATTCCTTGCCTTGGGCAGTGGGTAGGCCGAGGCTGGCGATGGCGCCGGCCGCCAGGCGCATGAACTCGCGCCGACGCTCGAAGGTCGCTCGCGACGTGATCTCCGAAGGCGGCGGTTGGTCAGACTTGTTCATTGCGCATCTCCAGCGACACGAAGTTAACTAGAGACACGGCGTCGCGCCATTTGTTCCGGGCGCAAAAAAAAGGCGGTTGCGGCCGCCCTTTCTGCTCCTCGGACCGAGTCCGTTCCGGAACCTCCTAACGTAGCCCGGAAACGTAGTCGGCAACTGCCTTGATTTCGGCATCGGTCATCTTGACCGCCACCATGCGCATCATCCGGTTGGGGTCATTGGCGCGGCCGTTCGAATCCTTCGGGTCGGCTCCGGAAGCGCGGAAGGCCTTCAACTGTGCTTCCAGATAGTCGGCATACTGGCCACCGATGCGGGGAAACATGGCGGGGATGCCAGCACCGCTAGGACCGTGGCAACCGGCGCAAGCCGGCAAGCCCTTGGCCAAGTCGCCGCCACGAAACAGCTTTTGGCCGAAATCGATGGTCTCGCGATTCTTGGCGATTTCGCCCTTCTGCTTTTGCGACGAGAAATACGCCGCGAAGTCGCGCATCTGCTCTTCGTTGTACGCCGCGATCATGCCGTTCATGATCGGGTTGGTCCGCTCCGGTTTGCCTTCCGGACCGGACTTGAAGTTAGTCATCTGTTTGAACAGATAGTCGGCATTTTGGCCGGCCAGCTTCGGGTTGACGGGAACTACGCTGTTGCCGTCGGCACCGTGGCAAGCGCCACAGACTGCAGACGCGATTGGCTGGCCTTTGGCCGCATCGCCCTTGTAGGCGGCCTTGGCGGGCTCATTGGCGTGAACGGTAGCGGCTGTCGCCAGCAGAGCGAACATCAGCGACGGCAGCATCAGGGAACGCTTCATCTTTGGAACTCCTGGACGGTCCGGGGTTGATTCATAAACATGCTATTCTACCCGAACTAATTCCCTTTCGTGCCTCGGCGTTTCTCCGCGTTTGACCCATGTCCTTGTTCCGTCACGCGGTATTTGAAATTTCAGCGGCCCAGCCGGATCAATTGCCGGCAGCTACCGGGCCGGAAATTGCATTTGCCGGCCGTTCCAATGCTGGCAAGTCTTCAGCGATCAATACGCTGGTGGGACATACGCGCCTGGCATTCGTCTCCAAGACCCCCGGGCGCACACAACTGATCAATGTCTTCCGCCTGCGTGGCGGTGCGGCCCTGGTCGACCTGCCCGGTTATGGCTATGCCGACGTGCCAGATCAGGTCCGCCGGCAATGGCCCGTGCTGCTCGAAACCTACTTGAGCCGTCGCCAGGCGCTGGTCGGGCTGGTGATGATCATGGATGCACGGCGGCCGTTGACCGAGCTTGATCGCCAGATGCTCAATTGGTTTGGCCCGACGGGCAAGCCGATCCATTGCCTGTTGACCAAGGCTGACAAGCTTAGTCGCCAGGAGCAGACCAGAACCCTGCGCGCGGTGCGCGACGAAGTTGCCGGCGCGGGGTCGCCGATAACCGTCCAACTGTTTTCCAGCCTGAAGAAAACCGGCAGCGAAGAAGCGGAGGGCATTATTGCCGGATGGTTATAGGCGGCGGGAAAAGAAACGCCCCCGGCCAAAGGGGAGAGGCCGGGGGCGAAACGCCTTAAGTTTGATTAAGGCACCCGCTCAGGGAGGTGAAGCGGGAGACGGCAGATCGCCATCTGTGAGATAAGATGGGATCCGATTGGGAAAGTTCAATCGTTTTGCGAGAGAGAATATGAATCAGCCAGGTGCCTTTCCCTTATGCCGGATGCGGCGTATGCGCAAGGACGATTTTTCGCGCCGCCTGATGCAGGAAAATCGGCTCAGTGTCGATGACCTTATCTATCCGGTCTTTGTCCTGGAGGGAAGCGGGCGTAAGGAGGCGGTCGCGTCCATGCCGGGAGTGGAGCGGGTGAGCCTGGATCGCCTGCTGCCTTTGGCGGAGCGGGCATTGCGGCTCGGTGTGCCGGCATTGGCGCTGTTCCCCGTGATCGATCCGGCGAAGAAATCCCTCACCGCTGAAGAGGCATGGAATCCGCAGGGGCTGGTGCCGACGACGGTTGCCCGGTTGAAGCAAGAACTGCCCGAACTGGGCATCATCACTGACGTTGCCCTGGATCCCTATACCAGTCACGGCCAAGACGGCTTGATTGCCGCCGACGACCCAAGCGGCTACGTCCTGAACGACGAGACTCTGGCCGCTCTGGTAAAGCAGGCGCTGGCGCACGCTCAAGCCGGTGCTGACGTTGTCGCGCCTTCCGACATGATGGACGGCCGCATCGGCCGAATCCGCTCGGCGCTCGACGCTGCGAAGCTCATCCACACCCGCATCCTGGCCTATTCGGCCAAGTATGCGTCAAGTTTCTACGGGCCGTTCCGCGATGCGGTCGGTTCGGCGGCGAATCTGGGCAAGGGCAACAAGAAGACCTATCAGATGGATCCGGGCAACTCCGATGAGGCTTTGCGCGAGGTGGCCCTGGATCTCGAGGAGGGGGCCGATATGGTCATGGTCAAGCCGGGCATGCCGTACCTTGACGTCGTCCGACGCGTCAAGGACGAGTTCGGCGTGCCGACCTATGCCTATCAGGTGAGCGGCGAGTATGCGATGCTGAAGGCGGCTGCGGCAAACGGCTGGCTGGACCACGATGCCTGCATGCTGGAAGCCTTGCTCTGCTTCAAGCGTGCAGGTGCCGATGGGGTCCTGACCTACTTTGCGCTTGAAGCTGCCGAGTTGCTAGGGCATTAAGCCCTTCAGCAGGCTGTCGACTTCGTTCTGCGACAATTTGCCGTCGTCGGTGGACGCCTCCACGACGATGGCGCCAACCAGCGCCTTCATTGCCCGGCGGATGGCCTGACCAGCGAGGTCCTGGAATTCCTGGGCAACCATGATGTTGGTCAGATGGCCGCTGATGCCGGTGAGTGCAATCTCGATGTCACGGCGCGACCAATCCTTGCCCAGTGTATCCCGAGCGCCGGCAATGACTTGCTTGGCAGCCTCCGCTTCGGCCAGCGACTTGTCGGCGGCTTCCGACATCATCCGTTCGACATTGCCGAGGATGGCCGAGATCACTTTGGGATCATTGGCGCTACGCTTGCTGAGTCCTTTGGCGGCGTGATTGAGTTCCCTGGCCAGCAGTTTGAGTTCCTGCAACACCTTGCCGGTTGCCGGTGCTGGGCTCCTGGCATTGCTGGTCGGGGCCTTCCGGGTCGCGGTCTTGGTCGGGTTCGATTTCATGATTGTCCTCAGCTTATCAGCAACTGCCACTGTACGGGCCAGAAGGCCAATGGGTCCTGGCGAAAACCACTCTTGACGAAACGATGCCAGCGGCCGACGACATGACAGATCAAGGCATCGGCGTGGGCGATGAAATCATGATTCTCGGCCAGGCTCCCCTGGGTGGCGGCAACGCGCAATGCCTGCTTCAGCGAGGCTTCGATTCGGTCGAGCAATTGGTTGATGCGGGCCTGCAGGCGCGGATCTTCGTACACGATGGCGTCGCCGATCAGCACGCGGGTCAGCCCCTTGTTCTTCTGGGCGAAAGCCAGCAGCGTCACCATCATGAGTTCCACCTGGCGCAGGCCATTTTCCTCATCCTTGGCGATCTGGTTGATCACCGAGAACAGGCTGGACTCGATGAACTCGATCAAACCCTCGAACATTTGCGCCTTGCCGGCGAAATGCCGGTATAGAGCGGCTTCCGAAACCGATAGTTTGTGAGCGAGCAGGGCTGTAGTGATCTTCTCGCCGGCGGGATGTTCCAGCATTTGGGCAATGGTTTGCAGAATCTGCAACCTGCGCTCGCCGGGCTTGGACACGGTCCTCACGACGGCCTCATTTCGATTTGATCAAGGTGCCGACGCCTTGGTCGGTGAGTATTTCCAGCAGCAGCGCGTGTTCGACTCGGCCGTCGATGATATGCACGCTTCTGACGCCGCTGCGGGCGGCATCCAGCGCCGAACCGATCTTTGGCAGCATGCCGCCTGACAGGGTGCCGTCGGCGACCATGGCATCGATGTCCTTGGGCGTGATGCCCGTCAGCAACTGGCCGTTGCGGTCCAGCACGCCGGGAGTGTTGGTGAGCAGGACAAGTTTCTCCGCGTGCAGGATTTCGGCGATCTTGCCGGCAACCAGGTCGGCATTGATATTGTAGGTTTCACCCTCGGCGCCGACACCGATTGGTGCGATGACCGGGATGAAATCTCCGGTGTCGAGGAACGAGATGATCGACGGATCGATGGAAGTGATTTCGCCGACCTGGCCGATATCGATCAGTTCTTCCGGGTTGTCCTTGTTGGGGATCAAAAGCTTGCTGGCACGAATGAAATTGCCATCNNGGGCCGCCGCCATGGACGACGACCGGATTCATGCCGACCAGCTTCAGGAGGACGACGTCGCGAGCGAAGCTGTCCTTCAGCGTCGGGTCGGTCATCGCATTGCCGCCATACTTGATGACGATGGTTTTATCGAAGAACCGTTTGATGTACGGCAATGCTTCGCCGAGGATCTTGGCTTTGGTTGCGGCCGGGACTGCAGCGGTGTCGTCGTTCATGTCAAATGTTGGAATGATGGAGAACTGCCACCATTCTACCTGCCGGCCATAATTGATATGGCGTCACGATTGCTCCAGGAAAAGCACTTGGCGGCAGCCTGCCGCCAGGGCAGCCAACGGTAACCGAGATGTTCATCCGACAAGCTGATTGGCGAGGCGTTGGCCAGGCGCAGGCTGAAGACGTGCTCGACGTTGTACTCGACGCCAGTGGCGTAGCGATGCCGCCACTGCGGGAAGATCTCGAAACGGTTCGATAGCCGGCAGTCCACTAAGGTTTCGGCTGTTGGCTGAAGTCCGGTTTCTTCCTTGACTTCCCGAATCGCCGCCGCCAGGGGTGTTTCGCCAAGCTCGAGACTGCCGGTGACCGATTGCCAGAATCCTGGCCGGTCAGCACGTTCAAGGAGTAGGACTTCCCCGCCCGCGGCATGAATGACGACCAGAATGGAGCGGGGCAGTTTCGGCGTCACGGGCCCGACGGCAGCCAGGCGATGCCGTCAGCCTGCATTTCGATCAGACACCAGAAGGCGACACCTTGATCCTGCCAGTCGGCAGCCGTTTGGGCAAATACCTCGATGGCCGACAGAAAATCAGCTTCCGCCGCCCCGTAAATGCTGTCGCAGTGCTCAAGCAGCACCAGATAGCCTTCTGCCGGTTGCCAGGACATGTCGCCGAGGCAATCGGCTAACGCATCGAGGTTGTGGCCATACCAGGCGGGAAACTTCAAGGTATCGGCGATTGCCGCCAGCAGCTGCTCCCTGGTACCGACCTTGGCCAGATCGACGCGGAATGAGGTAAGCCCGGCGGCTTTCGCCGCGGCAACGATCTGCTTTTTGTCGGTATGGGGCAGGTGATATACGCCAGCCTTGTCCGTGCTGGACAGGATGGCCTGCAGGTGGACGTTGCCGCTCATTCGCTGATTCGCCTGAAAGTTCGGTAGTGGTCGTTGGTGTAATAGCGCTCGCCCTGCCGGCCGGCGATGATCCGGCGGGCGCCACGGTTGCGCGCGCCGGGCGTTGCCACCGTGTACTCATGATAGTAACCGCGCCGGCTCGCGGGCAGCACTCTTTCGTAGTTACCGAAGACCACACCGTCCCGGGCGAAGGGGAACGGCCCACCCTGGTCGATCAGTTGCAGCGTCGTCCGTGCCTCGGCGGGCAGCTCGTGTCTGGACACCTCGGCAGCCTGCGCCAGTACCAGCAGGCCGGCGAGCAGAAGGCCGACGACGAGGCGCCACATGTCAGCTCTTGCCGACGTCGACCTGGGTCTCAACCGTTTGGCGTAGACGAATGTGCAGCTCGCGCAATTGCTTCTCATCTACGGCCGATGGTGCGTCAGTGAGCAAGCATTGGGCGCGTTGAGTCTTCGGGAAAGCGATGACGTCGCGAATCGACTCGGCGCCGGTCATCATGGTGACGATGCGGTCGAGACCGAAGGCGAGGCCACCGTGGGGCGGTGCGCCGTAACGCAGGGCGTCGAGCAGAAAACCGAACTTGGCGCGTTGCTCTTCTTCGCCGATGCCGAGTGCCTCAAACACGCGTGCCTGCACATCGGCCTTGTGGATACGCACCGAGCCACCGCCGATTTCCCAACCGTTGAGCGCCAGGTCGTAGGCCTTGGCAAGGCACTCGGCGGGATTGGTGTGCATCAGCTCGTCGTGGCCGTCTTTCGGCGAAGTGAAGGGGTGGTGGCATGCCGACCAGCGCTTGCCTTCCTCGTCGAACTCGAACATCGGGAAGTCCACTACCCAGAGCGGCTCCCAGGCCTTGCCATTGACGTAGCCCTTCTCGTGGCCGATCTTGCTGCGTAGCGCGCCGAGCGCGTCGTTCACGATCTTGGTCTTGTCGGCGCCGAAGAAGATCAGGTCGCCGGACTGGGCGCCGGTGCGCTCCATGATCGCCTTCAGGGCTTGCTGGTGCAGGTTTTTGACGATCGGCGATTGCAGGCCTTCCTCGTTTAGCTTCGAGGCGTCATTGACCTTGATGTAGGCAAGGCCTTTGGCACCGTAGATCTTGACGAACTCGGTATAGCCGTCGATCTCGCCGCGCGATAGGCTGGCGCCGCCGGGGATACGCAGCGCGGCGACGCGGCCGCCGCTGGTGGCCGGGCCGGAAAAGACCTTGAAGGCAACGTCAGCGACCGCATCCGTGACTTCGGCGAGCTCCAGCGTGACGCGCAGGTCCGGCTTGTCGGAACCGAAACGGCGCATGGCTTCGGCGTAGGTCATGCGCGGGAACGGCGAGGGCAGTTCGACGGCGAGTGCTTCCGTGAACACATAGCGGATCATCGCCTCCATCAGGTCGATGATCTGCGTCTCGTCGAGGAAAGATGTCTCGACATCAACCTGGGTAAATTCGGGTTGGCGGTCGGCGCGCAGGTCCTCGTCGCGGAAGCATTTTGTCAGCTGGTAATAGCGATCAAAACCGGCGACCATCAAGAGCTGTTTGAACAGTTGCGGCGATTGCGGCAGGGCGAAGAACTGGCCCGGATGGACCCGCGACGGAACCAGGTAGTCGCGCGCGCCTTCG
>PMIF01000275.1 GCA_003157035.1 Rhodocyclaceae bacterium
GAAGCGGGCGGCATGCTGCGCACGGCCATACCGCCCTATCGCCTGCCGAAGGACGTCGTCGATCGCGACATCAAGAACGTGACGGCGCTGGGTGTCCAGATCAAGACCGGACAACGGGTCACCTCGGTACCGGACCTCAAGCAGCAGGGCTTCAATGCCATCCTGGTCGCGACCGGCGCCTCGGACGAAAACGGCCTGGATATCGAGGGCAACAATCTCGATGGCGTCGTCGGCTGCATGCAGTTCCTGCACGAGGTCAATATCGGCCAGATGCCCGACGTGAAGGGCAAGACCGTCATGGTCATCGGCGGTGGCAACTCGGCTATGGACCCGGCCCGCGCCGCGATCCGCATGGGTGCCGCCAAGGTCATCATCAACTATCGGCGCGGGCGTAAGGAAATGCCGGCCCACGACTGGGAAATCGAAGGCGCCGTGGAAGAAGGCGTCGAGCTCTTGCTCATGAGCGCACCGACGAAGTTTGTCGGCAAGGCTGGCAAACTCGTTGCGGTCGAATGCATCAGCATGGAGTTGGGTGCCCCGGACGACAGCGGCCGCCGCCGGCCGATGCCGATCAAGGGCTCGGAAAAGGTGATTCCGGTCGACATGGCCGTGCTGGCGATCGGCTTGCTGCCTTCCACTGCCAACTTCCCGGCCGACATGAAGAACGCCAAGGGTCTGCTGAATGCCAATCCGCAGACCCGCCAGACGGCTGATCCGGATGTCTTCGCCTGCGGCGATTGCGTGACGGCGCCGACGATGATCATCAACGCCATCGCGCAGGGACGGCGGGCCGCGTTCTACATGGACCGCCGCCTGAAGGGCGAGGCACTGGACGTGCCATTCGATAGCGTCCAGGCAAAGACGGAGAAGAGTGTCGTACTCGAAGAAGCAGAACATTTTGTGGAACGACAGCCGCTGCCGCAACCGATGCTGACGCCTGATGAACGCCGGAAGACCTTCGAATGCTACGAGCGGGCCATGACGGAGGCCGAGGCGCGGCAGGAGGCGCAGCGCTGCATGAACTGCGGTGAGTGCTCCCAGTGCATGGAGTGCGTGGATGCCTGCGCGCCCAAGTGCATCGACTTCGCCCAAAAGCCGACCCCGATGTCGCTCAACGTCGGCACGGTGATCGTCTCGACCGGCTTCAAGATTCTCGACCCGGCAACCAAAGAACTGCTCGGCTACGGCCGATTCCCCGACGTCGTCAGCGGCCCGCAGATGGACCGCCTGCTGGCACCGACGCGGCCGTACAACGCCGTGCTGCGGCCTTCGGACGGCAAGGAGCCGGAGAAGATCGCCATCATCCTCTGCGTCGGCTCGCGCGACCAGACGGTCTGCAATCCGCTCTGCTGCCGCATCGGCTGCATGTACTCCATCAAGCACGCGCAGCTCGCCATGGGCGCCCTGCCGATGGCCGACATCACCATCTACACTATCGATGTGCGTGCGTTCGGCAAGGGCTACAACGAGTTCTACGAGCAGGCCAAGTCGATGGGGGTCCAGTTCGTCAAGGGCAAGGTGGCGCGTATCGAGCGGCTCGACAACGGCAACATGGCGCTGCACTACGAAGACATGCTCGGTGAAGGCGGTCACAAGACGGCCGAACACGACCTGGTGGTCCTGACCGTGGGCTTCCTGCCCAACACCGACGTGTTCTCGCTCTACAAGGGCGACGCATTGGCGGCGGACGAATTCGGCTATCTGCGCGAAATGGATCCCGTCAGCGAACCGACGCGGACCAACGTCGACGGCCTTTTCGCGGCCGGCACGACGATCGGCGTCATGGACATCCCGGACACCGTGCTGCACTCCGGCGCGGCGGCGAGCCAGGCAGCGGCGTATCTGGAAAGAACGAGGGGCGGGCAATGACAGATAAACGACGAATCGGCGTCTACGTCTGCCACTGTGGCGGGAACATCTCCGACCACGTGAATGTCAAGGAAGTGGCAGATGCGCTCCTGAAGGAAGCGGAAGTCGAGGTCACGCGGACACACCTGTTCGCCTGCTCCGACGCTTCGCAGCAGGAGATGATTGACGAGATCAAGGACAAGAAGCTGGACGGCCTCGTCATCGCCTCTTGTTCCCCGAAGCTGCACATGTTCACCTTCCGCGCCATGGCGCAGCGCGCCGGGCTGAATCCCTACCAGTATGTGCACGTCAATCTGCGCGAGCAATGCTCCTGGGTGCATACCGGCGACAAGCCCGGCGCCACCTTCAAGGGCATCAACATCGTCCGCGCCGGCGTCGCCAAGGCCGCATTGACAACCCCGCTGACCGCGTTTCGAATCGAGACCCAACCGCGCGTTCTGGTCGTCGGCGCGGGCGTGGCTGGCATGCGCGCCGCGCTCTCGCTCGCCGACATGGGCCTCTCGGTCTTCATCATCGAGCGAGAGAGCGAGCCCGGCGGCTGGGCCACGCAGGTCGGGCGCATGGGCCCGGACAATCAGCACGGCCCGGAAGTGGTCGCCAAGCTGCTGAGTCAAATCAGGCAGCACGACAACATCATTCTCTACACCAATGCCGAACTCACCGGCAAGAGCGGCCATATCGGCGACTTCAATGCCACGGTCCGCTTGCGCGGCGCCGAGGACCTGACGCTCAACGTCGGCGCCATCATCGTCACGACCGGCTTCACGCCCTACGAGCCGCGCGACGGCGAATATGGCTGGGGCATGCCTGGCGTGGTCACCCTGATGCAGTTCCGCCAGATGCTCGAAGCCGCCAATGCCACAGCTGGGCCGCTCACCTACAACGGCGTGCCGGTTCGGGATGTCGGCTTCATTTACTGTGTCGGCAGCCGCCAGGAGAAGAGCGAGGCCTGCCCCGAGCCCAACACGCACTGCTCGCGGTTCTGCTGCATGGCCACCGCCTTCACCGGCAGCCTGCTGCACGAGGTTGAGAAGAAGACCGGTCAGACCATCAACCAGTACCACCTCTATCGCGACGTTCGCACCTACGGGCGCCTCGAAACCGTGTACACCAAAGCCCGCACCGACGGCGCGCTTTTCCTGCGCTGGGATCCGAGCAGTCCGCCGCGGGTCGAACAGGGCGATGGCCGCCTCGCGCTCAAGGTCAAGGACACGCTGCTGGGCGCGGATGAACTGGAGATCGGCGTGGACCTGGTGGTGCTCGCCACTGGCATGACGCCGCGCAAGAACGACGCGTTGAACGACGTGCTGAAGGTCCCCAAGAGCAAGGACGGCTTCTACAACGAAATCCACATCAAGTTGCGGCCGGTCGAGACCGCAATCGACGGCGTCTGCATCGCCGGCACCGCGCAAGGGCCCAAGAACCTGGCCGAGAGCGTGGCCTCATCCCTCGCGGCAGTCGCCCGGACCGGGGCGCTGCTGAAGAAGGGCTACGTGAACCTCGAGCCGCTGGTGGCGAAGATCGACACGGATAAGTGTACCTGGTGCGACGAATGCCTCAAGGCCTGCCCGTATGGCGCGATCGAGCGTATCCACATCGGCGACAAGGAGGTGGCCATGGTGATCGAGTCTTCGTGCAAGGGCGAAGGCGCCTGCGTGCCGATCTGTGCGCACGAGGCCATCGTGATCGAGGGCTTCCGCGACGACCAGATCATGGCCATGATCGACGCCAGTCTCAAGGAAACGGTGGCAGCATGAGCAATACACAAACAACCCAATTGCGCCACATGCTCGATATCGCCCAGGACGAGATGATCATGCGCGATCGCATCGCGGCCATTCTCGAACAGGGCGCGAAGACCATTCCGGAACTGGCCGAGGCGCTGGGCTACTCCAGCCGGGAAACGACGGTCTGGCTTTTTGGCATGCGCCGCTATGGCATGGTCGAGGAGATCGGCCGTGCCGATGTGGACGGGTACTTCCAATATGAGCTCAAGAAGCAGCATGCGGCTTGAGCCCGCGTGAGATAGCGACGAGGACAACACCATGATCAAAGTGTCATCGGCCTTGGCGGCCCGCATGAAGCAGATGGAAGGCTTCAACGCCGGCTCGTGCTTCCATTGCGGCACCTGCTCGGCGCTCTGTCCGCTGGGAAACAAGCTAGTTCCCCGCAAACTGTTCCGCGAGGTCATGCTCGGACTTGAAGACGAGGTCCGCGCCAGCATCCCGCTGATCTTCTCCTGCTTGCTGTGCCGCATGTGCGAAGTGAACTGCCCGCAGGGCGTCCATATCGCGGACAACATGCGCAGCCTGCGCGTCTTTTTCAATCGGCAAGAGTTTGACCTGAAGTAGGAGATCCCCGTATGCCATTACCGATTCAACACAT
>PMIF01000154.1 GCA_003157035.1 Rhodocyclaceae bacterium
GGCGCCCAGCCGGCTGGTGATGCCGGACCTGGCGGCGGCGAAGCGAAAAAGGATGACAGCGACGTCGTCGACGCCGAGTTCACCGAGGTCAAGGACAAGAAGGGTTAGTCCGTCGCGAAGCTCGATGGACTAACTGGCCGAGTTCGAGGAGCGCAAAGAACGCGCCCCTCCACTCGGCCGCTTTCACGTAGGTGGCAGGGATAGGTTCAAATGGCTAAACGGGATTATTACGAAGTGCTCGGCGTCAATCGCGACGCATCCGACGAAGAGATCAAGAAGGCCTACCGCAAGCTGGCCATGAAGTTCCACCCGGACCGCAATCCGGATAATCCCAAGTCCGAGGAACAGTTCAAGGAAGCCAAGGAAGCCTACGAGATCCTCTCCGACAAGCAGAAGCGCGGCGCCTACGACCAGTTCGGCCACGCGGGCGTCGACCCGTCGGCCGGCGGCGGACCAGGCGGCGCCGGCATGGGCGGTTTTGCCGACGCCTTCTCGGACATTTTCGGCGACATCTTCGGCGGTGGCGGTGGCCGCGGCGGTCGCGCCAATGTCTATCGCGGCGCCGACCTGCGCTACAACCTCGAGGTCTCGCTCGAAGAAGCGGCACGCGGCACGGAGACACGCATCCGCATCCCTACCATGGCCGAATGCGAGACCTGCCATGGCAGCGGCGCCAAGAAGGGCTCAGAGCCGAAAACCTGCCCGACCTGCGCCGGCCACGGCCAGGTGCGCATGCAGCAGGGTTTCTTCTCGATCCAGCAGACCTGCCCCAAGTGCCACGGAACCGGCCGTTACGTCGCCGATCCTTGCCCGTCTTGTCATGGCGCCGGACGCGTCAAACAACACAAGACGTTGTCGGTCAAGATTCCTTCAGGCATTGACGAAGGTGATCGCATTCGTCTTGCCGGCGAAGGCGAGCCTGGAG
This sequence comes from Rhodocyclaceae bacterium, assembly GCA_003157035.1. Lineage (GTDB taxonomy): Bacteria > Pseudomonadota > Gammaproteobacteria > Burkholderiales > Rhodocyclaceae > Fen-999. The sequence goes on from PMIF01000154.1 coordinate 926, forward strand.
TCAACGGCGGACCACCCGGCGACTTGTACGTACAAATCCACCTCAAGCCGCACGGGGTCTTCCAGCGTGATCACGATGACTTGCACTGCGAGATGCCGATCAGTTTCACCACCGCAGCGCTTGGCGGCGAGATCGAAATTCCAACGCTTGAAGGTGCCGCCAAGCTGCGTATCCCGACCGAAACACAGAGCGGCAAGGTCTTTCGCTTGCGCGGCAAGGGCATCAAGGGCGTGCGTTCGATCGGCTACGGCGACCTGCTCTGCCACGTCGTGGTCGAGACACCCGTCAGTTTGACCGACCGCCAGAAAGAGCTGTTGCGCGAATTCGACGAGATCAGTCGCGCCAACTCCGCCCGGCACAACCCCAAGGCGCAGGGGTGGATGGATAAGGTCAGGGACTTCTTTGCGGGTTAGGCGGGGGCACTCTTGGCCCAGAGCGCCAGCCCCTGGGCATTGAGATCGATATCGTTGCGCCAGAGGGCGAGGACTTCCTCGTCCGCCAGCCGAACACCGTGTTGCCGTGCTTCGGCGAGCAGGAAGTCAGCAATCTCGGTGGCAATCCGCGGCACGATCGCCTCCCGCGCCCCTATAGCCGCAGACCGGGTGATGGCCACCAGCCGCTCAAGACGGCGCAGGAGATCGGCAGCGAGCGGTTCCGGCGGCGCGATGCGGCTGAAGTGGGTCAGATAGACGGCCTCCGGCTGCAGCGCCAGAATTCGCTCGACCGATCGACGCAATTCGTCCGGTTCAAACTGCGATGGCGTCGTGGTAGGGAAAACGAACGCTCGGCCGCCGACGTCCATTTCCCGATAGCTGAGACCAAAGGTATCGCCGGTAAACACGGCGGCCGCCTGGGAGTCATGGATGACCACGTGGTGCTTGGCGTGCCCCGGTGCATCGTAGCAAACCAATCGCCGGCCACCGATGGACAGGGTCAGTCCGTCGGTCGTAGCGACCACGCGCTCCGCCGCAACGGGCACCAACTCGCCATAGAGACTGCGGGCAAGCTCGCGACCATAGACTTCCTCAGTCGCCGCCATCAGCCTGGCGGGATTGACCATATGCCGGACGCCGCGCGGGTGCACGACCAGTTTGGCGTTCGGGAAAGCACCCATCATTGCACCGGCACCCCCCGCGTGATCGAGGTGGATATGAGTGAGAATCACGTAGTCGACCGCGTCGACACCGAGCGCAAGTTCCGCCAGGGCCCGTAGCACCGAGGGCAAGGCCGCATTGCTTCCCGTGTCGATAACGGCGACCCGCCCGGCGTCGACCACCAGATGGATAGCAGCGAGCAGCGGCCGCACGTAGCCGGCATCGAGCGCGTAAAGACCGTTCTTGTAATCGATCAACAAGGCCACCTACTCCCGTCGCCAGGAAGTACCGGCCGGACCGTCTTCCAGAATCACGCCCCCTGCCTTCAGTTCGTCGCGAATGCGATCGGCCGTGGCAAAGTCCCGTGCTTTTTTCGCCGCTCCACGCTCGGCAATCATGCCTTCGATCGCCTGCGCAGACAACCCTTCCGCGCGTGCCCCCTGGAGGAAAACGGTAGGCGCACGCTGGAGCAAGCCGAGGATTCCGGCCAGGCCTTTCAACTGGGCGACCAGTTTCGCATCCTTGCCGCGATTGATCTCGGCAGCCAGATCGAACAGCACGGCCATCGCCTCCGGGGTGCCGAAGTCGTCATCCATAGCCGCGCGGAAGCGCGATCCATAATCGTCCTGCCAATCGACCTTGGGGGCCACGTCTTCATGACCCTTAAGCGCGGTGTACAGCCGGGTCAGCGCCGCTTTCGCATCTTCAAGATGGGCGTCGGAATAGTTCAAGGGGCTGCGGTAGTGCGCGCGCAAAATGAAGAAGCGCACCACCTCCGGATCGTACTTTGCCACCACATCGCGAATGGTGAAGAAGTTTCCCAGCGACTTCGACATCTTCTCGTCGTCGACGCGGACAAAGCCATTGTGCAACCAGTAGTTTACGAAGATTCCGCCATGGGCGCCTTCGCTCTGGGCGATCTCGTTTTCATGGTGGGGGAACTGCAAGTCCTGGCCACCACCGTGAATGTCGAAATGATTGCCGAGCAAATCCGCGCTCATCGCCGAACATTCGATATGCCAGCCCGGCCGGCCGACGCCCCAGGGTGAGGGCCATTTGGCCGCTTCCGGCTCCTCGGGTTTGGCCGATTTCCAGAGTACGAAATCGAGCGGATCGTGCTTGCCTGCCTGCACATCGACACGTTCACCGGCGCGCAAGTCATCCAGCGATTTGCCCGACAGCTTGCCGTAGTTGGCAAAACGCCGGACAGCGTAGCAGACGTCACCATTGTCGGCGACGTAGGCCAGGCCATTGGCCATCAGTTGCTCGATCAGCGTAATCATCTGCGGCACGTATTCGGTCGCCCTTGGCTCGTAGTCGGGTTTGAGGCCGCCGAGCAAACCGAGATCCTCGTGCATGTAGCCGATCTGGCGGTCGGTCAATTGCCGAATGCTCTCGCCGTTCTCACCCGCCCGCCGGATGATCTTGTCGTCGATGTCAGTGATATTGCGGACATAAGTGACCTCGAAGCCTGATGCGCGCAGCCAGCGCACGATCATGTCGAACGCCAGCATCATCCGCGCATGACCAATGTGGCAAAGATCGTAAATTGTCATGCCGCATACGTACATGCGGACGCGACCGGGCTCGATGGGAACGAATTCTTGCTTTTCCCTCGACAGGGAGTTGTATAAGCTGAGCATGGGAGTCAGAGAATAGAGAACCAAACGGCCGGCTTCTCAGTCACCACTAAGTCGCGCTCGGCGCTGTCGGTCATGACGGCTTCTTGATAGAATCAAAGATCGACTTCGCTGCCGTTCGGTACAGTATAACATGCTGCCATTTCACTCCCGCTTCGCCCAACTCCTGCTGCTAGCGGCCTTCGCCGTCGGGCTGATTGGCCAGGTTCACGCTGCCGACTCGCTGCAAGACATCAGCAAGCTGCTAAAGCAGGGTCACCAGGCACAGGCTCTCGAACAAGTCGACAAATACCTCGTTGGCAAGCCAAAAGATGCCCAGGGACGCTTTCTCAAGGGACTCATCCTTACGGAGTTGAATCGACCGACGGAAGCGATTGCGGTCTTCCAGAAGCTTACCGAGGATTATCCTGAACTACCTGAACCGTACAACAATCTGGCGGTTATCTACGCCCAGCTGAAACAGTACGACAAGGCCAGACAAGCCCTGGAAATGGCCATCCGCACCCATCCGTCCTATGCCACTGCCCACGAGAACCTGGGCGACATCTATGCCCGTATGGCCAGCCAGGCCTACGACAAGGCACTGCAACTGGACTCCTCGAATACCAGTGCCCAAACCAAGTTGTCGATGATCCGCGACCTGATGGGCAACGGCCGGCAAACAAAGGCCGCTCCAGGTGCGCCAGTGGCTGTGGCCAGCAACGACGCCCCTGCTACCACCGACAGCAAGCCTGCCGAAACCAAAGTGCTTCCCGCCGCCAAGGTCGTCGAAGTGCGCCCCGTCGAGCCGACCAAACCGATCGAAACAAAGCCGGTGGAAACAAAGCCGATGGATACGAAGCCGGCCACAAAGGCTGGCAATGCCACCGCCGAAGCGCGGAAAGCAGTCGAAGCCTGGACATCCGCCTGGTCACGAAAGGACGTCGCCGCGTATCTTGGCTCCTACGCCAAGGACTTTCAGACGCCCGCAGGCATGGCCCGCCCAGCCTGGGAGGCTGAACGCCGGCAGCGCCTGACCAAACCCGGCGCCATCGAAGTGAGCGCAGAAGGCCTGCGCGTTGCCGTCGATGGCCCGGATCACGCGACGGCACAATTTCGCCAACACTACAAATCGGCCAATTTGAAAACTTCCAGCACCAAGACGCTGGTCCTGGTCCGTCAGGACGGTAACTGGCTCATCCAGCAGGAGAAGGTTGGCCGTTAGGCCGAGACCGGATGAATCTTCGCTCACGCCTGTCACTAACAATCTCGCTCGTCCTACTCATGCCGGCCATGCTGGCAGCGCAGCCGCGTTATTCGGATGCCGGCCCGGAACCGGTGTTGGCGAGCGTCTTCGACCAGATCGAGCAGAGTCACTGGGAGAACGCGCTGCAACTGACGGAGTCATTGATCAAGGCATATCCGAACTTTCGCCTCGCCCATCTGATCAAAGGCNNTCGCGCGCTTACATGCTTATAAGAGCCGGCCGGCGGACAACTATGTTCCGCGCTACCTGTTGCAGATGCGCCCGGACCAAAAGCATGCCGTCGTCGTGGACACCCAGAAATCCCGCCTTTACCTCTACGAGAACGACAACGGGCGGCCTCGCTTCGTCGCCGACTACTACGTGACCCACGGCAAACTCGGCGCCGACAAAGTACGCGAAGGCGATCAGAAGACACCGATCGGGGTCTATCACGTCACGGCCAGCCTGCCGCGGCAGAAACTGACAGACTTCTATGGCACGGGTGCATTTCCCCTCAGCTACCCGAATGACTGGGATAAGCGGATGGGCCGTAACGGTCACGGTATCTGGCTTCACGGCACGCCATCGGACACCTTCTCGCGACCGCCGAAAGCCTCGGACGGCTGCGTCGTGCTCTCCAATCAGGATCTCAATGCCCTTGCTGCCAACCTGCAAGTTGGCCTGACACCCGTCATCATCAGCAACAGTATCGAATGGCTATCCTTGGACGACTGGCAAGCCGAGCGCAAGAGCTTGCTCAATCTCATCGAGGAGTGGCGCCAGGATTGGGAAAGCCGCGATATCACTCGCTACGCGCGACACTATTCACGCAAGTTCCAGGCCGATGGCCTCGACTACCAACGCTGGATTGACCACAAGCAGCAGGTCAATGTCGGCAAGAGCTGGATCAAGGTTGGCACCAACAATATCAGTATGTTACGAAATCCCGGGCCGGAGGAATACGTCGTCGTCACGTTCGAGCAGGACTATCGCAGCAACAACTTGTCGAACCTGATGAAGAAAGAGCAATACTGGATCAAGGAAGAAGGTCGCTGGAAGATCATTCACGAGGGCGCCGGCTGAGCGCTCACTCATCACCGACAGGAGAAATTGTATGAAGGAGCTGCTGGCCGCAATTGCGGCGTTGACTGCTTTCGCTATCGGGCTACCCGCGTGGGGCGCCAACCCGATTGTCGAAGTCAAGACCACCGAAGGGGTCATTACCGTCGAACTCTATTCGGACAAGGCGCCGAAGACCGTCGACAACTTCCTCAAGTACGTCAAGGATGGCTTCTACAACGGTACCGTCTTCCATCGCGTCATCGACGGCTTCATGATCCAGGGCGGCGGTTTCGATCTCGGCATGAACCAGAAGACGACCCGCGCCCCGGTCGAAAGCGAAGCCAAGAATGGCCTCAAGAACCAGATCGGCACGCTCGCCATGGCACGCACCGACAATCCACACTCGGCCACCGCGCAGTTCTTCATCAATCTGGTCAACAACGACCGCCTTGATTACCCATCTTTCGATGGCTGGGGCTATGCCGTCTTCGGCAAGGTCACGCAGGGCATGGACGTCGTAAACAAGATTTCCAAGGTGCGCACAGGCAGCGCCATGGGCCATGAGGATGTGCCGGTCAAGCCCATCCTGATCGAATCCATCAAACTACTTCCGGAAAAGAAATGATCAAACTACACACCAACTATGGCGTCATCAGCCTGGAACTCGACGCCGAGAAGGCCCCGCAGACCGTGGAAAACTTCCTTGCCTACGCCGAGGCCGGTCACTACAACAATACCGTCTTCCATCGGGTCATCGACGGGTTCATGATCCAGGGCGGCGGCTTCGAGCCCGGCATGAAGCAGAAAACCACGCGGGAACCGGTGGCCAACGAAGCGACAAACGGCCTCAAGAATGAGCGCGGCACCGTCGCCATGGCGCGAACCTCGGCGCCACATTCGGCGACGGCGCAGTTCTTCATCAACCTCGCCGACAATTCCTTTCTCGATCATCCGGGGCAGGATGGCTGGGGCTATTGCGTCTTCGGCCGGGTCAGCGACGGCTTGGAGGTCGTCGACCAGATCCGCGCCGTGCGTACCGGTCGCTCCGGGTTCCATCAAGACGTTCCCGTTGAAGACGTGATAATCGAGAAAGTCGAAGTTGCCTGACGCGTGCTGACGGTTTTCGTCTCCGACCTGCATCTGTCAGAGCAAGCCACGGGCATCAGGGAGCTGTTCGAGAGCTTCCTGAACGGCCCGGCGCGCGATGCCGATCAGCTATACATTCTCGGCGACCTGTTCGACTACTGGTTGGGTGACGACAGCCTGGTGCTGCCTTTCGAGCGCTCGATCGCCGACCAGTTGGCGGCCACCGCCTGCGCCGGCACGACGATAAATTTCATGCCGGGAAATCGAGACTTCCTCGCCGGTCCCAATCTCATGGCTGCCGCCAGAATGCGTGCGGTGGCCGATTCGACAGTTTGTCAGATCAATGGGCGCCCGACCCTTCTTCTGCACGGCGACACGCTGTGCACGGACGACTTCGCCTACTGGGCGTTCCGGAATTTGGTTCGCAGCGCAGACTGGCAACGCAACTTTCTCGACCAACCGCTTGACGTACGTCGGCAGCAAGTGGAGACACTGCGCGACCGTAGTGAGAGCGCAAAGCAGGAAAAGAGCGAAGCGCTGATGAACGTCAATGCGGCAGCCGTGGCTACTGCCTTTCGTCAACAAGGCGTCGACCGAATGATCCATGGCCACGTGCACCGGCAAGGCGCCCACGAAGACGAAATTGATGGTACCACCTGCCGACGCTGGGTCCTCGGCGATTGGGGCAGGACAGGCAGCTACCTGCGCTGCGACGATGACGACTGGCGGCTCTGTTCCTACCCGGAATGACTGAAGGGACAGTGGCAGGCATCGCCCACCACCATCCCTTCATATCCATGCGCCTGGCGCAGACAATGTGCCGCTGGCTACATACTGATAGTCAGGCTCAGGGCTTCTTGGCCCAGCCGACGCAGTAGCCGGTCGGAGCAATTTCATTGTCGTTGGGGATGATCTTGCACGTACCGTTCGCGTCCGGTTTGGCTCCCGGCACGAACTGGGCGCAGCCCGAGCACTGTTTGCCATCCAGGGGCTTCGGCTGATACTTGAGCGAAGTGCGCAGCGCAGCATTGGCGGCTGCCGAAGCATTCCCGGAGGCAACGAGCACCGGCGCCAGGATGATGGCCGAGCCGCTGATTTTCAGGAATTTGCGACGTGATTCGTGATGCGTGGTCATATGAACTGCTCCTCGTGGTCAACAAATGGGATGCCGATTTGGCAGGTTTCGTCGGACGTCCGCCATATTGACGTATTTGCCGCGGACGCGCAACTGCCAAGCTTACCAAGCGTGCGCTAGCAGAGGCCGCGCAACAAGTCGGACTCGATATCTTCGACCGATTCCAAGCCGACCGCCACGCGGAGCAACCCCTCGCCGATGCCCGCCTCGGCGCGAGCTGCCGCCGAGATACGGCCATGCGTTGTGGAAGCGGGATGAGTGATCGTGGTCTTGACGTCGCCGAGGTTGGCCGTAATCGACAGCAGTCGACAGTTGTCCACCACCCGCCACGCATCCTGCCGACCGCCCTTGACCTCGAACGAGACGATGGCACCACCGGCCGATTGTTGCTGGCGAGCCAAAGCATGCTGCGGATGCGATGGCAACCAGGGATAGAAGACGCGCGCAACTCGCGGGTTTCGTTCCAGACGTCTTGCCAGGTCAAAGGCATTTTCGCACTGCGCTTTCATCCGAATATTGAGCGTCTCCAATCCCTTCAGGATGACCCAGGCATTGAAGGGCGAAATCGTCGGCCCGGCAGTGCGGAGGAACTTGAACACCTCGTCCGTCAACTCCTTGCGGGCACAGACGGCGCCACCGAGCACGCGACCCTGACCATCAAGGTACTTGGTCGCCGAATGAATGACCAGGTCGGCACCGAGCGAGAGCGGCCTTTGCAGTATCGGCGAACAAAAGCAATTATCGACCGCCAGCAACACGCCACGATCGCGCGCCAGCGCCGCCAGGGCGGCGATGTCGAAGACTTCGGTCAAGGGATTGGACGGACTCTCGATAAAGATCAGTCGCGTGTTGTCCTTGATCGCCGCGGCGAACGACTCGTTGCCGGTGCCGGCAACGAAACTGGTCTCAATGCCGAAGCGTGGCAAGATGGTGCCGAACAATTGCTGGCTGGCGCCAAATATGCTCCGCGAGGCGACGATGTGGTCGCCGGTTTTCAACAGCGCCATCACAGTCGACAGGATCGCCGCCATGCCACTGGCCGTCGCGATGCAAGCCTCGGCGCCTTCCAGGGCAGCCAGCCGGTCCTGCATCATGGCCACCGTCGGATTGGAGAAGCGCGCATAGACCATGCCTTCTTCATCGCCGGAAAAACGCGCGGCGGCTTGCGCAGCATTGGCGAAGACGAAGCTTGAGGTCAGGTAGAGCGCTTCTGCATGCTCGCCAAACTGGCTGCGGCGCTGGCCGGCTCGAACCGCCAGGGTTTCCAGGTGAATGGAATCGGTCATCAGCGAATTCTCGCCGCGTCCCTCGTCAATCATTGGCCAGGGTCAGGTTGAGGTCCAGTTGACCGCTGTCGCCGTCATCGGCCAATTGCTTCAGTGATTGGCCGCGTGCCGCTTCAATGCCTTCCAGATATTCAGCCGAGACATTGCCGGTGACATAGATGCCATCGAAGCACGAGCAATCGAATTGGGTGATCGCCGGGTTGATGGCGCGCACGGCAGCCTTGAGGGCATCAAGGTCCTGGTAGATCAGGGCGTCGGCGCCAATCTCTTGACAGATCTCCTCATCGGAGCGGAAGGCGGCGATTAATTCGGATCGAGACGGCATGTCGATGCCGTAGACATTCGGATAGCGAACCGGCGGACTGGCAGAAGCGAAGTAGACCTTTTTCGCTCCCGCCTCACGGGCCATGGTGATGATCTCGTGGCTGGTGGTGCCGCGCACGATCGAGTCGTCAACCAGGAGAACTTTCTTGCCGCGGAACTCCTGGGCGATGGCGTTGAGCTTCTGCCGCACCGACTTCCTGCGCACTGCCTGGCCCGGCATGATGAAGGTACGCCCAATGTAGCGATTCTTGACGAAGCCCTCGCGGTACGGGAGCTCGAGACGCGCCGCCAACTCCATGGCGGCATGGCGGCTGGAGTCGGGAATCGGAATCACGGCATCGATTTCCAGGTGCGGCATCGTGTGGCGTATCTTGTCGGCGAGAAATTCGCCCATCTTCACCCGCGTCTCATAAACGGAAATGCCGTCCATCAGCGAGTCGGGACGCGCCAGATAGACATATTCGAAAATACACGGCGAGTGTATTGTCCGTTCCGCGCACTGCCGGCTGATGAAATTTCCCGCTCGGTCGATCAACACCGCCTCGCCAGGTTCGACATCACGCAGAATCTTGAAACCGAGCGTATCGAGGGCAACACTCTCGGAGGCAACCATGTATTCCGGCCCCTCCGGCGTCTCGTTGCGACCGATCACCAGCGGTCGAATGCCGTAGGGATCGCGGAAGGCAAGCAAGCCGTAGCCGGCAATCATCGCCACCACCGCATAAGCGCCCTGAACGCGCCGGTGCACACCGGCGACCGCCTTGAAAATGGCTTCGGCATCCACCAGGTACTTGGTCGAGGCGGCTTGCAGTTCGTGGGCAAGGACGTTGAGCAGAACCTCTGAGTCGGAGTTGGTGTTGATATGCCTGAGGTCCTGCAAGAACATGTCGTGCTTGAGTTGTTCGGCATTGGTCAGGTTGCCGTTGTGGGCAAGCATCAGACCAAAGGGCGAATTGACATAGAAGGGCTGCGCCTCGGCCGCGTTGTACGCCGAGCCGGCGGTCGGATACCGACAGTGCGCGATGCCCCAGTTGCCATTGAGGTTGCGCATGTTGCGCGTCCGGAACACGTCGCGGACCATGCCCGAACTCTTGTGCATGTGGAAGCGGCCGCCGTCCTCGGTCGCAATGCCGGCAGCATCCTGCCCGCGATGCTGCAGCACTTGCAGACCGTCGTATAGCAATTGATTGACTGCGTTAGTCGCAACCACACCCAAAATGCCGCACATGCTTTCGTCCTACCTGTAGTGAATCCGAACTGCCATCTCGGGCGGCAGCCAGGGCTTGCTGGCGATCGCCGCCGTCTCGAACGGCGGCACCAAGGTGGCTTCCTGCCATGAGACCGCCTTCGGCAGCGCAGTCAAACCCGCCAGCAGGACTACCACGAATACCACCATGGCACCGCGCACCACACCAAAAACCGCTCCCAGTATACGGTCGAGCAGACCAAGACCCACGGCTTTCAGCAACAATCTCATCAGTAGGCGACCCAGCGCGAACACGACGAGCACGCCGACAAGTACCAGGACAAAGCCCAAGCCGTAGCGCAACGCCGGTTCGCCCGATAACAACCTGCCCACCGGCTCGGCCCAAGCACGGGCGGCCAGAAACCCGACCACCCAAGCTGCCAGTGCCAGCACTTCGCCAACGATCCCCCGCCAGAAACCCAGCAGCATCGATATTCCCAGGATAATCAGTACGGCGTAGTCAAATCCTGTCACTTGCTCTGCGCCACCTGCCCATCCACGCCAATCGTCTTGATTCTCGCCAGCGCCTTCTCGGCAGCATCACGCGCCTTGAACGGCCCCGCCCGAACTCGCGTTCGTGGCCCCTGGGGCGAATCAAAGTGTTCGCTGAATGACGGCAAACCCATCTGCTTCAGCTTGTTCGTCAATTGTTTGACGTTGGCCGGATCCTTGTAAGCGCCGAGCAACACCACCCACTGTTCCTCAGTCGGCACGCCGTTCAGCGCTGCAGCTGCGCGCGTCGCCTCGGCCTTTGCCGCTGCCGGCTTGTCGACAGGCTTCTCGGCCTTGTCGACCGGTTTGACTACTGGAGTCTCGACACTCTTCGCCGCGGCGGTCGGCTGTGCCGGCGCAGCCGACGGATTGGCATCCGCCTTCGCCGCCGGCGCAGGCGCCTTTTCCGGCTTGACGGCCGCGGCCTCGGCGGGAGTCGATAATGGCGTCGGCTTCGCCGCAAGGCTGCGCGAAGCCAGGCCAGCGGCATCCTGACTTGGGATCTTGATCTGGAGATCCTGGACCGGCTGCTTGGGCTCCTCGTCCATCACCATCGGCAGAACGATGATCGCCAGCAGAGCAAGCGCCGCAGCGCCAACCAGGCGGCGGCGCGAACGCTTTTTCAGGTCTAGTTGCCCGTCAAGGATTGCTTCAGGTTCGTTTTGCGGCATCGGGTTTGTGGGCGCACAGTAGATCGGCCACGATCAGAAACGATCCGAAGGCGACGATTCTATCATCTTCGTGTGCCTTGGCCCGGGCATACCGCAATGCCTCTGCCGGGGTGCCAAGGACCTCGATCAAGCCAGTGACCTGCCGTTGCTCCAGCACCTTCCGGAGGTCGCCGCCGCTGGTGCCGCGCGGCCCCGGCAGGCCAACGACCAGCCAACGGTCGATGCGATGATTGATCGCAGTTACCACTGCGTCGATGTCCTTATCGCGCAACATGCCGAAGATTGCCCAGGTCGTCCGGCGCAGCTGCATAGTGCCGAGGTTGTCGGCCAACGCCCGCGCCGCCTGGGGATTGTGCGCGACATCGAGAACGACTTCAGGCCGTCCTGGCAATACTTGGCAGCGACCAGGCAAGGTAACCAGCGCCAAGCCCTGACGGATATCCTGCATGGCCACCGGCAGTCGATCGCCGAGTTCGGCGAGCGCCGCCAGCGCGCAAGACGCATTGTCGAGTTGATATGTCCCACGCAGCGCCGGAAAAGCCAGGGCATTGCGATTGCCACGGCGGCCTTGATACTGCCATTGACCTTCCTGGCGTTGCGGTCGGAAGTCGCGGCCAATCAGCAGCAGATCTGCGCCGACCGCCGCCGCCGATTCCAGCAGCCTTTGCGGCGGATTCCGGTCGCCGCAAATCGCCGGTCGGCCGCGGCGAAAGATTCCCGCCTTCTCGAAGCCGATGTCTTCGCGCGTCGGACCAAGATAGTCCATGTGATCGAGATCGATCCCGGTAACCATAGTCACGTCGGGTTCGTAGATATTGGTGGCATCCAGACGGCCGCCAAGCCCGACCTCGAGAATGACGGCATCCAGTTGCTCTGCCGCCATGGTCTCCCAAGCGGCCAGGGTGCCGAATTCGAAGTAGGTCAGAGGGACATCGCCGCGCGCCGCCTCGACGCGCTGGAAGCCCTGGCAAATGGCCGCGTCGCGGGCCGGTCGGCCATTGACGCGTACGCGTTCGTTATAGGCGCACAGGTGCGGCGAGGTGTAGAGCGCCACTCGATAACCGGCGACGAGAAGAATCTGCTCGAGCATGGCGCAGGTCGACCCTTTGCCGTTGGTGCCGCCGACAACAATCAGGGGGCACGATTGACGCTGGCCGAGACGCTCGCTGACGATGCGCACACGGTCGAGGCCGAGATCGATCGGTCTCGAGTGCTGGCGTTCAATGAACGCCAGCCATTCGTCCAGGGTCATTGCGGCCCGGGCACGCGCTGCAGCAAGGTGATCAACGATGCGAGCTTGTCGCGCATCTGCCGGCGGTCGACGATCATGTCCACCGCCCCTTTGTCGAGAAGAAACTCGGCGCGCTGGAAGCCGTCCGGCAAGGTCTCGCGCACCGTTTGCTCGATGACCCGCGGCCCGGCGAAGCCAATGAGAGCACCGGGTTCGGCAATTACCACATCACCGACAAAAGCGAAACTGGCCGATACGCCCCCCATGGTCGGATCGGTCAGCACGGTAATGAACGGCAAACCCCGATCGGCCAGACGCGCTACCGCAGCCGTGGTCTTGGCCATCTGCATCAGGGAGAACAACCCCTCCTGCATGCGCGCGCCGCCGCTGGCGGTGATGCAGAGGAACGGCAACTCCTGTTCGATGGCACCGCGGACGCCACGGACAAACCGCTCGCCGACCACCGAACCCATGGAACCGCCCATGAACTCGAAGTCGAAGCAGGCAACCATCAAGGGAATATCCCTGATCGCCCCTTGCATGACGACCAGGGCGTCGGTCTCGCCGGTTTCCTCGACCGCAGCCGCAAGGCGGTCGATGTAGCGCTTGCTGTCCTTGAATTTGAGGGGGTCGGTTGGCACGACTTCGGTACCGACGTCAAAGCGGCCTTCACTATCCAGCAACAGGTCGAGTCGGGCGCGAGCACGGATGCGGTGGTGATGGTTGCATTTGGGACAGACGTTCTGGTTGTTTTCCAGATCCGTGGCATAAAGCACCGCTTCGCACGCCGGGCATTTGGTCCACAATCCTTCCGGAATCGACTTGCGCACGCCTTCGCTGCGCTTGATCTTCGGCGGTAGCAGCTTCTGTAGCCAACTCATCTTCCGGCTCTCCCATCCATCGCTGTCCTAATGCTCCGAACAAAGGCCGTCACCCGCGACGCTGCCTCCGCCGGAGGCGAATTCTGAATTTCTTCGACAATGCGGCTGCCGATCACCACCGCATCCGCAACCGACGCCACTCTGGCGGCGCTCGCCGCATCGCGGATGCCAAAGCCGACGCCAACCGGCATACCGACCTGCTGGCGAATTGCCGGCACTCGCGCCGCGACATCGTCGAGGTTGAGGTGGCTGGCCCCGGTGACGCCCGTCAGCGCGACATAGTAGATATAGCCACGGCCGTTGCGGCCGACTTCTGCGATACGGCGGGCGTCGGATGTGGGCGCGACAAGGAAGATCTGATCAATGCCGTGCCGCGTTAGCAGTTCGGTGAAGTCCCGGCACTCGTGCGGCGGATAGTCGACCACCAGCACGCCGTCGACTCCCATGGCCGCGGCATCAGCGGCGAATTCGGCAATGCCGTAGGCTTCGATGGGGTTGGCGTAGCCCATCAGCACAACAGGCGTATCGGCGTCCCGCTTGCGAAATTCATCAACCATAGCCAGGACCATGCGCAGGCTGACCCCCCAGGCCAGAGCCCGTTCGCAGGCCCTTTGAATGGTCGGACCTTCGGCCATCGGATCCGAAAACGGTACGCCAAGTTCGATGATGTCGGCACCGCCGTCCACCAGTGCCTTCATCAGCGGCACGGTCATACCCGGTTCCGGATCGCCAGCGGTAATGAAAGGGATCAAGGCCTTCCGGCCCTCGCCCTGCAATCTGCGGAATACCGACGAAATTCGCGACATCAGAACACTATCCCCGACTTCTCGGCCACGGTGTGCATATCCTTGTCACCACGACCGGAGAGGTTGACCAGCAACACACGCTCGCGCTCCATCTGCGGCGCCAGCTTGGCCGCATAGGCCAAGGCATGGCTCGATTCGAGCGCCGGAATAATGCCTTCGAGACGGCACAAGCTATGGAAGGCCGCCAGCGCCTCGTCATCGGTGATGGTGACGTATTCGGCGCGTCCCGTGTCCTTCAGCCAAGCATGCTCCGGACCGACGCCCGGATAATCGAGACCGGCGGAAATCGAGTGGGTTTCGATGATCTGGCCGTTGCCATCCTGGAGCAGATAAGTGCGGTTGCCATGGAGCACGCCCGGCCGGCCGGCAGTCAGCGAAGCGGCATGCTTGCCCGATTGGAGCCCATGTCCGGAGGCCTCGACACCGATCAGGCGCACCGATTCGTCCGTAAGGTAGGGGTAGAAGATCCCCATGGCATTGGAGCCACCACCGACGCAAGCGATCACCGCATCAGGCTGCCGCCCCACGACCTCGGGCATTTGCCACAAGCACTCTTCGCCGATGACCTTCTGGAAGTCGCGTACCATCATCGGATAAGGGTGCGGGCCGGCAACCGTGCCAATGATATAAAAGGTATCGCCGATATTGGTTACCCAGTCGCGCATCGCCTCATTCAAGGCATCCTTCAGAGTCTTGGAGCCGGACTCGACCGGCACCACGGTGGCGCCGAGCAACTTCATGCGATAGACGTTGGCCGCCTGCCGCTTGACGTCCTCACTGCCCATATAGACAACGCATTGCATGCCGTAGCGCGCGGCCACCGTAGCCGTCGCGACACCGTGTTGACCTGCGCCCGTCTCCGCGATCACGCGCGGCTTGTTCATACGCCGAGCAAGCAGCGCCTGACCGATGCAGTTGTTGACCTTGTGCGCCCCAGTGTGATTGAGGTCTTCGCGCTTCAAGTAGATCTGCGCGCCGCCCAGGATCTCCGACCAGCGCCGGGCATGGTAGATCGGGCTCGGCCGCCCGACGTAATGCTTGAGTTCGTACTCGTATTCGGCGCGGAATTCGGCGTCGCGTTGCGCCACTGCGTAGGCCTGCCTCAGCTCGGTCAAGGCCGGGATAAGCGTCTCGGCGACAAACACCCCCCCGTAACGGCCGAAATGACCGTCGTCGTCGGGCAGGTTATAAGCTGATATCGGCATCTGCATTCTTCACTGCCGCAACAAAGGCGGCGATCTTGGCGGCATCCTTGATGCCCTTGGCAGACTCGACGCCGCTGCTGACATCGACGCCCCAAGGGCGCAACTGCCTGATAACGGTTCCAACATTGAGCGCCGTCAAGCCGCCGGCAACGATTATCGGCACCGACAGGCCTGGCGGCACCAACGACCAATCGAACACTTGCCCGCTGCCACCAAAGTCACCAACATAGGCATCAAGCAGCAAACCGCGGGCAGACGGATAACTGCGGGCGAATTCTATCAGATCAAGGCCAGGCCTCATTCGTGCCACTTTTATGTACGGGTGACCGAGACCTTCGCAGAATTCCGGACTTTCATCGCCCTGGAACTGAAGCACGTCCAAAGCAACGGAATCCAGGACACCGTGGACGACCGCCGGCGACGGGTTGACGAACAGACCGATGCGCGTCACGAACGGTGGTACGCGCTTGACCAGCGTAGCCGCCCGCGTCGTTTCGACGTTGCGCTTGCTCTGGGGAAAGAAGACAAACCCCAGCGCATCAGCGCCAGAATTTGCCGCAGCATCGACGTCTTCTTCGCGGGTCAGGCCGCATATCTTGATTCGAGTGCGTGTCACGATCGAGCACCGCCGGGTAACCATGGATGGGGGACGATGATACGTCCGCTTCCCGGCAGGCGCCATTCTTGCCCATACTCGACGCCGGAAAAATAGAGACCTGCCGCAGCGAATGTCGGCGCTGCACGGGCACGCTCCCGCTGACGCAAGACCTCGCCAAGCCACGCCGCAGGGAAACGACCCAGGCCAACGTAGACCAGGGCGCCAACGATGTTGCGTACCATGTGATGAAGAAAACCGTTGGCGCTCAACTGAAAGCAAATGAGATCGTCGTGTTGGCTGATCTCGATAGCGTGCAGCGTCTTGATGGGGGACTTGGCCTGGCATTGCGCGGCGCGGAAAGCGGAGAAATCATGCTCGCCGCGCAGTTGCTGTGCCGCCGATGACATGGCGTTCACATTGAGCGGCGCATGGCACCAGCCGACCTTACCGGCGAACAGCGCGGGACGAACCGGCCGATTCAGCAACCAGTAGCAATAAGTCCGGCGAATTGCGCAGAAGCGGGCGTGGAAATCGTCCGCCACCGGCACGGCCCAGTTCACTGCCACGCCAGGCGGCAGGTGGGCATTGACGCCGCGCACCCAAGCGCTGACCGGGCGTACGACGTCGGTGTCAAAGTGCGCCACTTGCGCCAGAGCATGAACGCCGGTATCCGTCCTGCCAGCGCAGTGCGTTCGCACCGGCAAGCCGGCGATGGCGGCCAGAGCGCCTTCCAGGACATCTTGTACGGTATTGCCGTGCGGCTGGGATTGCCAGCCGTGGAATGCTTGGCCGTCATATTCCAAACCGATGGCGATCTTCATCGCCACCAGCCGAGCCAGCCGGCGAAGACGATCAAACCGGCGAGGATCAGCCAATCCGGCCAGCGTACGGGTGCCACCGTCAGGGTCATATGGTCCGGACCATTTTCCGCTGCTGGCAACAACCAGTGCCGCCAGGAAACCCTCAGATCGTTTTCGACATTCTCCAATACGAGCAGCAAGCGAACGACGATGCGCTCACGATAGTCACCCCAAGCAGCCAGCGGCGACAACAACCAATGCAGCCCGCCGACCAGGCCACTGCTGCCGACGCTCAAATGCAACCAGGCCAGGGTCACCAGCAACAACACTAGGTGCAATAGCTGCTCGGTTGCGGCAGTCAGGCCGTCGTAGGTTGCGCCGATGGCACCAATCGTGCCCGGCAGGCGTTCACCAGGCGTGCCGAACAGAAACAGCAGGACAATCGACAGCAACAACCATCGGGCGCGCCGAACCAACAGAAGTGTGTGTTTCCCGGCGTAGATCAGGGAGAGCGGTACTGCGGCAAGAGCGATCCAACCGAGCCACGGCAAGCCAAGCGATTGCGTCAGGATCGCGAAACCGCCCCAGAGGGAAAGCAATGTCGCCGGGTGAAATTTCAAGAATCTAGCCTGGGCGCTGCGGTGCCGTGACACCGCAGCGCCCGGAAAATTAGCCCCCTAGTGCAGCCAGCCTGCTGCGGGCCAGGTCGCGCTGACGCGAACTTCCCTCCTGGAGCACTTCCTGAAGAAGTTCGCGCGCCCCTTCCTTGTCGCCCATTTCTTCGTAGGCCTGTGCCAATTCGATCTTGGTGGCAACATCCGGATCGTCGGCATCACCGCCGTGGGCCGCCGGCATGGGAATTGTGGCGTCGAGGTTGAGATCGATACCGCCAAGATCCAGATGGGTTTCCGTCATGGACCGATTGATGTGCGTATCGACATGGGAGAGCTCATCGNNCGGCTGAGATGCGTGGCATTCGGCGAAAAGTCATCTTCGCTGGGCCCGGGCTCATCTGGTGATTCGATGTCGAAATGGAAGTCCAGATCGCTGGCGGATGCCGGCGCTGGCGCGGGGACACTCCGGTTGCCCAGTGGATTGGTGTCATTGAGATTGAAATCCATGTCACCCTTGCCTGCCAACTCGCCAACATCGAAGTCAAGCGAAGCTTCCTTGCCGGCTTTGGTCTCGGTCGAACTCAACGCAGCGACATCAAGGTCAAAGTCCAACCCATCCGTGGCATCGAGTTCTGCGACCGGTGCGACAGCGGCAACCACCGGTTGCTGACTGACCATCTCGACAGCCTCGCGAAGCTTTTCGGCCTGCGTCGGCGGCACAATAATCGTCGTCGCCGCCATATCGGCCGCATACGCGGAAGTGGCCGTACCCGCTTCGCCTTGCCCGTAGAAACTGTTTTCTGGGTCAAGGGCGCGGCCCATTGCCGCCGCCTTGTCCCAATCAGGACCAGCGCCGGAAGTCAGTTGATGAAGGTCCTTGGCAATCGCCTCAAACTGCTTCGGGCTCTTGCGAGCAGCATAGATCTCGAGCAGTTTCAGATGAATGGCATGACGAGCCGGGTCATTCTTCAATGCATCGAGGAGAATCTCCTCGGCCTGGGCGTCACGGCCGTAAGCCATGTAGACATCTGCCTCGGCAACCGGATCGACGCCTTCGTCGGCGCTGATGTTTGAAAGATTGGCCTGGCTGAAGTCGGTCTGAATCGAAGCACCAGTATCCACGGCCTGGCCGCCCGTCGAGCCGAAGACGGAATTGGCCATCAAGTCGCCTTCGGAAATCCGACTCGTGGTCGGAGCTCCGGTATCGCGTTTGCGACGCAGGGCCGAGTAACCCAGGTAGCCAAGCAGCACTGCCAGGACCAGGCCGCCGCCGACTACCAACTCGAGATTTTCGTCGAGGAAACTCGGTTGCTCTCCTGCCGCCTGCGGCTCCGGCTTCTTCACCTCCGGAGCCTTGACCGGCGGCTTCTCCGCTTCTGCCCCGGGGGCAGCGGCGGGTTCTGGCGGCTTGGGCGCCTCAGCAACCTTGGGGGGCTCGACGGGCACGGCTGGGGGCGGCGCAATCGGTTCGGGCGCCTTTGCCACCTCGGCTGGCTTGATCGGTGGCACTTCGGCCGGCTTGACCGCTGGCGGCAGTTCAGGTTTCTTGACTTCGGGCGTCGGCATTACGGCCGGTTTGGCGGCTGCCTGCTGCTGCAACTTCACGATGGTCTGGCTCTTTAGCTCCGCCAACTTCTTCAAGTCGGCCAAATTCTTTTCGAGATCCGAGACACGGCTGCCCGCCTCTTTGAGCGCCCGATCGCGAGCCACCAAGTCCTCTTCAAGCGCGGTAACGCGACCTTGCAGGGCCTTGTTGGCGTCCTTGGCCGCTTTGACTTCCTTGGCCGACTCGGTGCGCGAAACTTCAAGCTTGTCCTTTGCCACCGCGGGCGCCGGGACCTTTTCTTCGACCTTCGGCGTAATCTTGCCCGCCGCCGCCTGCTTGGGCGCTTCCTCCGCGACCGGTTTGGCCGCACTCACCGCGGACGCCAATTTGCGCCGATAGGCGTTGAAGTCCTCAGCCTGGGATACCACGATCTTGCGCGCCTCGGACGGCGAAGCATTGCCGGCAGTCTCACGGTCAGGGATATTCAGGATCTTGCCGACTCGCAGACGGTTCATATTGCCGTCAACAAAGGCATCCTGGTTGACGTGGAACAATGCCGCCAGCATTTGGTCCAGATTGATTCCGTCGACCTTGTTCTCTGCCGCGATCTTGGCCAGCGTATCGCCGCGCTGAACCATATGCGTCGCCGCCACCTGCTTGGCTTCGCTGACCTCGGGCCGGCGTGATTTCGGCGCAGGCGTTGCAGCCGGCTCGGCTGGTTTCTCAGCGGCCTTTTCCGGTGCCGCTGGCGCAATCGCCACGGCGGGGGCCGCAGGCGCCGCAGTCGGCACAGCCTTCGGCGTAACGACTGGCGTCGCAACCACAGGCGCAGATTCGGCCACCGCCGGCACATTGGGCTTGGCCAAATTGGGCGGGTCGAGCAGCACCGTGTATTCGCGGACCATTCGTCCCGACGACCAGACCAATTCGATCAGGACGTCAATAAAGGGTTCGTTGATTGCCCGATCGCTGGAAACTCGCAAGAACGGCTGGCCGCCGGACCGCTTGTCCACGACGAACTTCAGCGCAGCCGCCGCAGGCACATACTCGATCCCTGCCTGCTGGAAAGTTTCGGCCGGCGCCACGTGCGCTCCAAGCGACGCCAACTCGTCGCGCGAGGCCGTGATATCGAGCTCAGCGCGTAACGGTTGTCCGAGCGCGGACAACACCGTCAGCTTGCCGAGCCCTGCAGCGAAGGCACTCATGGGCAGAACGGCCATCGCCGCTGCGATCATGGTGGACTTGAACTTGAACCTCTGGATGGAATTCAGCACGACGCCTCCCGGGACGCATATCACCCCAGCATTCAAAATAACATCATGAGGTTAGCGATGCAAGCTAAACCTTCACTTCATAATCGCTGGCTGTTGCACCCAGCCGTCATTCCAACAAGATGCGCAGCATGCGACGCAGCGGCTCCGCAGCCCCCCAAAGCAACTGATCACCGACTGTAAACGCTGACAGGAACTGATTCCCCATGCTCATCTTGCGTAGACGCCCCACCGGCACGGTCAGCTGACCAGTCACGGCAGCCGGAGTCAGCCGCTGCAGAGTCGCCTCCCTTTGATTGGGCACGACGCCGGCCCAATCGTTATGCGCGGCCAGCATTGCCTCGATATCGGCCAGTGGGACATCTTTCTTTAATTTGATCGTCAGCGCCTGGGAATGGCAGCGCATGGCGCCAATGCGTACGCAAAGCCCATCCACGGGGATGGTGGCCGGCGTCAAGCCGAGAATCTTGTTCGTTTCCGCCTCGCCCTTCCATTCTTCGCGGCTCTGGCCATTGCCAAGATCCTTGTCGATCCAGGGAATCAACGATCCAGCCAGCGGCACACCAAAGTTGTCGGTAGGAAACCCCGGATCGCGCAGGATTCCGGCGACCTCGCGATCGATGTCCAGAATGGCCGAGGCGGGATCATCGAGCAGCGACTTGGCCACGCGATGCGCTTCACCCATTTGCACGAGCAGTTCCCGCATATTCTGCGCACCGGCGCCCGATGCGGCCTGGTAGGTCATCGACGTCAACCACTCGATCAGGCCCGCCTCGAAGAGACCACCGATCGCCATCAACATCAACGAGACAGTGCAATTGCCGCCGATCCAGTTGCGACCGCCCCTGGCCAGTGCATTCTTGATAACGTGCGCATTCACCGGATCAAGGATGATCACCGCGTCATCCTTCATGCGCAACGCGGATGCAGCGTCGATCCAGTGGCCATTCCAGCCAGCGGCACGCAAGAGCGGAAACACCTCGTTGGTGTAGTCGCCACCCTGACAGGTGATGACGATATCCATGGCCCGCAAGTCGGCGATGCTACGCCCATCCTTGAGTGGCAGGCCACCGCCTTCTACCGGCCCCGCGCCACCGACGGCCGAAGTGCTGAAGAACACCGGCTCGATCAGGTCGAAATCGCCCTCTTCACGCATCCGCTGCAGCAGCACGGAGCCCACCATCCCGCGCCATCCGACCAGACCGACTCGCTTCATCTGTGCTTTCCTCTTCGTCCTCGCCCTTACAAGGCAGCCAGTACCGCGTCGCCCATCTCCCGGGTACCGACCTTCTTCATGCCCGGTTCGTAGATGTCCACGGTACGGAACCCCGAAGCCAGGACCTTCTTCACGGCCTGCTCAATCCGTATGGCGGCCGGCTCGTCGCCGAACGTATAGCGCAACATCATGGCCGCGGACAGAATTGTCGCCAGAGGATTGGCAATGCCTTTGCCGGCAATGTCGGGCGCCGAGCCGTGACACGGCTCGTACAACCCCTTGTTGTTCTCGTCCAGCGAAGCCGACGGCAACATGCCGATGGACCCGGTAAGCATCGAAGCCTCGTCGGACAGAATGTCCCCGAACATATTGCCGGTGACCATGACGTCGAACTGCTTGGGATTGCGCACCAGCTGCATCGCCGCGTTGTCGACCAGCATGTGCGACAACTCGACGTCGGCAAACTCTTTGGCGGTCTCGATGACCACATCGCGCCATAGCTGCGTGCATTCGAGCACGTTCATCTTGTCCACTGAGCAAAGCTTGCCCCGGCGCTTGCGGGCGGCAGCGAAGGCGACGCGGGCGATACGCCGAATCTCGCTCTCGCTGTAGACCATCGTGTTGGTCCCGACACGCTGTCCGTCCCTGACCTCGATGCCGCGCGGCTGGCCGAAGTAGATGTCGCCGGTGAGTTCGCGGATGATGAGAATATCGAGCCCGGCTACGACTTCGGGTTTGAGCGTCGAGGCGTTCGCCAGTTCGTCGTAGAGCACCGCCGGCCGCAGATTGGCAAACAGGTTCAGATGTTTGCGAATGCCCAGGAGACCGCGCTCCGGCCGCTGTTCGCGCGGGTTGCTGTCCCACTGAGGCCCACCGACGGCGCCGAGCAAGACGGCATCGGCCTGTTGCGCCAACTTCTGCGTGGCTTCGGGATAAGGGCTGCCCGTCGCATCGACGGCACAGCCCCCGAGCAGCGCTTCTTCCGTTTCGAGCTTCAGGTCAAGTGCGCGCAAAACGCGCAGTGCCTGGGCGACAATCTCCGGACCGATGCCGTCGCCCGGCAGGACGCAAATCTTCATGAAATTCTCTTTCCTCAGCGGACGGCAATGACCGTCCGAACAATTGGGACTACTTGGCGGCTTTCTGAATGACTTCGCCGCCTTTTTCGATATCCTGACCGATACCGTGCACGGTATTGCAGCCGGTCAATACTAGTGCAAAAGCAGCAACAATGCTCAACATGCGCATGTTCATCTCCTTGACAAGCAAAATCCCTGGACCATAGACACCGCCCCAATTGGCATCCATCCCGAAGGGACGATTATCGCACAGGCACTGCGGCCGCACGCGCTGCCGGCAGGCCGAACCAGGCAACGGCAAGCCCCATTGCCGCGAATGCCGAACCAACCGTAAACGTCAGTTCAGGCCCCAGGTATTGCCATGCCGCCCCGCCAGCAAGGTTGCCGAGCATGCCGCCGAAGGCCACGGAAAAACTCCCATAGAGCGCCTGTGCACGCGCCTGCTGGGCCGCCGGGAAACTGCGATTCAGCAAGGCCACGGCCGCAGCGTGGGCGGCGCCAAATGTGGCGCCATGAAACAGTTGTGCCAGGAGCATCATCGGCGCCGAATCGACCGCCCAGCCGATCAGGGCAAAGCGAACCACGGCCAGGGCCAGACTGCTGACGAGTATGGTCCGCGCCGACAGTTGCCGGAGCAGGTGCGGCATGGCAATGAAGACGCCAATCTCGGCCACCACGCCCAGCGACCAGAGCATGCCGACGACGGCTTTGCCATAGCCATGCGCAACCAGGTGGATGGAGAAGAAGACATAGAACGGTCCGTGGGCGGCAGCCATCAGCAAGCTGGCGACCAGCAGCGCCAGCACATCTCGGCGCAGCATGTCCGCCCAGCGCAACGGGGCCGTCGTTGCCGACCGCGCCACGACTGGATCGCTGAGCATCCAGGCGCTGCCGGCGAGCGCCACCAGGATGCCAAGATCGATCCAGAGCAGGCTTCTCAGCGCCGCTTGATCCAGCCACATTCCCGTCAACAGCACTGCCGCGATAAAGCCTACGGAACCCCAGAGTCGAACCCTGCCATAGCGCTCAACGGCGCCGACCAGGTGAGCCAGGGTGAGCGCCTCAACCAGCGGCAGTGAAGCGCTCCAGAAGAAGGCAAAGGCGGCCAAGGCGATGGCTATTGGCCAGATCTGAACAGCGACGAAGAGAACGGCAAAGCACAGCAGCGAAAGCATCGCCGAGAGCCTGACGACCGGCACCTTCTCATTGCGCCGGTCAGCCAGGGATCCCCAAAGCAGTGGCGCCGCCACGCGCATTGCCAGCATGCCGGACATCATCAGACCGATGACGGCAGCAGGCACATCCAGCGATTCCAGGTATAGCGTGAAATACGGGGTGAATGCGCCGACGTGGGCGAAGTACCAGAAATACCACACCGACAGACGCCATTGCGGCGTCGCCGGATACCTGTTTGGCATTCGCGGCCAGCGGGCGAATGCCCTATTCCGCACTACTTCTGCGTGTGGCCGACCTGAAAAGCCAGCAACAATTCGTAGAGGTGGTCCTTGAGCTTGACGCGATGCTTCTTCATGTCTTCGAGCGTGAAGTCCCCGACCGGCATGTCGTGCTCCTCAAGATCCTCGACTTTTCCGGTCAGCCGATTGTACTGGGCGAACATCCGGCCAAACTGCGCATGCGCTACCTTGAGGGCGTTGATAGCATGGTGAAAATCAGGAAATTCGGTGTACAGATCATGGTGATCAACTTGCATGGGCATTCTCCCTGTATCTTGTTTGGTTCATTCTATCAGCCGCCCCGGGATCGCAGGAGTCGAGCACCGGACGTCGCCGCATTGGGCGCGATGATGCAGCGCAGCGTCGATCAGGACCAGACCGATCATGGCTTCGACAATTGGCGTGGCACGGATGCCGACGCACGGATCGTGGCGACCTTCGGTGGCCACTGACGTTGCCTTGCCTTCAAGGTCGATCGAGCGTCGCGGTTGGCGAATACTGGGCGTCGGTTTGATCGCAACACCGACGACGATATCCTGTCCCGTCGAGATGCCGCCAAGAATTCCTCCGGCGTGATTGGTGGCGAAGCCCTGCGGCGTCAATTCGTCGCCGTGCTCGCTGCCGCGCTGGGTCACCGCGGCAAACCCGGCGCCCACCTCGACACCCTTGACGGCATTGATTCCCATCAGGGCATAAGCAAGTTCTGCGTCAAGTCGACGGTACACCGGATCGCCCCAGCCAACTGGAACATTCTCCGCGACTGCGGTGATGCGGGCACCGATGGAATCGCCGTCCTTGCGCAGACTGTCCATGTAGCGCTCGAGCTCGCCCGTCATACTGGCATCGGCGGCGAAGAACGGATTGGTCGACACGTCCGCCCAGTCGCGGAAGGGAATCTCCACTGTGCCCAACTGGCTCATATAGCCGCGGATAACGACGCCGTAACGCTCAAGCAACCACTTGCGGGCAACAGCACCGGCCGCCACCCTTACTGCAGTCTCACGGGCACTGGCGCGACCGCCACCGCGATGGTCGCGCACGCCATACTTGTGCCAGTAGGTGTAGTCGGCATGGCCAGGCCTGAAGGTCTGGGCGATTTCACCGTAGTCGCGGCTACGTTGGTCCTCATTGCGAATCAACAGACCAATCGGTGTTCCCGTTGTTCTGCCTTCGAAGACGCCGGAAAGAATCTCGACCACGTCGGCTTCCCGCCGCTGGGTCACGTGCCGGGAAGTCCCTGGCTTGCGCCTGTCCAACTCAGCCTGAATGTCCGCCTGCGTCAGGGCAAGGCCCGGCGGACAACCATCGATGACGCAACCGATGGCCGGACCATGCGACTCGCCGAACGACGTGACGCAAAACAGGCTGCCGAAGGTGTTTCCTGCCATAGTGCCGAGGGTTATTCTGGATCCAGGGCAATCTTACCACGCCATTTTCCGTCACATCCCGACAAGGCAGGCGGCCGCATCAAGCCATGGGTTCGACCACTGCCTGATCGTGGATATAGGCCCGCAGCATCCGATTCTCGTAGCCCTGCTCCTCCAGTATCGCCTTGGCAACATCATGGAACGAAATCACGCCAATCAGCATGCTTTCCTCCATGATCGGCAGGTAGCGAACGTGCTGGTCCAGCATCAGCTTGCGCAGGCCGTCAACTTCCATCTCGGGGCGACCAACCACAGGATCCCGCACCATCACGTCGCCCACGGCGATACCACCCCATGCCGCACCGTGTACCTGCAAGGCCCGCAGGACTTCGCGGAAAGTCAGCATGCCGACCATCCGCCCCTGATCGAAGCACACCAGAGAGCCGACATCCTGGCCACTCATGGTCGCCACCGCTTCCGACAACTTCTTGCCCGGCGCGATGGTATAGAGGATGCTCCCCTTGATTGCCAGAATCTCGCCTACTTTCATGATGATCTCTCCTGTGTTGTGGTTTTGGTCAAGCGCAACTCGCCGCGCCAACCGATGGGAGACCGGCATCTTGCCTCTCTGGGGAATTGCCGAAAGTCGCCACCCATCACCCTTGAGTATAGTCGGGCAATGACACTCCATTCCAGCGGCGACATTTTTTTGCTAGGATGGCCGGACAGTTTCTGCACGAAGCCCTTCACTTTGCCGCGTGCCGCATGCCGGCTGGCAACCACCCACCGAGGAACCCCATGAGCGAACACATCATTCATGTCTCCGATACCACATTCAAGAGCGAGGTTTTGGAATCGAGCACCCCTGTTCTGGTCGACTACTGGGCCGACTGGTGCGGTCCCTGCAAGATGATCGCGCCCATCCTCGATGAGGTGGCGAAGGAGTATCACGGCCGGTTGAAGGTGGCCAAACTCAACATCGACGAGAATCCGCGCACGCCGGGTGAATATGGGATCCGTGGCATTCCGACCTTGCTTCTGTTCAAGGGCGGCAATGTCGAGGCAACCAAGATCGGCGCCCTTTCAAAGTCGCAACTGACGTCTTTCATTGACAGCAACCTCTGATCCCGCTAGAGTCCGGCCTGCAACCGCGTAGCCCCGAGAGAAGGGCCAACTTTCCGGTTTCAGGCCGCTGCCGGCTAACCCGGTAGACCGCCTGTTCGACCCAGCAGAAATAACCACGATACTCCCATTCCTTTCCGGAACGTTCGCGTCCGCGCTCAACCTTAGGTCGTCCTATGCATCTCTCGGAGCTTAAAGCCCACCACGTCAGCGAACTGCTGGATATGGCTAACGCCAATGGCATCGAAGGTGCCAACCGGCTGCGTAAACAGGAACTGATTTTCGCCCTGCTGAAGAACCAGGCCAAGAAAGGCGAGTCGATCTTCGGCGACGGCGTCATGGAAGTGTTGCCGGACGGCTTCGGCTTCCTGCGTTCGCCCGAAACCTCCTACCTCGCCAGTACGGACGATATCTACGTCTCGCCGTCGCAGATCCGCCGCTTCAACCTGCACACGGGCGACAGCGTCGAAGGCGAGATCCGCACGCCCAAGGAGGGCGAGCGCTACTTCGCGCTGGTCAAGCTGGACAAGGTGAATGGCGAGACGCCCGAGAACTCCAAGCACAAGATCCTGTTCGAGAACCTGACGCCGCTGCACCCGACGGTGCACATGAAACTCGAACGCGACATCCGCGCCGAAGAGAACACCACCAGCCGCATCATCGACATCATCGCGCCGATCGGCAAGGGCCAGCGCGGCCTGCTGGTTTCCAGCCCGAAGTCCGGCAAGACGGTGATGATGCAACACATCGCCCACGCCATTACCACCAATCATCCCGACGTCGTGCTGATCGTGCTGTTGATCGACGAACGTCCCGAGGAAGTGACCGAAATGTCTCGCACCGTCAAGGGCGAGGTGGTCGCCTCGACCTTCGATGAACCGGCGACGCGCCACGTCCAGGTCGCGGAAATGGTCATCGAGAAGGCCAAGCGGCTGACCGAGCACAAGAAGGACGTGGTGATCCTGCTCGACTCGATCACGCGCCTGGCGCGTGCCTACAACACGGTGGTACCCGCCTCCGGCAAGGTGCTGACCGGCGGCGTCGATGCCAACGCCCTGCAGAAACCGAAGCGCTTCTTCGGCGCCGCGCGCAACCTCGAGGAAGGCGGTTCGTTGACCATCATCGCCACCGCGCTG